>JAQWMI010000001.1 GCA_029246865.1 Alphaproteobacteria bacterium
AAGAATATTCTTGATAAGGAAAATAGTTGGTTTGTTATTTATTTTGATAAGTGTTGTTTTAATGATTAATCTACTTAAATGAATCCCTATTTATTAGAAATTAATGATATTTGTAAAAAATATCCTGGTGTTATAGCAAATAACAATGTTTCTTTTAATATAAGAGATGGAAAAATTCATGCACTTCTCGGTGAAAACGGAGCTGGAAAATCAACACTTGTAAAGATCCTCTTCGGACTTGTGACATCAGACTCTGGGAATATTTTACTTAACAGGGAAGAAATTAAATTTAAAAATCCATCTGAAGCTAAGGCGACTGGAGTAGGAATGGTTTTTCAACATTTTTCTCTTTTTGAGTCATTGACGGTTTCAGAAAATTTGATTTTAGGACTTGAAGAGAACATATCTTTTAAAAAATTGAAAAATAGAGCAATAGAAATTTCAAAAAAATATGATCTCACATTAGATCTTGACTCTCCTATTAACAATTTATCTGCAGGAGAAAAACAGAGTGTTGAGATTGTCAGAGCTCTCTTACAAGAACCTAAAATCTTAATAATGGATGAACCAACTTCTGTTTTAACTCCTAATGAGTCTGATAAATTGTTCGTAATCCTTAAAAAATTAACTAATGAGGGTAAAACTATTCTCTATATTACTCATAAGTTAGACGAAGTTATTAAAAATTGTGATGAAGTCACTATTATGAGAAATGGTGAGGTTATTACCACTTGTAGTGCGGAAGCGGAAACAAAAGAAACTCTGGCAGTTAAAATGTTGGGCTATAAAGTCAAATCACAAGTAACTGATTATAAGTCAGTTAAAAATAATATTTTATTTCAAGTTAAAAATTTATCAAAAGAATATAATGACCCATTTCTTACGGATATAAAAAATATTTCTTTTTCACTAAAAGAAGGTGAAATATTTGGAATAGCTGGTGTAGCAGGTAATGGACAAAAAGAATTGATGGAATTATTAACAGGAGAAAATATCGATAATATTCGAGGTGAAGTGCTATTTGACAATACAAATATTACTAACTTACCTACAAAATTTAGAAGAGAATTAGCTATAGGATTTGTTCCTGAAGATAGATTAGGTCATAGTGCTGTTCCAGAATTATCCTTAAGTGAAAATATTTTACTCAGTCAGTTTGCAGGCAATAAATTTTCTAAGATGGGAATACTAAATTTTGAAGAAATAGAAACCTACACAAAAAATGTAATTAGCAATTTTAATGTTAAAACACCCAACGAACTAATTTCAGCTAAAAATTTATCTGGCGGTAATTTACAAAAATTTGTTATAGGAAGAGAAATAAGTTCAAATCCTAAATTATTAATTGTCTATCAGCCCACTTGGGGTGTCGATACAGGAGCTGAGTCATTTATTAGAGAGTCTCTGATTAAATTGTCAAAAGAAGGTACATCGCTATTAATTATTTCTCAAGATCTTGACGAGCTTATTGAAATTACACATTCAGTTTCTGTAATCTCAAAAGGAAAATTATCTGAGCCTTTTGAAACTAAAAATTTAAATATTGAAAAACTTGGAATTATGATGGGTGGAGAAATTGATTAAACTTGTTCCTAGAGGTAGTAGTTCTCAATCTATGTTTATATTGGCACCAATTTTTGCTATTTTCCTGACACTCCTTACAGGGTCAATTATCTTTTTTTTGATGGGATATAATCCTTCAAATGCCCTTAAGATTTTTTTTATATCTCCTATTTCTAATGCATATGGAATATCCGAACTTTTGGTAAAGGCAACTCCCCTAGCCTTAATTGCAATGGGACTATCTTTTTGCTTTAAAAATAATATTTACAATATTGGAGCTGAAGGTCAACTCACTATGGGTGCAATTTTTGGGGGCGGAGTAGGAATTTATTTTTATGACATTAGCTCTGTTTTAATATTACCTGGAATGATAATTGCCGGAGCATTAGGTGGCGCATTATGGGCAATGATACCCGCCCTTCTCAAAACAAAATTTAATACTAATGAAATTCTAACAAGTTTAATGTTAGCTTACATCGCTCTCTTAATTTTAGATTATTTAGTTGTTGGTCCATGGAGAGATCCCGATGGTTTTAATTTTCCAAAAACAAGACCTTTTGGAGAGTCTGGAAGGATGCCAATTTTATTTCAAGGCTTAAGAATTCATTTTGGTTTAATTATTACTTTAATTCTAATAGCATTTTCTTGGTTTATTTATTCAAAAACTATATTTGGTTTTCAATTAAAAGTTTCAGGATTCAGTCCAAAGGCAGCAAGATTTGCAGGATTTAATAAAAATTTTTTGATATTTTCTGCCTTTGCTATAAGTGGTGCTTTTGCAGGTTTAGCTGGCGTGGGCGAAGTTTCTGGTCCTATTGGTCTAATATATAGAGACATTTCTCCTAATTATGGATTTACAGCTATTATTGTTTGCTTCTTAGGGAGGTTACATCCTCTAGGTATAATTTTTGCTTCACTAGTTATTGCTCTAACTTATTTGGGCGCGGAGGACGCACAGTTATTTCTTCAAATACCAGCTGCTGTTGGATTTGTTTTTCAGGGACTTGTTCTATTTTTTCTTCTTGGTAGCGATTTACTTGTTAATTTTAAATTAAGGTTAAACAATTAAATGGATACGAATATGATTTTTGGAATAGTTAATATCATTCTTATAGGAACTACTCCTTTAGTATTTGCTGCAATTGGAGAATTGGTAGTTGAAAAATCAGGAGTACTTAATCTAGGTTTAGAGGGTATGATGTTGGTAGGAGCTGTTTCTGCTTTTGTAACATTAGTTCTTACGGACAGTTATCTTGCAGCACTTATTGTTTCTTTAATTTCAGGACTAGTGATGTCAGGATTATTTGCTTTTTTAGTTCTTTATTTAATGGCTAATCAAGTAGCAACGGGTTTAGCACTTACGATATTTGGCATAGGCATTAGCTCAATGATTGGTAAAAAATATGTTGGAACTCCTATAGATGGATTAAGCCCGTATTTTTTGATTATAATTTCATTTTTAGTCGTTATTTTTATTGGATATTTTTTCAAGAAAACAAAATTAGGTTTAATAGTCAAAGCTGTTGGAGAGTCTCATCACTCTGCTCATTCATTAGGCTTTAATGTTATAAAAATTAGATTTATATCAATATTATTTGGTGGAGCAATGAGTGCATTAGCAGGTTTTTATTTCTCCATTTGTTATGCTCCAATGTGGCAGGAAGGAATGATTGCCGGTAGAGGTTGGATAGCTCTTGCTTTAGTTGTATTTGCAACATGGAAGCCAGAAAGGATACTTTTAGGAGCTTATATATTTGGAGGAGTAGCAATTATGCAAATGAATTTGCAAGCTTTTGGCGTTAAGTTTCCGGGTCAATTTTTCAATATGATGCCTTATCTAGTTACAATTTTAGTTTTAGTAATAATCTCGGGTAATAAATTAAGAATTAAATTATCAGCCCCTGCATGCTTAACATTACCGTTTAATAAAAATCAGTAGGTTATCCACTATTTATTAATTTTAACTAACACGAATCTATTTTTTTTTTGTTATAAATAATGATCATCAAAAGGAAAATATTATGAAAAAAAACACTTTACCCATTATTATAATCTTAGCTGTTTTACTTGGAGCTGGCGGCTTTTTTATTTCTAATCAAAATAATGTTCAAGATACGGCTTCAGATCAGAAAAAAATTGGATTTATTTATATCGGCCCTCCAGGTGATCATGGATGGACTTATATGCACGATCAAGGCAGACAAACTATGGAAGCAGAGCTTGGAGATAGCATTACTACGACTTACATCGAAAATGTTCCGGAAAATGCGGATGCTGTCAGAGCTATAAGAAAATTAGCTGAGTCTGGTCACGATTTAATATTTACAACTTCATTTAATTACATGGATCAAACACTGGAAGTAGCTAAGGACTTCCCTGATATAAAATTTGAACATGCCACTGGTTATAAAAGAGCTGACAACGTAGCTACATATAACTCTAGATTTTATGAAGGTAGAACTATAATTGGTCATATTGCAGGTAAAATGACTAAAACCAATACAATTGGTTATATAGCATCCTTCCCTATTCCCGAAGTTATCAGAGGAATCAATTCATTTTATTTAGCGGCATCTAAGGTTAATCCCGATATTAAGATAAAAGTAATTTGGGCTTACACTTGGTATGATCCTGCCAAAGAAGCTGATGCTGCCAATACATTAATTAATCAAGGAGCGGATATTATAGTTCAGCACACCGATACATTTGCACCCTGTCAAGCTGCTGAAAAAGCTGGAGTATTAGCTTTTGGTCAAGCCTCTAATCAAGAGCAATTTTGTCCAAATGCGCATATGACAGCTATCGAGGATGTTTGGGGACCTTATTACGCTGAAAGAGCTAAGGCTCTGGTTGATGGCAGTTGGGCTTCTCAAGATACTTGGGCCGGTATGAAAGAAGGGCATGTTGTTATGTCTGATTATAATACCAAAATTCTACCTGCAGATTTGATTGCTGAAGCTAAAGCTATGGAAGCTAGAATTATAGATGGAAGTCTTCATTCATTTGCTGGACCTATCTACAATCAAGATGGTGAATTGGTAGTTCCTGAAGGTTCAGTAGCTGATGATGGAATGCTTGCTGGTATGATGTTTTATGTTCAGGGAATTGAAGATCAAGTACCTCAATAATTATTAACTTAATAGTGCCCTGTTGATTGACAGGGCACAAAATAACCTTTATTAAAAAACTATGTCAGATATCTTTATTTCAACAGAAGAATACAATCAGAAAATAGAACAGTTAGCTATTAAACTTTATGACGATGGCTGGGATTTTAATCAAGTCATTTGTATTGCTAAAGGCGGTCTAAGAGTTGGAGATGTTCTTGCTAGAATTTTTGATGTCCCTTTAGCTATTCTTTCAGTGGAGTCTTATAAAGGCGATGGTGTAAAAAACAAGAGAGGTTCTATAACATTTTCAAGAGATTTGGCTAAAACCACACCAAATATTGGTTCTAGAGCTTTACTTGTTGATGATTTAGCTGACTCTGGAGTTACACTTCATAAAAGTAAAAAATGGTTAGAGCATTTTTATGGCTTTTATTTTGATGAACCAATGAGATCTGCAGTTTTATTTTATAAAGAAGTTTCTACATTTAAACCAGACTATTATGTTGACCACTACAAAGACTCACCTTGGATTCATATGCCTTTTGAAAAATATGAAGAAAAAGGAATTATTGAAAAAATTAAAAAAGAGTCTCTGAAGTAAAATATAATTTAATTAATCAAGTAAATTAAGAATATATACCTAGAGACTTTAGATATTGTTACAAGAATTGTAAACTTCAGTAAATCTACATTTAATACTCCAGATAATACTGTAATAGGATCTCCGATGATAGGCACCCAAGCAAATAAAATTGACCAAGACCCATATTTATTAAATATTTTTTGACTTTTATTTAATTGATTTGAGTTTACAGGAAACCATTTTTTACTCTGAAAAATTAAAATCTTTTTTCCAAGATACCAATTTACAATCGAACCACAGATATTTCCAAAACTGGCAAAAAAAAGCAATAGTCCTAATTCATATTTCTTTGATAAAATCATCACAGATAAAAAAATCTCAGAAGAGAAAGGTAATATTGTTGCTGCTAAAAAACTAATTATTACTAAGTTAGCGTAAGCAAGAATTATCAATATAATAATTTGAATATAACTTTTATTCTAGAGATTTAGAGTGTTTTTTTCTTTCGTTAGCGTCTAAAAATTTTTTTCTCAATCTTAAACTCTTAGGAGTTACTTCAAGTAATTCATCAGGGTTAATATAAGTCATCATTTCCTCCAAAGACATAATCTTTGGTGGAGCTAAAGTAACAGCATCGTCAGTACCAGAAGCCCTAACATTTGTTAGTTGTTTTCCTTTTAATACATTAATTTCTAAATCATTATCTCTGTTATGCTCACCTACGATCATTCCGACATAGACGGGTGAATTGTGCTCTACAAACATAATTCCCCTTTCCTGTAATTTCCATATCGCATAAGCAACCGCCTTACCTGAGCCTGTAGAAATTAAAGCACCACTTCTTCTTCCAGTTATATCGCCTTTAAAAGGTGCATAAGAGTGAAATACACGATTAAGAACACCAGTACCTCTTGTTTCAGTTAAAAATTTATTTTGATAACCTATTAATCCTCTTGAAGGTGCTAAAAAAATAATTCTTGTTTTACCTGCACCAGCTGCCTTCATATCTAGCATTTCGCATTTTCTTTGGTTCATACCGTCAATTACAGAGCTAGAATATTCTTCGTCAACGTCAATTGTTACTTCTTCGAAAGGTTCAGTCTTATTGCCATTTTCATCCTGCTGAAAAAGTACCTTTGGTCTTGAAACAGTAACTTCAAAACCTTCTCTTCTCATAGTTTCTATCAATACTCCTAATTGTAGCTCGCCTCTTCCACCAATTTCAAAGGCATCTTTATTTTTATTTTCATTAAATGTAATAGCTACATTAGTCTCAGCCTCTGCCAATAGTCTATTTCTGATAACCGTTGAGGTAACTTTCTTACCTTCTGTACCTGCAAACGGTGAGTCATTAACCATAATGGTAACTGACATAGTTGGAGGATCAATAGGGGTTGAGGGAATAGGTTGATCGACCTCAGTAGAACAAATTGTATCTGCAACAGATGCATCTGTTAATCCAGCAATACAAACGATATCACCTGTATTTACTTCATCGACAACAATTTTTTTTGTGCCCTCAAATTTTAATAACTTTGTAAGTCTGCCTGTCTCAATAATTTTACCATCCAAGTTAATGGCTTTTACTGGATCATTAATCTTAGCAGAACCTTGCTCTACTCTTCCAATTAAACATCGGCCTATATAAGGATCAGACTCAAGAAGAGTTGCTAACATAGCAAAAGGTTTAGTGGTGTCGACAGTAGGTTTTGGGACATGTTTAAGAATTAAGTCTAATAATGGAGATAAATTTTTTCTATCATTCTCAAGCTCATTCACACACCAACCATTTCTTCCTGAAGCATATAATATTGGAAAATCTAGCTGTTCAGTAGAAGCTTCAAGGGAAACAAATAAATCAAATACTTCGTCTACTACCTGTTCAGGCCTGCTGTCAGACTTATCCACTTTATTGATAATAACAACTGGCTTTAGTCCTTGTTTAAGCGCTTTACCTAAAACAAACTTAGTTTGTGGCATTGGGCCTTCAGCAGCATCGGTAAGAAGAATTACTCCATCTGCCATTGATAATACTCTCTCAACTTCGCCACCAAAATCAGCATGACCTGGCGTATCAATGATATTAATTCGAGTTTCATTCCAAATAATAGAAGTTGGTTTTGCTAAAATTGTAATACCACGTTCTTTTTCTAGATCGTTAGAATCCATCATTCTCTCTGATGTTTCCTGATTGTCTCTGAACATACCACTTTGCTTCATGATATTGTCAATTAAGGTTGTTTTTCCGTGATCAACGTGTGCAATAATAGCTATATTACGTATTTCTTGTAATGACATATGAGTTAAGGTCTCTTTTCTAATTTTTGTTTATTAATGTATTTTTAGCTTCAGTAATTAAGTTTGCCAGATAATTATTACCATCTTTATCAGGATGAAACTTCTTCATCAAGCTATAATATGCTTTTTTTATATCCTCTTTTGAAGCGCCCTCATTAAGACCTAAAATAGAGTAAGCGTTTGTTTCAGTTAATTCATAATTATTAGAAGATGGATTGTGTGCAAAACTAGACTGAGAAATTATCATTTTGATTAAATTGTAGCCTTTAGGATCTTGAGATTTTAGTTCCTCCATAAGTAAATCCTTATTGTTTTGAGATAATGATGAATAGTTCTTTCCAGAAAATGATCCTTTCAGGATTTCAATAGTAACAATTTTAGATTTTAAATTTATCTTAAAATTTAAATAAGAAGTAGAAAAGTTAGGACTAAAACTTCTACCAAATGATGATTTAGTTAAAAAATTAAAAATACTTAAGAGTCCTGTAATTCTTCTAAAAAATAATAATGCTGGAGCTAGGGCAACAGGAAGAAAATTTAACTTGCCACTAAAAATAAGAAAAAAACCAATTATCGCAATGAAAGCGATAATAACACTCCTCTTACTTTTAGGTCCTAATTTGCCACCAAATACAAAATAAAAAATTAAAAGACTGCAAAAAAGTATTATAAAAATTTTACTCATTAAATATTATAGATAATTGTTTAAGTCTCTTCACCCTACCGCATCCTTTTTTATAGTAATTATAACGGATTGGGTTTTTAATATAAAAATCTTGGTGGTAATCTTCTGCTTCGTAAAATTTATCAAATTCTAATACTAAAGTTTTAACTTTCTTTTCATAATTGTTTTCAATAATTGAAATATACTTATTAACTAAAGTTTGGTTTATATTAATGTTCAGAAATATAGCACTTTGGTATTGATATCCTTTATCACAAAATTGTCCATTCTCGTCGAAGGGATCTATGTTTTTGAAAAATATATTTAAAATACTATCTGAGTTAATTATTTCATCATCGTATATTATTTCTAAAGCCTCTATGTGACCAGTTTTGCCGGTTGAAATTTTTTCATAAGTTGGATTTGTTGTATGTCCGCCCGAGTAACCAGATATGGCCGATATTACCCCATCTACACCTTGATAAGCTTCCTCAAGACACCAAAAACATCCTCCTGCAAGATATATTTTCTTTTCCTCTGCATTAGCATTGAATGCACATAAAAAGATAATTAATAAAATAAACAATCTCATTTAATAGCTTGTAAATACTGCTTACGAAGTAATAGTGAAATTACTCCAGGTAAACCTTTTCCAATTTTGATTTTATCGACTTTTATTATTGGCATTATAAAGTTTGTTGCATTGGTCATAAATACCTCATTAGCCTTAAAGAGTAATTCTTTTTTAAAAATTTTTTCTTCAAAAATCAAATCATTTTTTTTAATTATTGAAATTAGTTTTTTTCTAGTAACGCCATTCAATATTTTATTAGTTAAGGGGTGAGTGATACATTTATTTCCTTTAATAATCCAAATGCTAGATGAATTTCCTTCTGTGACATTGCTATTTTGGTCAATAAGTATTGCCTCATGGCATTTCATATCTTTTGCTTTATTAACAGCCATAACATTGCCTAAAAGAGAAATACTTTTAATATCTGCTCTTAGCCATCTAATATCTGGATATGTTATAACTGGAACACCCTTATTAGATAATTGGTCATTTGCTTTTAAATCTTTTTGAATGGAATAGATAATTATATTTGGTTTTAAGTTATTGGCATATTTATGATCTCTTGGGTTTTGATTTCCTCGTGTAACTTGTATGTAAATTATTCCAGTTTTTAAATTATCCATTGATTGAATTTTATTTGATATTTTTAGTATCTCTTCAATCGATAGATTAATTTTAATATCAATTTCTTTTAGAGATTTTTTTAACCTTTTGAGATGTAAGTCTATGTCTATTAAAGTTCCATCATAGCTAGCTATTACTTCATACACACCGTCTGAAAATTGAAAGCCTCTGTCAGTAACACTAATTTTGGCTTTAGATAAAGGTAAGTATTTTCCATTGAGATAACAGGTTGCCATAATTGATTTGTTTGGAATATACTACAATTGTGAATCAAAATAGAAGAGCTTTTTTAAAAACATTAGGATGCACTTGTTGTGTTCCATTTCTCTTACCTTCCTGTACACAAGTAGCCATAACTGAAAGAAATCAATTATCGATATATCCAGAATCTGTTATTAACCAAAATGCTCATAATGCTTACCAAAATATAAAAAAAGAATCTAAACTCAGTATAAATAAGTTACATAATCGTCAATTAAACACAGTTGGTACGAGAATCACTAAAGCAGTACAAATATATTTTGAAAATATTGGTAAAAAAGAATCTTTAGATAACTTTGACTGGGAATTTATATTAATTGAGGATGATAGCCTTAATGCTTGGTGCATGCCTGGTGGTAAAATTGCGTTTTATACAGGAATATTGGATATAACTAAAAACGAGGACGGAATGGCCGCTGTAATGGGTCATGAAATAGCTCACGCTGTTGCGAAACATTCAGTTGAAAGAGCGAGTCAAGCCGTATTATTCAACATTGGCTCTACTATATTAGATAGTGTCTTAGATGGTGCTCTCAGTGCTTCTAGGGTTGATGATTATGTAGTTCAACTAGGTATTAATCTTCCTTTTGGAAGACTTCAAGAATCAGAGGCTGATTATCTAGGGCTTATCTTCATGACGTTAGCTGGATATGATAATACAGCATCTATCGGGGTGTGGGAAAGAATGCAAGAAGCAAGTAAAAGCAGAACTCCACCAGAATTCCTGTCAACACACCCTACTCCTGGCAATAGAATTAAAAAATTACAACAATGGATACCGGAAATAAATGCAAAATATACTTAATCCCAGTTTCATTTTAAAATTTATTCTATAAGTTAATCTCATAAATGCCCGTTAAGAAAAAAAAAATATCCAAAAAGGCCTCTCTCAAACCAAAAAAAACTTCAGACCAAAATATCAAGATTGCTCATTTGGAAAAAAAAATAGACAAACTGTACTCTAGGTTAGACGATCACATAAATAAGATTGATGGTGTTTACGCTAGATTAGAGTCAAATTTTTCTGGAATTGAAAAATTACTTTCTTTTTTTAGATTAAATAAGCGCTAGATTTTTCTTGAATTCAAGTAATTAGAAATATCAAAATCACTAAACGATTTCCTTTTATCGAGAAAAGTAAAATAACTATTCCTGACTCTGGTAGAAATGTCATCTACTGCGTAATTATCGATAACAGACTTAACATTTTTGTTAGCTTCTACAATTATCTCTTCAGGAACTTTTTTAAAAATAACACCAAGAGATTTGAGTTTTTCGATAGCAAATACTTCTTTATTCATAAAATCAGATAACATTTCTTGATTCTCTGCCTGACAGGCAGTTTGAATAATCGATTGGTGTTGAGAGGACAGAGAATTCCATTTATCAAGATTAAAACCGAGTGATATTGATACTGTTGGTTTTTTAAAATCAGGATAGTAACAATATTTAGCTACCTTATAAAAACCAAATGCTAAATCCATGACAGGATTAGACCAGTCTGCAGCATCTATAGCTCCACTAGTTAGAGAAGGTAATATTTCTCCACCAGGTAGGCTTACTGGAGTTGCACCTAAAGTTTTTAAAAGTTCACCACCAAACCCAGGACTTCTTATTTTAATCTTAGAAAAATCTTCTAAATTTTTAAATTCATCTTTAAACCATCCAAATAATGTTGTTCCAGTGTTGCCTACAAGAAAATGTTTCATATTAAATTTTTTGCCAAGCTCATTCCACAATTGTTGCCCTTCATTAGCATATATCCATGAGCTAAATTCATCGGCGGTCATACCAAATGGGACTGATGCAAAAAAGGGATAAGCTTTGTTTTTTCCAGTCCAATAGAAATCTGCAGAGTGGTACATGTCAGCAGTACCTGATGATGTAGCGTCAAAAACACCAAATGGTGGGACTAACTCTCCCGCAGAATAAACATTAATATTAATTTCATTATTTGAAAGTGATTGAATTCTATTAGCTAATCTATTGGCTCCAAGACCAATACCAGGAAAATTCGAAGGCCAAGAAGTAACAAGACTCAATTCCACTTTAGTCTTAGCACTTAATACGGCTGGATGAGAAATTAGAGCTGATGCCGCAACAGGAATAGCAGCTTTTTTTAAAAACTTTCTTCTATTTAATTTAAATGTTTTCATAAATTTTTATATTCTTTAAAAAACTAACTGAATTATCTTTAAAACTAAAGATACAAGAGCTTATTAAAAATAAACATATTAGTAGTATTTGAATATTTAAAGCCATATGTATATATACTATATTATATTAATATGACTGATAGTATTAAGCAATTATTTGACAAATTATCACACTTAAACATTGATTATAAGCTATTTGAGCATGAGGCTTTTTATACTGTAGATGAGTCTAGCAAACTTAAATCTGATCTTGATTTAAAAGGAGCTCACACTAAAAATCTTTTTCTTAGAGATAAAAAAAGAAAAATATTTTTACTATCATGTATGGATAATGCTGATGTTGATTTAAAAATTTTAAAAAATATTATTCCCGCCCAAGGTAATCTTTCATTTGGTAATCCTGAACTTCTAAATGACAAACTGGGCGTTAAGCCCGGATCAGTAAGTCCTTATGCATTAATAAATAATCATGAAAAAGATGTTAATTTTTATATAGATAAAAATATTTTAAATGAAAATTTGTGTAATTTTCATCCATTGATTAATACTAAAACAATTCAATTAGAAACGTCAGATTTTATAAAATTTATACAAGAGATTCATAGTCTTCATGTAATTGATTTTGATAGTTATGAATTAATTAATCTCTAAAATTTATATATTGTAGAGGTAATTTAATATCTGCAGATTTGAGTACATCAATCATATTCTGTAAATCATCAATTTTTTTTCCAGTAATTCTAACTTCATCACCTTGTATAGATGATTGTAATTTAAGCTTTGAAGATTTAACAAGATTTGTAACCAATTTCGCATCCTCTTTAGAGATACCATTTAGTATTTCTATATGCTGTCTGATCCTATTGCCTGATGATGTTTCAGTATCTTTAATATGAATAAATTTAGGATCAATTTTACGACGTACAATATTATTTTTTAGTATATCATTGAACTGACTTAACTTAGTCATATCAGCCGTATCCATTGTTATAAGAAATTCTTTTCGCTCTATAGTTGAATTTGAATTTTTAAAATCAAATCTATTATCAACTTCTCTTTTTGTATTATTAATGGCATTATCAATTTCTTGTAAATCGGGTTTTGAAACTACATCGAAAGAAGGCATATCAATGAATAATACCATTTTTCTCTTTTTAGCAACACTTTTTTGTTGGTCCCCTACTTGGTATATAATTAAATTTCAACTGGGAGTTGTAGATCCTTTGGTTTCTGTTTTCTATCGCTTTTTCCTTGCTGCAATTATTTTAATTATTTTTTGTTATTCTAAAAATATACAATTTAAATTTTCTCTAAAAAATCATTTTTATATATGTTTATTAGGAATTTTACTCTTCAATATCAATTATGTTCTTTTTTATATTTCCACCCAATATCTCATTAGTGGTTTAGTTTGTTTGTGTTTTTCTGCGCTTCTAATTATGAATATTTTTAATTATTTTATTTTCTATAAAGAAAAACCCTCACTTATGACCGTGCTTGGAAGTTCTTTTGGATTAATTGGTTTAGTTATTATATTTAATAAAGAAATATTTAATTTTGATTATAAAACTGGAACATCCTTTGGTATATTGGTGGGATTAATAGCAACATATATTGCTTCCCTTGGCAATATTGTTTCTATCAAAAACTCTAGAGACAAACTTAATGTAATATCAGTCAATGCATTAGCCATGCTTTATGGCTCAATTTCTTTATTTGTTTTCCTATTCATTACAAAATCAAACTTTAATTTTGAAATTACGACTTCGTATATCAGTTCTTTGCTTTATCTATCTATTTTCGGAAGTGTTTTAGGTTTTAGTTTTTATTTAACACTGATTAGAAATATTGGACCAAATAATGGCTCCTACATTTCTGTTATTATGCCATTAATGGCTTTAATAATTTCTACTTATTTTGAAAATCTAGAATGGACATATACTCTAATATTTGGAGGTCTTTTAATTTTAATTGGCAATTTTTTTATTATAAAAAGTTCTAATTAAAAATTTTGTAATGCATCCGACTCATAAATTATTTGTGAGTTACCATTTTTTGCAATAAATGCCATTGCTTTTGCAACTTGCTTTGAGTTAATAGGTTTAAACTTATTTAAAGGTCCTAGAAAAAGAAAAGACAAGAAGACAAATATTCTTTGACTCAAAAACTCACCCAATCTAAATTTAGAACGTTTTCCTAAAAGTATTGAAGGTTTCACAATAGTTAATTGCTTAAAATTCAAACCTTTTAATTTTTCCTCAACTTCTCCCTTATTTTTTAAGTATGTATTATTTGTATTGGGATTTGATCCTAATGATGAAATGTATAGAAAACAATTAACATTATTTTTTTTCGCTATAGATGCTATTTGAACCGGAATATCATATTCTATTCTTCTGTATTCACTTTTATTTGGTGATTGTGGCTTTGTTGTCCCAATACAAAAGAAACAGCGATCTCCTGAAATATTTTTTTTTAATGAACTGATATTAGTTAAATCGTTAACGATAACTTCAAGTTTTTTATGACTTACTGATAAGGGAGATCTTACTACAGCTTTGATTGTTGAGTATTCATCATCTTGAAGTAAAATATTTAGTAATTGGCTACCAATTAGACCTGTTGATCCAAAAATAATTGCAGTTTTCAATAATTTTTACCATCCACCATCATCATCTTTTAGTTTTTGTGAAATAGATTTAGGTAGTTTCTTATTCATAACCTTCCAAATACCATTACCAGAGGCAATAATTTGATTATTACAGAGAACTTCTGCTTTCATAAAACATAGAGAATTTGTTTTTTTCTCAACTATGGGCTTAATAATTAACTCATCTCCATTTGATGCCGCTTTAATGAAATGGGTAGTCATAGAAATTGTAACACAAGGGTTTTTTTCAAAAGCTAAATAGGAAGCATTACCCATCGTATTATCCAATAGTGACATTAGGAAACCACCATGTGCGTAATTAGCTGAATTTAAATGCTTATCTAAAACGGTTGTTTTAAATACAGGATTATTTCCATCCATTTGCATTAATAGATCTCCTAACAAGACGCTGTAATTAGAATTTGAAATTGACTTCCAAGACATTTATGACTTTATAGACTAAAGAAATGAATTTTTAAAATGATTTATGATTTAATTGTAATTGGTGCTGGTTCGGGCGGAGTTAGATCTGCAAGAATAGCTGCCACGCATGGGGCTAAGGTTGCAATAATAGAAGGGAGTAAGTTTGGGGGCACATGTGTGAATTTAGGCTGCGTACCAAAAAAACTTTTTTATTACGTCTCTCAATTCAATAAAGATCTGGATAATTACGCCTCTTATGGATGGAATGTAAAAGAAAAGAAATTAAATTGGAAAAAATTTATTACTAAAAAAGATAATGAAATCAATCGATTAAATAGCATTTATAAGAACTTACTTCTTAAAAATAAAGTTACGATCATAAATGGATTTGCTAGTTTTATAGACAAAAATACCGTTAAAGTAGGAAATAAAAAATTTAAATCTAAGAAATTTATTATTGCTACTGGAAGCAAGCCTAGAGTTTTAAATAACTTTCAAAAATTTGTTCACTCCAGTGATGATATTTTTAAAATACCTACGTTACCCGAAAGAATGTCGATACTTGGAGGAGGATACATAGCTATTGAATTTGCATGTATATTTTCAAATTTAGGTGTCAAAGTTGACCTTCTCTATAGAGGAAATAAAATATTAAAAGAATTTGATCAGGATTTAACTGAAAAACTTCAGGAAAATATGAAAAACTCAAAAATTAAGATACACCTAAATGTAGAAATTAAAGAGATATCTAAGTCAGACAAAAAGAATCTTGTTATTAAAACAAATAATAAAAAAATTAAAACTAACTATATTTTGTCGGCTATTGGTAGAGAACCTAATGTTGATAAATTAAACCTTTCCGAAGCTAAAGTTCAAATTAATGATGATGGTTCTATAAAAGCAAATAGAGATTTTCAAACAACAAATGAAAATATTTATGCTATAGGCGATGTTTTAAATTATTTAAATCTTACACCTATGGCTATAAGACAAGGGCATTATATCTCTGAAAAAATTTTTAATAAAAAAACTTTAGAATATGATTTTAAGAATGTTCCCACAGCAGTTTTTTCATCTCCTCAGCTAGCTAGTGTCGGACTAACATTGGATGCGGCAAGATTAAATAGAATGGAATGTTACGAATTAAAAACTGAATTTAAATCAATGAAAAAAAGCTTTAAAACGAATATTAAAGATACTTTTTATAAGCTTGTTGTTGAAAAAAAATCACAAAAAGTAATCGGAGCACATATTTTAAGCGATGATGCTGGAGAGCTGATTCAGTTATTAGCTATTTTAATTGTTTCTGGCGCAACATTAGATGATTTTAAAAAAACTGTACCAGTCCACCCTACTTCAAGTGAAGAGTTTATTACAATATGAGCAATAGATCATTTAAATTTCAAAGCAATGACTCTAATAGCTTTATACCTGAGTATATGGGTATGAACGGTTGTATAGCCACTCATTCCAATTTATCTGCGCAAACAGCATTCATGATAATGAATAACGATAATGGGAATGCTTTTGATGCTGCGGCTGGTGCTATGTTAGTTGAGTCATTAGTGAATCCGCAGATGTTTAGTCTTGGAGGTGAGAGTATTATGATTATTAAACCTTATAACAAGAATGTAACAGTACTCAATGGGAATACAAAATCTCCTAAAAATTTCAATTTTACAAACCTCTTAATGCAAGGTTACCGAGAAGTGCCAGATAACGGAATTCATTCATCTGGAGTACCTGGTGTTTTTTCATCTATTATTAATTTATTAAAAGCTCATGGGACCTTATCTTTCAATGAAATATCAAAATATGCTTATGAATATGCAAAAAATGGCTTCCCCATTCATCCAGGATTAATTTTTCAAGAGGGTAATGGTCTAAAAGACCTCCAACAAAAAATAAGAAAAGATTTTCCAAATACACAAAATCTATATTTTAAAAATAGAAAATTACCTGATCCTTATTCAATTCAAAAAAATATAAAATTTGCAGATTTTTTAAATTTCATCAATAATCATGAAAAAAAACTAAAATTAAAAAGAATAGATGCTTTAGATAAATTACATCAATGTTTTTATAAGGGTGATATTGCAAATACTATTATCAAATATTCAGATCAAAAAAATGGATTTTTAAAAAAAAGTGATTTTGAAGATTTTTCTGCTTTTTTTGAAAAGCCTGTAAGTAAGACTTTTGGCAATTATACAATTTATAAAACTGATACTTGGGGTCAAGGAGTTACAAGTTTGATGATGATGGCAATGGCAAAAAGTAAAAAAATATACTCCCTTGATAATGAAAAAAATATTCATCATTTTATCGAAATACTAAAATTAGTTTTTGCTGATCGGGAGATGTATTTTTCAGGAAATCCAAAAAATACTGTAAGAGCCCAAGATCTTATTCAAGATAATTATTTAAATAAAAGAATAAAGTTAATTAGCGAGAGAGCATCGGAAATTTTAACTCCAGGTGACCCTTTAAATGGTAATTCTTTAATGCCTATTAGTAATGAAATTAAACCCTGGGGCTCTGGAACTGTTCACATTGATATAATTGATAAAAAAGGGAATGCTATATCTTGTACCCCAAGTGGTGGTTGGTTAAAAGCCAATGACGTGGTTGAAAATTTAGGATTTCCATTAAACAACAGACTAATGACCTTTTACATGAGCAAACCGGAACACATTAATTTTGCTCTACCTGAAATGCAGCCGAGAACCACCTTAAGCCCTACTTTATGTCTAAATAAAAAAAATAAAGAAATTTTAGTGTGTGGAACAATGGGCGGTGATGCACAAGATCAATGGCAATCACAATTTCTAATGAATTATATATTTAATCAAAAGTCGCTTACAGATGCATTAAATATGCCGAGAATATCCTCCGAACATTTTCCTGCTTATTTTCATCCACATGATGGAAATATTAAACAAGTTCTCCTCGAAGAAAGGCTTGAAAATTTTGTCAAACCACTCAAAAAAAGAGGACATAAAGCTATATCTACAACTGATTGGAGTGAAGGTTTTTTATTGTGTGCTAGAAAAAAAGATAAAATTTTTGATGCATATGCTGATATTAGAAGTTATAAAAGTCAAATATTTCAAGCTCAGGCACTTGCATGGTAAAAACAAAATCAAAAATCGAAGACATTGTTGATGTCGTTAAAAAACTCAGAAATCCAAAAGATGGTTGCCCTTGGGATATAAGTCAAAATTCTAAGTCATTAGCTAAATATACATTAGAAGAAGCTTATGAAGTCGTAGAGGCAATAGAGCAAAATAAAACAGACGAACTTAAAGATGAACTAGGTGATTTACTCTTACAGGTTGTTTACCACTCAGTAATTTCAGAAGAAAAAAAACAATTTAATATCAATGATGTAATTGCTTCTAGTGTAAAAAAAATGAAACTCAGACATCCTCATATTTTTCTAAATAATAAAAATATTAAAACAATTAGTGATGTAAATGATTTTTGGGAATACCAAAAAAAAATTGACCGAAAAAAAAAAGGAGCAACTTCTGTAATTGATGGGATTAGTGAAACTCTTCCAGCTGTCACAAGAGCTGTAAAAGTTCATAAAAGAGCTGCAAAAGAAGGTTTCGATTGGCCTACTACTGAAGCTACAATTAAAAAAGTCAAAGAAGAGTTAAAAGAGTTAGAGGTCGAGATTAAGAATAGAAATAAAAGTAAGATTGAAGAAGAATTAGGTGATTTATTTCTTTCTTGTATTAATTTATCAAGAAAACTAAAATTGGATACAGAGACTGTTATTAGAAAATCTAATAGGAAGTTTGATAAAAGGTTTAGAAAAATGGAAAAAATAATGAATAAAAATAATTTGGAGTGGAATTTAAAAAATTTGGAGAAGATATGGCAAAAAGTAAAATAGTAATTTTTTTTTCATTTCTGTTCTTTACTTTCAACACAGTAAATAGTTACGAAATTGAAGAGCTAATTAATATACTAAAAACAAAAAATCAAAATGAATCAGTTTTTTTTTATGACCAAAAGATCAATGAATTAGATATTAAAAATAGCTACTCTTCTTTTTATCCGACAATTTCATATTCAAATAAAACTTCTGATACAACCACAAAAACCACCTCTTCAAGTTCTATAAGCTCTAATACCCATAGTTTAAGCTTAGATCTTAATCTTTATAACGGAGGTTACAGAGATCAAAATATTGTTGAAATTGAAAATAAAAATAAGGCTAACATGGCATTAAATACATATAAAAAAAGTTTATTAATAAAAGAATTAATACTTGGTTATTATAACTTAAAATCACTGCATAATCTCAAAGCAACATCTAAAAATAATATTAACTTTTATTCAAATAAGTTAAAAGAAGCTGAAATTTTATTTGAAGCTGGAAGATTATCAAAAATTGATCTTTTGAATTTTAAGAGTGCTAAAATGAATTCTGAGAATAACTTATTTGATATTAACAACGAGATTGAAAATCTAACCCTAGAACTCTCAGATTTATTAGATATGGAAATAAAAGTTAATGAAATCAAACTTGACTACGATGTCGATATACCCTCCTCTTTAATTCAGATGAGAACATTATCCCATTTAATGAGTTCTTCGTATGGTCAATACCTTACCTTTATGGAAAAAACTTACTTACCAGAATTAGAAAAAAACAAAATTGATTTAATGCCTAGTGTAGATCTAGATTATGATTACTCAAATACTGATAAATTTAGTTCTACAATTGGTAAAAGATCATCTTCTTCAATATCACTAACACTTACAGTTCCTTTATTTAATGGTTTTAAAAAAGAAAATAATTTTGATATTTCAAAATATGAATATGAAAAAAAACTATTAGATCACAAGGATATGGTTCAAAAGTTTTATACAGACTACAAAATTAGTTTTAATAATTATCAAAATATAACAAAAAAAATTATTTCACAGAGAGTAATAGTAGAAAGTAACCAGCTTAAATATGAGGGTAGTAAAATTCTTTATGAAGCTAATCGTGTTGATGTAAATGATTTGATTGACTCTCAGGCATCATTAGATCAATCAATCAATACTATGAATCAGTTAGAAATTGATCTTAAAAATATTTCTTTAAGTATTTTAATTTATAACGGTAATTTTTCATCTATAGTTAATTAATGGATTGGGACAGACTTAAAACTTTTTATCATGTTGCCTCTGTTGGAAGTATATCAAAAGCCATTCCAATTATTAACTTAAGTCAGTCAGCTATTACTAGACAAGTTCAATCATTAGAAAATAGCTTAAAAACAAAGCTTTTTAAACGTCACACCAAAGGCCTGACATTAACAGAGCAAGGATCTATTTTGTTTGAAGAAACAGAAAAAATATTTATTGATCTTAATTCATTAGAAAGAAAAATTATTGAATTTAAGAAAGTTCCTTCAGGAAGCTTATCAATTAATACTACAGTTGGATTTGGCTCTATGTGGCTAAGTCCTAGAATTAATCAATTTGTTCAAGACTATCCAGATATTAATTTAAAACTCAATTACTCTGAAGACGAACAAGATATGTTAAGACAAGACTATGACGTGGGTATTTGGATGAGAAGACCAAAACACCTAGACTTAGTCTCTAAACAAATAGCTACAATAAAATATCATATTTATGGATCGTCTCAGTATATCAATGAAATGGGAATGCCATTAAGAAGATCGGAATTAAGTAATCACAGACTAATTACATACGGCTTGAAAGGAAAACCCTCCCCATTATCAGATACTAACTGGTTACTTAGAACAGGTGTTAAAAAGGGATCCCCTATAAGAAAACCTCATGTCACAATTAATAATTTATACGGATTATTAGTTGCCGTTGAAACAGGTACGGGATTGGCTGCTCTACCAGATTATATGGTTCAGCATAAAGCCCACTTAGTGAAAATATTACCAGAAGTTGAAGGTCCTGCTTACGAAGTTCATATGGTTTATCATGAAAATCTTAAAGGGAGCTTGAAAATTATTGCTTTCAGGGATTTCCTCATGAAAAAAATTGATGAATGGAGATTCTAGTTATTACTTTTTATTTAAAATCACAGTTACTCTAATAGGAATAATTGGAATATTATCAATAACCTAATAGATTGATGACAAACATAAATGCATAAACTATTTAATACATATAATTTTACAAACTTTTCTATCACAAAAGGAAATGGATCTTACCTTTTTGACAATAAAGGTAAAAAATATTTAGATTTTTCAGCAGGAGTTGCTGTAAACGCACTTGGTTATAATCACAGCATTATTAATAGATCAATTAAAGATCAACTAAAAACTGGCATTATGCATTTATCTGGATCTCAGTTGCATAAATATAAAACTGATCTTGCAAATATTCTCTCTAAAAATTCCAATAAGGGTGATGTTTTTTATTCCAATTCTGGTGCAGAGAGTATTGAAACAGCAATGAAAATAGCTAGATCCGTAGGAAGTAAAAATAAAAAAACTCAAATTATTAGTATGACATCTTCTTTTCATGGAAGAACTTTAGGTGCTTTATCTTTAGGACATAATAAAAATTATAAATCAAACATAGGCCCTATACCTGGAGATGTTATTTTTTGTAATTTTAATGATTCAAAAGATTTGAAAAAAAAAATCAATCCAAAAAAAACTATTGCTATTATTATCGAATTTGTTCAAGGAGACGGTGGAGTTAATATATGCACAAAAGAATTTGCAAAGACCATAGATGATATATGTAAAAAATTTAAAATCTTATTAATAGCAGATGAAATTCAAGCAGGTGTTGGTAGAACAGGAAAAATGTTTGCCTATAAAAATTATTCAGTTTCTCCAGATATTATTACAATGGCAAAAGGACTTGGTTCGGGAATTCCTATAGGTGCAACAATTATTAAAAATACTATTAGCAAAAATTTTAATATTGGCTTTCATGGCTCTACTTATGGCGGTGGTATGCTTCAAACAAGAATAGCTTACAATGTCTTCAACTTTATTAATCAAAAACCTTTTTTAACTGCAGTTCTAGAGAAATCTAAAATTTTAAAGTTAGGATTAATGAAAATAAAAAATGAACATGAAGATAAAATTAAGGAAGTAAGAATATTGGGACTAATATGCGGTTTAGAATTTCATGAAAAAAACTATGCTCTAAAAATCTTTAATACTTTAATGAAAAAGAGCCTTATTACGACAATAGTTCAAGGAAATACAATAAGAATTACACCGCCTTTAACAGTTAGTAAAAAAGAAATAAAAGAAGGTCTTAAAATTATAGCTAGTAGTCTAAGTCTTTAGACTGAAACACAGTACCTATACCATCTTCAGTTTCTAATTCTGTTAACAAAGCATCATCAATGTCACCGCTAATAATATGAACTTTATCTACTCCTCTATTAACAGCATCAAGAGCATTCTCGACTTTTACAATCATTCCGTCCTTGATGATATCTTTAGCAACTAACTCTTGAGCTATTTGATCATTAATCACAGATATTCTGGCATCATCTTGGTTTTTAACAAACGGTACATCTGATATAAAAACTAATTTTGAAGCTTTTAAATTAACGGCTAGCTCTTTAGCTATTGTGTCAGCGTTAACATTTAAAACATCTCCGTTATTCTTATCCAGTACTAAGCTAGGCATAACAACTAGATCATGATCTTTGAATAATTTTTGTATTTCTAAAGCATCAATCATAGAAACATCACCAACTAACCCGAAATCGACACCATCTTTAACTTCTCTTTTTTTTGCAATAATAAAATCTTTTTTGGCTATTGGTATTGGAAAACTTCGAATATTAAACTTTGAACATAGCGAAAAGATATCAATTAGAATTTGACCAGATATTTTTTTTGCAGCCTCTATTTCAATAGAAGTTGTCACTCTTCTTCCATTTAATTTTGTTGACTCTTTATTATGTACTTCTTTGATGTAATTATCTAATTGTCTTCCAAATCCAAATACTAAAACAACCTTTAGCTTTGTTATTGTTGAAAGTAATTTCTGAATATTTTCTACAACATTTGATACTTTTTTTTGATCATCACATATCTTGCCACTCACTTTTATAATCAAAGTAGAGTTCTGGAGAATAGATTGATAATAATTTTCTTCTTTTATCATTTATAAATAAAAAGGCATTAAAGACCCTACTCCTTCATTATACGGTAAATTGTGCATTAAGTTAAAACATTCAACTGCATTTCCTGAAGCACCCTTCATTAAATTATCAAGACTTGCTTGTACAATTATTTTTTTATTACTATTTTGATGAATGGAAATATCGCAGTAGTTAGACCCAGAAGTATTAACTAAATTAACATTTTCTTGATATCTAATGAAACTCTCATTTGAAAAAGTATTTTGAAACTTATGTTTCAATTCTTCTAAAGAAAAATCACTTTTTAAAGTTAATTCAGCTGTAAGAAAAATCCCTCTTACAAATGGACCTGATGTTGGTATAAAGCTCAAATTACCCTCTAAGTCGGGAAAAGATTGATAAATTTCTGCTAAATGCCTATGAGAATTAATACCATAAGAAAACATATTTTTTGACCTAATTGAGTGATGATTCTTAATTGAAGGATCTTTACCACCACCACTTGACCCTGTTACAGCAGTAATAAAAGCAGATGTAGCAATATCTTTAAAGGGTAATATGCTTAATTGTGCACAAAGAGCAAAGCATCCAGGATTTGCAATGTTATTTGAAGTTTTAATAACTTCTTTATTTTTTTCAACAAAACCATAAGTAAACTGTTTTTGAATATCTTCATTCATTTCATTATTATAATACTGTGAATACAGTGATTTATTTGAAATTCTTGAGTCAGCACTTAAATCTATTATCTTTACCTCGCCTAATAACTCTTTTACATAATCATAAGAATGCCCATGTGGCAGTGATAAAAATACACAATCTAATTTTTTAAAATCTTCAATGTTAGAAGTAAGAGTGCTATTTAAAGATGTGTCTAATAAATGACGAAATTCATTTTCAATTAATGTGTCCCTTTTGAAAATATGCTTAATATTTACTTTAGGATGTACTTTAAGAATTCTAATCAATTCTATTCCCAAATAACCATTTGCTCCAATTATTCCAATATCAATCATGAGACTTTACCTTATTTATTATTTTAGCAAAAATATTAGCATGATTAACATTATTATAAATATTTAGATACTCTGAGTTAATAGGGCCAAATTTTGATAATGACTCACGAAATGCAGTGATGTTATTTGTCACTGGACCACTAATGATAATTAGACAATCCTTAAAGCCTGAAACGTTCAAATTCTCTAATATATTAACTGCTCCTGAAACATCATATGCGCAAATAACAATTATTTTAATATTTTCAGATATTTGCTTACTTTCAATAATTTCTTTAGTTCCGTACTGTCCGTGATAGCCATCACCTAATTCAACAAAAACTATATCATTTTCTTTAACAGCTTCGTTGACAATAGATGCTGAAGATTCAATGACTTGATCATGATCTATAAGACAAGTACTAGGTAAGCCATAATCAACAAAATCTAATACTTTATTTGCACCACTATCTTCATAAGAGTATAGATCTTTCTGTGAAGCTGTCCCTGCAAGCTTGCAAGCGCTTATTTTATCAATGTAATTAGACAAAGACTTTATTAAAAAAGAAGTAACGGTAGTTTTACCTGAGTCAATACCTGTACCAAGAACTGCCACCAAAGGCTTACTAATAGTTTCTAAATCTTTTTTTACCACCATAAAATCTTTTAAATTCAATGGTTTATTTGATTTACCTATAACAGATCCTAATAATTCACATTCTGTTGCAGATCCCATTAAAACATTATGGTCTTTGCTAAGACCAATAACTCCACCTAAATTTAGCAAATTGATTTTATCAAATTTATTTAATTCATCAGGTACGTAGCCACACATTCCAGTTGATGCGAGTCTATTACCTAGTGCCCCAATAACAATATCACCTTCAGATAATTCAACATTTCTACCTGTAGCGAGTTCTAATTTATTATAATTTTGGTTTACAGATATTACTTTTACAGCAACAATTGACCCTATTTTAGCAACAACATCATCTATGATTTCATAATCAGAAATATCTGAGACATGCTTAAGCACGGATCCTATTTTTTTTGTTTTTATCATTTGGGGTTGTTTTTTATATTATTATCAAAAATATAAGCAATACTATAATTTATTAGAGAAGTAATTTCTTTATATTTTTAGCAGCCTGTCTTATTCTTTGCTCATTTTCAACTAGGCCAATTCTCACAAATCCCTCTCCATATTCACCGAAAGCAATACCTGGAGCAACTGCAACATGAGCTTTTGTCATTAAATCCTTTGCAAATTTTAAAGAACCTTTCTTTTTGTATTTTGTTGGAATGGGAGCCCATGCAAACATACTAGCCTCAGGACTAGGAATGTTCCAACCTGCTCTAGACATAGACTCAATTAAAACATCTCTTCTTCCTTGATAAATAGATCTAATTTCTGAAACACATTTTTGAGGACCGTTCAAGGCAGCTGCAGCCGCTACTTGCACTGGAGTAAAAGCTCCATAATCAAGATAGGATTTAATTTTAGTTAAAGCGGCTATTAATTTTTGATTACCTACTGCAAAGCCTATACGCCATCCAGCCATTGCGTAAGTTTTAGACATGGAAGTGAATTCAACAGCTATATTTTTTGCATTTTTCACTTGCAGAATAGATGGAGGCGGTTTCCCGTCAAAATATATTTCTGCATAAGCTAAGTCAGATAAAATATATGTTTTATGTTTGCGAGCTATTTTAACAACCTCTTCATAAAAATCTAATCCTACAACTTGCGCAGTTGGATTAGATGGAAAAGATACTATAAGAGCAACAGGTTTAGGTGAAGAATGTCTAATAGAACGATCTAATCTTTCTAAAAATAATTCTGGATTAAAAATACCATCATCCATTGTAGGTAAATGTCTTAATGATGCGCCTGCTATAATAAAACCATATGGATGGATGGGATAAGATGGATTTGGGGATAGAATAATATCACCTGGGGTAGTCATAGCTTGAGCTAAATTAGCTAGTCCCTCTTTAGAACCAAGAGTAACTATTACCTCTTTTTCTGGATCAAGATTTACATTAAATCTTTTTTTATAATATTTACTTTGAGCTTTTCTTAAGCCTGGAATTCCTCTGCTTACAGAATATCTACCAGTACCTGGTTTAATTACAGTTTCTTTTAATTTTTCAATTATATGACTTGGTGTTGGCATATCGGGATTACCCATACCAAAGTCAATAATATCTTCACCTTTAGATCTTAAATCAGCTTTAATTCGATTAACTTCAGAAAAAACATAAGGAGGAAGCCTTCTTATACGATCAAATTCTTCAGCCATTAGCTTCAATATAAGAGCAACAATAATTAGTTTCTTTATTAACCTTTACTTTAAAGGAACTATTTGCCGGAACTTCAAAATAAGTTCCCTCTTTATAAATTTTCCAATCAACTTCTCCGTTAATAAGAACATTTAGCTCACCACTTGTTATTTCCATGATTTCTTTTTGTGAAGTATTAAATTCATATTCTCCCTCAAGCATTAAGCCAAGAGTTTTGGTAGAACCATCATCAAAAGTAATATTTCTGCTAGTGACTTTTCCATCAAAATATACATTTGATTTTTTATCGACTGTTACATTTTTAAAATTCATTTTAATCTTATTGATTAATAACATAATTAGAGGGTTTTAAAATATATAATTTAATAATGAGGAGGAAGTGGATCATTTTTAGAATCATATTTATTAGTATTTTCTTCAAGGCTTATAATTTTAGATTTAATTTGTAAAATCTCTTTCTTTTGGTTTTCTATTTCTTTTTGTTGTGAATATAGCTCTTCGCTCATTTGAGAAATCTCATGTTGTAGAAAAGTAATTTGTTCTTCTAGTTTTTTAATTAAATTATCCATTAATTTTATAAATTAGGCAATGTCATTTAGACTGTATAAGAAATAATTGCATTATCTTATTATACATACTTTTTTTTCCACTTTGTAAATACTTTGTAATATTTTAATAGGTTGTTAAACTTTTGTTTATCCTAGACTTAACATAATGATTAGTAATAAGCTGACAAAAAAGGCAATAGCTGTTCGGATGTTATTGAAGTAATTCCATTTTGTTTCAAATTTTAACCTCTCTTCACTTAACAATTGGTCATTTAACTCATCAATTTTCAATTTTTGAATATGATTATTTAAGGGTAAGTGGATTGAAATGGTTATACCCTGCACACCAACCAAATAAACAATGCCAATGAGAATTATTAACCAAGTCTCTGATAATCCAACATTTACTATTGAAATTAAAATTGTACTCAATAAGGAAATAATAGAACCCACCCAAGTTAAAATGAATATTGGCTGATTATTTTGTATTACATTATCCATCACCTGAAATGCTTTTAAAAAATCTTTATTGTTTAGATTAGATAGACCGGGCATTACAATATTAGCATATGTGAAAATGAATCCAGTAACCAAACTACAAGATAAGATAGAAAATATTAATGAAATATCCTTCAAGTCCATTTTATTTTATCCTCTCTTCTAGTATTTAAGTTTTAATAAGATCATTGGCTCATTCCCACTCAATAGTAGATGGTGGTTTTGATGTGATATCATAAAGAACTTTATTAACCTTAGATACTTTATTAATTATTAGTGTTGCTACTTCAGATAAAACCTCAATAGGAAAATTGGTAACATTAGCTGTCATACCGTCTACTGAGTTAATACATCTAAGGACTACTGTTTCTTCATAAGTTCTTTCATCTCCCATTACACCAACAGAGCGAACTGGAAGTAAAACTGCAAATGCTTGCCATGATAGATTATAAAGATGTTTGTCTCTTAGATATTGGATGAAAATTTCATCAACATCTCTTAATGTATCTAATCTCTCTTTTGTAATATTGCCAATACACCTAATACCAAGACCTGGTCCAGGAAATGGATGTCTTGAAATGAAATCTTTATTTAATTTATAAAAAGAACCTAGTTTCCTTACTTCATCTTTAAACAATTCCTTAAAAGGCTCAATTATATTAAAATTAATATCTTTGGGGAGACCTCCTACATTGTGATGTGATTTAATTGTTGCGGATTTACCTCCATGATAAGATGTGCTTTCAATAATATCCGTATAAAGAGTTCCTTGCGCTAAATAAAAAGATTTTTTCTTTAAAGATTTTAAATAATTATTAAATACATCAATAAAAAGAGATCCTATAATTTTTCTTTTTTTTTCAGGGTCTTTAGTATTTTTAAGTTTTTTAACAAATAAATTTTCAGCATTGATCACATTGAGTTTTAATTTAAAGGATTTAAAAATTTGCCTAATATTACTTTCATCATATTTTCTTAACAATCCATTATTAACAAATACAAAATGTAAATTTTTAGTATTTAAATGTTTTGATAGAGCAAAAGCTAGAACAGTTGAATCTACTCCTCCTGAAACGGCACATATAATGTTTGGCTGTTTTTCATTAATATTAAGATTTAGATATTTTTTAACATTTGCATTTAAATTTATACTGGACCAATTTTTTTTAAATTTACATATTTTAAATAAAAAATTTGAAAGAATTTCTTTACCAAAATCAGAATGAGTGACTTCAGGATGAAATTGTAATGCATATATATTTTTATTATTAGTAATAGCAGCAACAATATTATTTTTAGTTTTCGCTATAATTTTAAAACCTTTAGGTAATTTATTGAGACTATCTCCGTGTGACATCCACACCTTTTGCGACTTTGGTGTGTTTTTAAATAGTAAATTAGATTTTAATGCTTCAATTAATGTATTGCCGTATTCTCTATCATTAGTTTTTAGTATTTTCCCCCCAAGCTCATGAGAGATATATTGAAACCCATAACAAATACCAAGTATTGGTATTGTAATTTTAGATATATCAATAGATAAGGAGGGGGATTTTTTAGACAGCACTGAGTCTGGGCCTCCAGATAGTACAATACATTGATGTTGTTTTAGAGTATCAATATTTTTGATGTATTTAGGTGGTTTAATTTCACAAAATAAACCTAATTCTCTAATTTTTCTTCCAATTAAGTGGGTATATTGAGACCCAAAATCAATAATTAAAATGGATTTAATCAATTGGATCGGTAATTTGGAGCTTCTTTAGTAACTTGAACGCCATGAACATGACTTTCATTGATGCCCGAATTTGTAAGTTTTACAAATTTTGCTTTTTTTCTTAAAAAAGTTAAATTTTCTGAACCTGTATAGCCCATTCCAGATCTTAATCCGCCAGACATTTGAAATAAAACATTAGACACTTGACCCTTATAAGGAATTCTTCCTTCTATGCCTTCTGGTACCATCTTAGACGCTTCATTCATTTCGTCTTGAAAATACCTATCAGCACTACCTCTAGCCATAGCTCCAAGAGAGCCCATACCTCTATATGATTTATAAGATCTACCTTGAAAAAGAAAAACCTCACCTGGAGACTCGTCAGTACCAGCAAAAAGGGAGCCTGCCATAATACAACTAGCACCTGCAGCTAATGCTTTTATAATATCTCCTGAATACCTAACTCCACCATCAGAAATCATTGGTATCTTTGCTTTATTGGTTACCTTAGCAATATCAAGTAAAGCTGTAAATTGAGGTACACCAACACCTGCAACAATTCTGGTTGTGCAAATAGATCCGGGTCCAATACCAACCTTTATAGCATCAGCACCTAATTTAATTAAATCTTTTGCAGCTTCAGGAGTTGCAATATTTCCAACAACAATAGGTGTTTGTATTTTTTTTCTAATTTTTTTAAAAGATTCTAATACAGATTCCGAATGTCCATGTGCAGTATCAATAAATAATACATCAACGCCTACTTTATCTAGCTCTACAGCTCTATCAAAATCCACTTCTTTTGTTCCAATAGCAGCACCAACTAACAATTGACCATTTCTATCTCTTACTGAATGAGGATATTTTTCACCTGTTTGAATGTCTTTAACAGTAATAAGGCCAATACATTTATAATTTTTGTCAACAACAACTAATTTTTCAATTCTATTTTCTTGAAGTAGTTTTTTGGCTAATCCAAATGAAGACATAGCAGATGATTGATTTTTAGTAATAGTTATGACTTTTTTAGTCATTAAATCTTTAACTTTAGTTTTTTTATTAACAACAAATCTCACGTCTCTATTTGTGATAATACCTTGCAATATATTGTTTTTATCAACAACTGGAAAACCAGAAATATTGTGCTCATTCATAACTGAGATAACATCCTCAATAGTGTTGTCTGGTTGCATTGTTATTGGGTTATAAACAATACCAGCTTCAAATCTTTTAACTTTTTTTACTTCTAAGCATTGATTTTCAATATTAAAATTTTTGTGTATAGCACCTAACCCACCATTTTGAGCCATAGCTATTGCCATTTTAGATTCAGTTACTGTATCCATAGCTGCTGATAAGATAGGTAAATTGAGTTTGATATCTCTAGTTAAATTTGTAGATATATCTACGTCGTTAGGAAGAATTGAAGATCTTTGAGGTGTAAGTAAAACATCGTCAAATGTTAAATATTCTTTTATTGAAGCCATGGTCAATATTAGTTTTTTTTAATTTAAAATCAAGAATATTTAGAAATTAGAGAGGTGAACTTTTTAAGATAACTTTTTTCCATCAGCTAATTCCGAGACAAAAGATAGTGGATCTATATTTTCAATACAGCCAAGATTAACACCCATTTTAGTTTCATCACTTCTTGTATTGTGATGAGTGTAGATACCACATTTTTTACAAAAATAATGTTTAGCTATATTTTTATTAAACTGATAGAGAGATAAACTCTCACTTCCTTTTAAAAGTTGAAAATTTTCTTTTGCAATAATTGCCATTTTAGCATTTTTTCTAATACATATAGAGCAGTTACATTGTCTGATAAAACTTAAATCACTTTCAATTTCAAATTCAACAGACTTACAATGACAAGATCCCCTATAAATCATAACAATATAATGAGTGTTTTATGTGGTTAGTCAATTGCTAATGGAAGAGATATGATCAGGGTAAGTTTCACAACATCCACCTACAATTGAAGCACCATTTTTAATTTCATTATCAACAAAAAGCTTAAATACCTCAGGCGTAAAATCAGATCTAAAACCTAAAGCTTCATTAGGATTAGAATTCGTAGCTTTATTCCAAGAGTCAGGAATATTTTTAAAAGCATTGACTTTAAATCCATAGGGAAGTTCTAAGGATCTTAAATCATTTACTATTTTAGCATAAATTTCAGGAGATATACATGCGCCTATGATACCCATAATATTATAATTAATTAGAATAGATTTAATTTGTTTAATGTTCTCTCCACTAGGCAAAAGTCCAGTATCTTTAAAATGAGCTCCTATCAAAATAGGTTTGTCAAAAACTTTAACGGCTTCTAGAGCGATATGTATTTCCTCTATACTGCATAGCACATCTAAATAAAAAAAATCTGAATAAGGGTTTAAAATAGAACCTGTATGATAAAATAAACTTTGCATTTCACTTTTTGTTTGAAAAATTTCAGCAGAATAAGTTTCACCTTGTGTGGGCATTGAGGCGCCTATCAAAACTTTCTTACTTGATTTTTTAACTGCAGATTTTGCAATTTTACCAGCTGCATTTAAAAGATAATCTTTTTTTTCAAGAACAGAATTATCAATAAGCCTTCTATCTCTAACTGTAAAATTATTTGTAATTATAATATTACTTCCTGAATTAATAAAATCTAAATGAAGATTTTCAACCATATGATGTTGAGATTCATCAATAAGAGCTGACGCTGACCATAACGAACCATTGGGCGCCATTCCTCTTTGTAATAGAGCTTGACCCATACCACCATCTAAAATTAGTGTTTTAGACATTAAATTGTACTGAGTTCTAACTTCTTTGAATATTTTTTTATTGAAGTTTTAATTACAGCTTGGCCACAACGCATTTTGCCTGTTTTATTGTTAAAAACATATTGAGGCTCACCATAGAGTTTCCATCCACTTGATAGTGCCTCAGTGACACGATGACAAAACACAGAGGTGTCATTGTCTGTAATAAATCTATAGCCCTTCATGTAATGATTCTAATATAAGTGATAACCATATCATTAAAATTACTATAATTACGCAATCAATTTAATTTATTTGACTTGCGCAACGAATTAATTATTTATAATGACTCATTATGATTAAAGAAAAATTGAAAGCTCCAAATTTTAAATTACCAAGCACTGATAATACTGAGTTTGAACTTTCAAAGCATTTGGGAAAAAATATAATTATTTTTTTCTATCCAAGAGATAACACTAAAGGATGTACCTTAGAGGCTAATGAATTTAGTTATTTAAGTAATAAAATAAAAAAAAATAATTCTATTGTTGTTGGGATATCAAAAGATAGCTTAGAGAGTCACTTAAAATTTCATAAAAAATATAAATTTAAATTTGAATTATTATCAGATATTGAAGGTAAAATTATTGAAAAATATAATGCTTGGGGAATGAAAAAATTTCTAGGAAAAGAGTATATGGGAATCATCAGAACAACAGTATTGATTAATACTAAAGGTAAAATTCATAAAATATGGTCAAATGTAAGAGTTAAAGATCATGCTGAGATTGTAGTAAAAGAGCTCGAAAATCTTCAGTAAAAAAATTTAATAATTATCAACTATATGCTTAAGTGCAAATAAATACCCGTCAAGACCCATTCCTAATATAGAACTAGTACAAGCTGGAGCTACAACAGATTTTCTTCGAAATTCTTCTCTTTTATAAATATTAGATAAATGAACTTCAACTTTTGGTAAACTTTTAATCTCGAGTGAGTCATGAAGAGATATGGAGCTATGTGTGAGACCACCAGGATTGATGATAATGCCTGAAAACGAGTCATCTAAACTATTTATTTTATTAATGATTTCTCCTTCAATATTACTTTGAAAAAATACAACTTCACAATTTAGTTCTAAAGATTTATCAGTAATAGTTTTTTCAAGATCTTTAAGAGTAAAATCCCCATAAATATTTTTCTCCCTTTTACCTAACATTTCAAGGTTAGGTCCATTTATTACTAATATTTTATGAGTCATATGTTTAGTTTATAAATTATTATTAAAAATAACCAAGAGTTTTTGATATGTAAGTATTACTTATGAAATTTCTTAGTTTTTTCGACAATATAATCCATGTAAGCGAGTATGACACCACTAAAGACAAAAGTTAAGTGCACGGCTATAAAGAGTGTTATTTGTTCTTTTGTATAGTTATTTAAATTAAAAAATAATTTCAATAAATGAATACCAGATATAGCAACTATTGAAGATATAAGTTTTAATTTAAGACCACTAAAATCTACTGTTCCCATCCAAGATGGTTTGTCTTCATGATTAGCTACATCAATCTTAGATACAAAATTTTCGTAACCAGAAAAAATTACAATCAAAAGTAAATTGCCAGTAAAAGATAGATCAATAAGAGTTAATGCGAAAAGAATAATTTCTGTTTCTTCGAAAGTCATACCGCCTGTGAAAAAATGAATTAATTCACTACAAAATGTAATTAACAAGACTATTAAACATATTATAAGCCCTAAATAAAAAGGAGCCATGAGCCATCTAGAGGCAAACATTACTTTTTCTAAAATATGTTCTAAGTTTTTAAGCATATTTATTCATAACATTAATTCTATAATGACAAAATATAAAATTTCATTGATAAAAACTAGCTAATACAACGTATTATAGTCTTTAAAGAGCTCTTATGGCCAAAATAATTGTATAAATTATAATTCATTGGAACAAATATATTTTCAATATTTTCTGGCACATCTTTAAACTCATCATCAAAATCTTTTTTAACAAAAAAAGCGTTAACTCCTGTAGCTGAATTACAACAAACTAATTTGTAATTATATTTTATGAAAAGTTCATTTAAGGTAGTCAAAGACGCCCCTTGATAATCGTCCCCTTCCCAATGATTTTTAGGGTTGTATTCAATAGAGAAATGAATGGGTGGTATGAATTTTGCATTATATTCAGTCACAAAAACTTTAGGTTGCACTCCCCTTTTTAATAGCTCTTCTATGAAATAAAAATCATTACCATCAAGATCTAATGATATAAGATCTAAATCACTTTTTTTAAGCCTTTGAATAGCATCGGTGGTGAGTTTAAAAATATTCTCTCTTGTTATCCATTCTTTAGAAAAATTTAATCTAGGACTATGTGTGGTATCAAATGATAAATCTTCTCCACCAAACCATTCCCCTTTCCAGCCACAAGCTAGAAGTGCTAAGGTGTTATTTTCCATCCCATTAGCAACACCAAATTCAATAAACGTACCATTTTCTATTTTTAATCTTTTACATATTTCTAAAGTAATACCGTCTTCATCTGATTGAGAAAAAACTTTACTACCATATCTTACTAATGGATTAGGATGATTTAATTTTCGCATTTCATATAATTGCTGTAACTGCAAATTATAAAGTCTTTGTTCGACTGTATCTTCGATTTCTATCATTTTAAAAAAAAGAGATTAGATTGTTTTTACTATCTATCAATACTCATATTTGACTTTTTTATATTTTTAATTAATTAATAATACAAAAGAGAAAGAGAGATAAATAATATGAAGATATTAAAAGTTTTAGAAGATGCAGAGTTAATAATAGTTGACCTAGAGGTGAATTTAGGAGATGAGGTAAGAAGTGCCCCTACTTTATGCGCAAGATATAAAGGAAAAATTATTCCACTCAACACAGCACACGATGGAAGGCCTATTTTAATGAAAGATGAAAATTCAATAGATACCTAATTTAATTACTATTATTTTTATCAACTTCATCTGAGTTAATTTCTATAATTAAATTTTTAAGATCTTCTGGGTTACTTAGCTCTTCTTCGATAGATGTATGATCATTTTTTTCTACCCTATAAATCGCTAAAATAAACCAAACAAAAGCTACTACTGATATTAAAAACCATAAACCTTCAGAGCCTGAAAAAATATATATAGAATTTATTTCACTCAAATCAATTAACCAGTTATTTAAATCAGATCTTGTCATGATTGTTCCTTGTTAATTCACTAATTATTTCTGTTTCTGCTTCAATTAAATCTTGATTTTGTATGAATTTATCTCTTTTAAAAGATATGTCCTCACCGGTCAGCTGTATAGTTGTAGAAGTTTCTAAAATATTAAAAAACTTTAAAACTTTTGTTGATAGGAAACCTGGAATGAAACCTAAAATCCAAAAGAGAATTAATGCGCCTGCAAATTGACCAAATGGATTAATATGAACAGAGCCTTCGTAATAAGAGGATGGATATCCCCACAATAAAATACCCGAGATAATTAAAGACCAAAATCCTGCAAATCCATGCATGGCAACTAAGCCTGTTATATCATCAATTTTATATCTTTCTTCTAAGTATGCATGTGATTTTATAACAACAAAAGTAATTATCATTCCAATTATAAAGGATTGAAGGGGAAAATAATAGTCTGCTCCTGAAGAAACAGCTATTATTCCAATAATACCTCCTGAAAACATAAATTTAGGATCACGAAATTTTACAATAGAAGAAATAATTATACCTCCTGATAAAGCTAGAAGTAAATTTATCATTGAACCTGAAAGAGAAATTGGAGTTCCAAAAACATTTAATACTTCCATATAGTTTCCGGTTTCATTGTTTATCTCATAGAAGATTAAAATAGAACTGAGAGATAGGCCTATAAATCCAAATAAGATTAAAAAATTACCTAATATTGAATTTGTGTGACTATGTATAGGAAATGATCTAGGTTTTTGAAAATCATTAAATTTAGCTAATCTAGATTTAATTTGGTATAAGACCCCTAAAGCAAAACCTCCCAAAAGAGTGTGGAAAGCACCAGCTCCAAAAGCATCATGATATCCAAAAACTCTAGCCATCCATCCAGAATTTGACCAAGACCAAGAGTATGCAATAGGCCAAAAAACCGATCCAAGAATAATTACAAGAATTAAGTAAGCGCCAATTCTTATTCTTTCTAATAAAGAAGAACCAAGGAATAAAACTATAGACCAAGATAAAAGTATAAAAGTTATAAATTTAATATTTGTTAATCTATAAAAAGATAAATCTGGATTTAAATTCAAGCTTGGTCCCATATTTGAACTCCAAGGTAAAGCAAAATAGAACTGACTAAAACCTCCTGTAATACCAGGTCCATTTGTAAAAGCAAAACTTATAGCCCATCCAAATAAGTAAGTTGAAATAATAATAATAGGTAGTGATAAAAATAATATTATTATGGATGAAATTGAGAATTTTTCTCTAGAAATGCCATAAGATCTTAAAATTACACCTATAGGTAAAAAGACTAAAAATAAAATTACAATTAAAGAAAAAATATCATTTAAAAAATAGTCTTTTGTATTAAGAATTATTTCATTCATTTTCATTACCAAACTTTTTTATCCATTTACCTCTTTTTAGATATTTAGATCTATCACTTTTAATAAAATTTTTAATAGAAACTCTATCTTCATTTTCTTTTTTATTTGGACTCCAATTAAAAATATTTGACAGTAGTCCTATTAAACCATTTGGTAAAAATATCATTGCAAAGAGTATAATTAGTGAAAGGCCTGCAACTCTTAACTGGCCAAAATCTCTTAAAATAGTATCAGCTAACATTAATGAAGCAGCTCCTATTAGAGGTCCCCAGTTAGTGCCTCTTCCCCCAACAACAATCATAGATAAAAGAAAAAGAAGCAAACTTAATGATAAAACATTAGGACCCATTGTAGTTTGTAAACCTGCAAACACTCCTCCTGCTAAACCTGTAAAAATGCCTGAAACAGTAAATACAATTAGTTGATACTTAATTCTATTAACTCCCCTAGATCCTGCTGCTATTTCATTGTCTCGAATTGATCTAAAAGTTGAACCTAATGGACTATAAATTACAAATAAGGCAAATAATGTACTTAATACAAGTAGTGTTAAAGATAAATAATACTCACCGTAGATTTTTCCTTTATATCCTAATAATTCTTTAAAACCAAAGTTACCATAACCAAATAAGCCTTTAGCACCGCCAGTGAAATTATAGCAAATCAAATCTTTTGTAACAAAACAATCAACATCACTAACAATGAGTTTTTGTATAACTATAGCTATAGCTAGTGTCATTATTGCGATGTATGGGCCTCTTAATCTAATTATAGTAGCCCCTAATAAAAAACTAAATACAACAGCTGCCAAAGCCCCGACAGGAAGTGCTGCCCATAAATTCCAACCCATATATAAAGCAATCATTGAAGTAATATATCCACCCACTGCAAATACAGCCATATGACCTAAAGTAAAGATTCCCGCTATACCAAAAATTAAATTCCATTGTGTAACAACGGCAGCCCAAATAAAAAATAAAACTATCTGACTTAACAAGTATTTTCCTGCTCCAAATGCTGGAAATATAAGAGCTAAAGCAAGAAGTATCATGCCTATCCAAAAATCTTTCCAAACGTTGGATGTTCTGTTATCAATTTTTATAAATTCTTTAGTACTATGACTTGTGCCCCAAAAAAAAGCTATAATAGCAACAAGAATTCCTAGAACAGCAATTAATATTGAAATTTGAGAAATTGACATAATTAAACTCTATTTACAACTTCCTTACCAAAAAAACCATTCGGCTTAAAGAGTAAAACAATTATTACAAAACCTAACATGGAAGGAAATCCATACCGAGAGCCAAATAGATAATTAACGCCCATTTCTAAAAAACCTAAAGCAAAAGCCATAAAAATACCTGCTCTCAAGTTTCCTAAACCTGCAACAATTAAAATTATAAGAGCCTTTACGGTAGCGTCTCCACCAACTGAAGGAAATACTTGAGAAGCTCCTGTTACCAGAACGCCTGTGATCGCAGCTATACTTCCATAAAGCATCATCGCTTGAGCAAATGACTTCTGAACATTTATTCCCATAAGTTTAGCTGCATCTGGATTTTGAGAAACCGCTCTAATAACCTGACCTAATTTACTTTTTGACATTATTAAAGCCATAATCACCATTAAAATGATAACCATTATGAATGTAAAAATAGTTTGATAAGGCAAAACTACTCCAATAATTTTTAGTCCACTTGTGAACTGGAAAGGCTGTCTTAAAGCTTCACCACCCGCTAAATTTAGAAAGGTATTTTCCCCTAAGGCTGCTATAGCTACTGAAGCTATAATGATATTTACTGAAAAATTTTGATTGGCATAAATATGTCTAATAACAAGGTGATAATAAATATATCCCATTACTAGGCCAGATAAAAAAGCAAGAGGTAAAACAAAAAACCAACTAGCATCTATAACAGACATACAAAAGTAAGCTACATAACCACCTAGAGCAATAAAAGTAGTGTGTGCTAAATTTAACATTCCCATTGTTCCCCATAACAACGATAAAGCTAAAGCTCCAACCGCATACATGGAACCAACAGCAAGTCCGCTAAATAAAATTTGTAAAAAAATATCCATTTATATTCCTAAGTAGGTGTTTAACATATCTTCATTTTTCTTAAGTTCTGAAGGTGTTCCACTCCAAATAAATTCACCATCATCTAATAAGTAGATTATATCTGCTATATTTTGCAATCTAGTAGGATTTTCTTCAATTACTAAAAGAGTTGGACTTATTTGTCTAAGTCCAGCTATAATTTCATAAACTTGATCAATAATTTTAGGAGCAAGTCCTAATGAGGGCTCATCTAATATCATCATGTAACCTTCACTCATAAGACCTCTACCTATACTCAGCATTCTTCTCTCACCACCTGATAAGGTTCTTGTAATTTGTTTTCTTCTCTCAAGAAGTCTCGAAAAAATTCCATAGACTTTTTCTAATCTTCTACTGAGTTCTTCTTTATCAAAAATTAAATATCCACCAAGCATTAAATTTTCTTCAACAGTCATATCAGGAAATATTAAATCTCCTTGTGGAATTTGAATTAAACCTTTTTCAACTCTCTCATGAGCAGGTAAATTATCAATAGATGTATTTTTTAAAAAAACTCTTCCCTCCCAAGTACTTATTAGCCCAGATAAGGCTTTAACTAAAGTTGATTTACCATGACCATTTGGACCAATAATACCAACAACAGAGCCCTCCTCAACAACCATTGAAAGATTTTTCAAAACTTTCCTTCTTCCATAACCAGTAGTGAGGTTTTCAATTCTTAAAGACTCTGTGGGCATAATTTAACTAACTTGTTTGCTCCTTATCTTCAAGTTTCCATGAAAGTGCTTTTTCTAGCTTTTCTATATCAATCTGACTCACACCACTCTCGTTATTGGCATGTAATAATTCTAAAGCTGCTTTTTCAATTAAATTAGATCTATCTTTGTTATTGTCAGAGGTGATTGTCTTTAATGAAGGAATTCTTTTTCTTAATTCTGATGTCTCTTCGAGCATTCGTTCAAGCAACTCAAAATGTTGATTTAAATTTGAAGACTCACTATGAGCTTTGATAAGGCCTTCAGCTGCTCTAGATATTTTAGTTGATTTTTTTTTATCAGTTTTTTGGTTTAAGATTTTTTCCAAATTCATATAATCAATTGGATAAATTTTTCTTGATTTTTTTTGATCAACTAAATTTCTAGAAATTTTCTCTACTGAAATAGACCATTCATCCATAATTTCATTTTCGATATTTGTATCTGCTAATGGTATTTCTTTTTTTAGTTTTTTAGAAGCTTGCATCTTTTCAAAATTTGCTGAAGTACCCTCACCTAAATACACATCAACAACTGTTTTATCTTCAGCCATTTTTTCAGGCAGACCCTCATAGAGTTTTTCGCCGTGGTTCATAATCATAACTTCATCTGATAAGCCAACTAAAAAACGCATAACATGCTCGATCAAAATAATAGTCATTTTTTTTTCTTGTGTAAGCCTACTTACAACTTTTTCAACTTTTTCAATTTCATTTGGAATTAAACCTCCAACTGGCTCATCTAAAAGCAATAATTTAGGATTAGTTGATATGGCCGAAGCTATCATCAATAATTTTAACTCTAAATGAGTTAAACTAGATACTACTTTATCTTTGATATTTTCAAGACCAACAAAATTTAACGCATGATCAGCATTGTTAATATCTTGATTGCTAAAATATAGGCTTGGGATTTCATTATTTTGTATACCGTGTTGGATGCCTATTAAAACATTTTCTCTTACTGTCATAGTCTCAAATGCTGCATTTAGTTGAAAAGTTCTAGCAATTCCCGCATGACATATTTTATATGAGTTTTCATTAGTGATATTTTGTTTATTAAAAATAATTTCACCATTATTCACTTTTTGAACTCCTGAAATTAAATCAAATAAAGTTGTTTTACCTGCTCCATTAGGTCCTCCAATTCCATACACAATACCCTCAGGTATTTCAAAACTTAATTTATTGACAGCACTAAGTGCCCCAAAAGATTTAGTCACTCTATGACAAGTTAAAATCGAGTTGTCATTTGTAGACTTAGTCTCTTCTTTTGGTTTAAAAAAATTTAATCTCTTTTTGACATTAATAGTTTTAAAAGATGTTTCTTTCATAAATATATCTTACCACTAAATAAAAAATTGTTTAGTGGGCAACTTGTATTGCTATTGCCCACTAATAATAAAAAGACTTACTTAAACCAAGATGGAACTTGATATTTACCAACTACATATGGTTCAGGATAAATAACAACTGGATCTTTTGTTTTATCTTGAATTTGTTGTAGTGTTTGAGGATGACCTAGTGAAGGGTCTCTCGTCCATGTTGGATAAGGCATAGTTGCTTGATGTTCAGGATGATACCAATAAGATCCATTTGGACCTCTATAAGTAAAATTCTTGAGTGCCCATGCAATTTTTCTATTTTGTTTATCATTACCCGGTTCACCAGTACCACCAGCAATTGCAGCAGCAAGAGCAAAGTGGTGCATAGGTCCGTAACTTAAACCACCTGGTTGATAATCGGCATCATCACCAAATTTTTTCTTATGAGCATTTACATAAGATCTGGAATAATCATCCGATAATAATCCATCAACAGTTCCTGTCATTGCTCCAACAGAAGCGTCACCAGCTATATCTCTGAAAGATTTTAATAGTGCACCATACTGATAATAAAAAAGACTATTAGTTGGATTTTCAACGAATTGAACTTGGCACTGTGCAATATCTCCAGCAAAGAAGTGAGTATTAGCAATCGCACCAGGATTGATCTTTCTAACTTTTGAAAGCACTGGACCCCATTCTGTTGTAGGAGTTTGAACTACTTCATCAAAGGCAACCTCAAATCCAGCTCCAGGAGCTGCATCTTTCATAGCATTAGCTACAACAACTGAATACGGTATTGAACCAATTATTAGAGCTAACTTATTATTTGGCATATCCCAAACACCTTGATCTCTCAAGTCTGCAAGAGCGGTGACGTAACCTGCACCATACCAATACTCAGCAGGATCAGCCATAAAACATCCAAAGTATCTATCTGGATTAGAGGCAACAGTGTTATGATGTTGAATAGCTGTATTTACATGCATATAGATAATACCTGCATCTGCAATAGGTTCATATTCTGCATCGTTTGGGCCAATGTTGTAACCATTAATAATTGCATGAACTTCATGCTTATCAATTAGATAATTTGCGGCCGCCGTAACTTCTGCAGCACTCATATCTTTTGTGTCAACATAATGATTTTCTAAAGGTCTACCAAGAATTCCTCCGTAATCATTTATTTCTTCACAAGCAAGTTCGATACCTCTTTTGTATCCAATACCATCAGCTGCTGCCCATCCTGTCAAAGGATACATTGAGCCAATCGGTATAGGCTTACCTGATGCAGCGGAAGCAGTAGAAACACCAGCATTCAAAGCAGCAAGAGCGCCTAAACCTAAACCGGCACCACCACCAAGTTGCAATAATTTTCTTCTTGTAATACCTTTATCTTCATCACTGACACCATCACTTACTTCAGATAGTTTAGCCTTACCTTCTTTATCAGCAATTAATGAAGCTGTGTTGTATGCCTTGTGAGATTTCCAGGCATTTCTAATTTTGTCTTTAATCGACATTTAGGTTTCCTCCTTTAATAAATATTCCTTTTTAACAATAGCAACTAAAGTTAGAAAAACAAAAAAATAATTTTTATTAATGTGATTAACATAAATAAGTACTGGTATTGAACAAAAATAGAGCATATGTGTTATTCATTGTTAAAACTAAAATTCATATGTAAAAGAGGAAAGAAAAATAAAAATAAATTTTTATTTTTTTTATAGAATTTTTGAAAAAAAAATATTTAATATTCAATGGAATAGAACTTAAGTTAAGTTTGAGGAGAGAAATTGTTTAATTGGATACTGATCGGTCTGGTAGTATTACTCATACTACTAGTATTATTTGCTAAATTTTATCAAAAAAGCTCAAAAGATGTTGCATTTGTAAGAACAGGAATGTTTGGTCAGAAAATAGTACTTACGGGTGGTGCTTTGGCTATACCTATATTTCACCAAACAACACCAGTAAATATGAATACCTTAAAACTTGAGATAGAAAGAAAAGAAAATAATGGTTTTATAACAAAAGATAAAATGCGTGTTGATATTAAAACTGATTTTTATGTGAGAGTTATTGGTGACAAAGAAAGTGTAAGTCTCGCCGCTCAAACCTTAGGAGCAAGAACTTTAAGTCCTCAATCTGTAAAAGAATTAATGGAAGGTAAATTTGTTAGCGCTATGAGGTCTGTAAGTGCTGACATGAGTTTAGAGCAGTTACAAACTAGTGGTCTAAAGTTTACGACTGAAGTTCATAAGTTAATTGAAAATGTTGTAACTAAAAATGGCCTTGAATTAGAATCTGTTTCTTTGTCCAAATTAGATCAAACTTCAAAAGAGTTTTTTGATCCAAGTAATACTTTTGATGCAATAGGACTTATTAAAATTACAGAAGAGACAGAAGCAAGTAGAAAAAAAAGAAATGAGATTCAGAAATCTACAGAATTAAAAATTGAACAAACAAATTTAGAAACTGAACAAAAATCTTTAGAAGTCAATAAACAATCTGAATTTGCTAGAATTCAGAAGGAAATGGAAGTGTCAAATAGAAGATCTGAGCAGTCAGCAGCTATCGCCAAATCACAGGCAGAAAATAAGAGAATTTCATCAGAAATAGAAATCAAAGAAAATAATCAAATTGAAAAATCTAAAATTAAATCTGAGGAAGATTTACAAAAAGATAGAATTGAAACAGAAAAAAATCTTAGACAGTTAGAACTTGATAAGCAAAAAAATATTAGAGTTAAAGAAATTGAAAATCAAAAATCAATTCAAATAGAAGAAGAAAATCAAACAATTGATTTATTTGCTAAGCAAAAGGAAAGGTCTGATAGCGCCGTAGCCACTAGAGATGCGGAATCTAAGGCTGTAGTTGCAGAGGAGAAAATTATTACAGCAAAAATGTTAGCACAAACAGAAAGAGAAAAAGCTGTAGCGTTAATAAAGTCTCAAAGAATTGCTGAAGAAAAATCTATAGCAACAACACTAGCAGCTGCCGCTGAAAAAACTGCTGCCTTGGATATTGGTAAGGCAAAAGAAATTATAGCAAATGCGGAAGCGTTAGCTCAAAAAGTTAGATTACTTGCTGAGGCGGAAGGTATTAAGAAATTAAATGAAGCTTCTAATATTTTAAAATCTGAACAAATTGCCATGAAGGTAAAACTCGATATTATTCAAAAACTTCCTGAAATTATAAAAGAAAGTGTCAAACCAATCGAAAATATTGATGGAATTAAAATTGTTGATGTTAATGGATTGGGAATTAATAAAGATACTGTTAATACATCAACAGGCACAGTAACTTCCAATAGTAGTGATGATATTGTAGATAGAGTTGTTACAGGTGCTATGAAATATAAAACTCAAGCTCCAATTCTTGAACAATTAGTTAAAGAAGTTGGCTTAGTAAATGATGGTGAGACATTTAATGATTTATTAACTGGTAAAAGCTCTTTTGTTACAGGTGATATAAAAAAACAAGATAAGCCTAACTTATCTGCAAAAGGTAAAGTAAAAAAGCCTTAAGCTTAAATAAAATAAATGTCCAGAAAGCATAAAAATCCAGACACCTCTATTCATAGAAATGACAGTTTTGCTGCTGTAGATGATTATGATACTAGAATGTACATATTGCCTTATCTTATTGATGAAGATTCAAGAAAAGAAATTATAGCAGAACACGAAGCTAATCCTTTATACTCAGGAACTAAACCTGGAGAACCTGCGCCAATGTACAGCAAGGCTTTAGTTAGATTAATAGATAAACTGAGAGTAACTCCACAAAAGAATAAATTAACAATAATAGAGTCTAAACCTTGGGAAGAATATAAAATAGGAATTTTACCTGGTAACAGAGGTGGAAAAATACAAATCACAGATGAATCGTATGTATCAAGAGAAAAAGCAGAACATGCAATTTTTCTTAAGAGGTTAAAGGTACTTTTAGAACAATATGGAATTAATCTATAACATGTCACTTTATAAGGAGTCATTTAAAATTGTCTGATAATAATAAACAAGAATCGATGTTAAGAATAACTGGTTACTCAGATAAATTTTCTGCTAGACCCGGTGAAGAAATTTCTTTTTATGTAAATTCTGAATTCGATGAACAATATCAAGCTGATATTGTTAGACTAATTCATGGAGATACTAATCCTGAAGGTCCCGGCTACAAAGAAGAATTAATACATTCAAATATAAGCGATATGCACGCTGGAAAAAACCAGCAAATTTATGGAGGCAGTTATATTTTTGTTCCCAATAACGAAATATTTAATGTTAGTAGTTTTACTCTATGTGCTTATATCTACCCTACTACTCCTTATGTTGATGTTGAGGGTGTTGAGGTTGGAGAGCAAGCTATACTTTCAAAATGGGATGCAGAAAACGAAACTGGATATGGCTTGTTTGTTAATTCTGATGGAGAACTATGCCTTAGAATAGGTCATGGAAAAGGCAAAGTTGAAGAATTTTCAACAGGCAAACCTTTGTATAGAAAAGTTTGGTATAAGATTGGAGCTAGCTTTGATGTTAATACTGGAAAAGTTTTTGTTTTTCAAACACCGTATGTGACTCATACTAATAGTGGTCATGGTATGAGTATGTTGCATCCAAAAGAGGATACTTATGGAAGTTATCATGGCACAAGTCTTATGGGTGGACCTGCCATTAATGACTGCCCTTTTTTAATGGCATCAAGTACATTAAAATCTAATTCAGGTAGATATTTAACTGGCGGTCACTTCAATTATCTTGATAAGCCCCATGAAATACCAATCCATACCCATAAATATAATGGTAAAATTGAAAGACCTAAGATTGCTAATAAAGCTCTAGAACTTCATGAAATTGAATTATTACTAAGTTGTCAAGGTATTGAAAATATACCCAATGAATTAAAAGAAGTTGTTATTGGCGCTTGGAATTTTAATGCAAATATAACTCCTAATGCATCTTCAACAAAAATTGTTGATGATAGCTTATGTAAGATAGATGGATGTGGGGTTAATTTACCAGTAAGAGGAGTACCTGGTTTTAATTGGAGTTCAGATTACATGAGCTTTCTTCATGGCCCTCAAGAGTACGGGGCGATTCACTTTCATGATGAATCGGTAGATGACGCTAGATGGGATGTTTCTTTTAAATTTAAAGTTCCTGAAAATCTCAAGTCGGGTGTTTATGCTGCCAGACTAAGAATTAACAGACTTACCGACTCTGAAAATGAAGATTATATTCCCTTCTTTATTAGACCAGCTAAAGATGCAAAAAAAG
>JAQWMI010000002.1 GCA_029246865.1 Alphaproteobacteria bacterium
AATAATAACTAAATCTGCAATTTGAATTGCCGGTCTTCCGTCAGCATCTATCTTTGGTGGTGTATCAATAATAATAATATCAGATTTTTCTTTTAGAGTTTTTGCTTCATATTGCGCTCCCCACAGACTTGCAGTTTTAAAATCTATTGTGTTTTTATCTTGTAGTTTAGCTATTCTTGTCATAAACCACTTTCCCAAACTTCCCTGAGGGTCAGTGTCTAATATAGTGGTACGAAGATTATTTTTTAATGAAAAAACCGTTGCTAAATTTGCTGCTATTGTTGTCTTACCAGATCCACCTTTTTGTTGAGCTATTGTAATAACCTTAGACATTATGTAAGTATAAAAATAAATATCATATTAGAAAGACTTATTTCGTAATTCTTGTGAGTTTATTTCTGTTTAATCATATATAGAGACGTTTTTAACATTGGAAAAATACCTTTATAATTTATATTACCTTTCATGAAATCATTTCAATTTAACACCACAGCAGGTCTGAGAGTTGGTAGTGGTAGAGCCACAGACACTGCACCTGAAGTTTTATCTAAACTAGGCAAGAGAATTCTATTTATTACTGATCCTGGATTAAAAAAACTAGGACTTATAGACAAGACAATTGAAGCTTTAAAGACAAATTCCAAAATAATTATTTTTGACAGAGTGGAGGCAGACCCTTCACTAAAAACTTTAATGAGCGTAGTAGACGTAGGTAAAGAGTTTAAGGCTACTGGTGTTATTGGCTTTGGAGGCGGCTCATCCATGGATGTTGCAAAACTTTGTGCTTTACTTCTAGGCTCAAATGAAGATATCGAAGAGGCTTGGGGTGTAGCTAATGCAAAAGGCCCTAGACTGCCTCTGGTTCTTTATCCTACAACAGCTGGTACAGGATCTGAAGTTACGCCTATTTCTATTATTACAGTCGGTGGTGATGAAAAAAAAGGGGTGTCTTCTCCTGTCATACTTCCAGATTTAGCTATATTAGATCCTGATTTAACAATTGGCCTGCCCTCTCATATTACAGCTGCAACCGGCATAGATGCAATGGTTCATGCTATTGAAGGCTACGCATCTAAGAGCATTAATAATAATATTATGTCAAAGATGTTGGCAAAAGAAGCTTTAAGTATTCTTGGTAGATCAATTAAAAAGGCTGTTTTCGAGGGTACTGATATTAACGCAAGAACGGATATGCTGCTCGGATCAATGATGGCAGGAATGGCTTTTGGAAATTCACCTGTTGCTGGAGTTCATGCTTTAGCATATCCACTGGGAGGAACTTTTCATATTCCCCATGGTCTTTCAAACTCATTAGTATTACCTCATGTTTTAAGATTTAATATTGCTGATAATAATGCAGCCCAACTTTATGCAGAATTAGCTCCCCGTTTGTTTCCCGAAATGGATATCTCTTCTGATAATAAAGAGACAAGTATTAAATTTATCGATAACTTGGCTTCACTCTCAAAAGAATTAGGCTTAGAGCAAAAGTTAAGAGGTCTCAATATTCCTGAGGATGCATGTGCAAAGATGGCGAGTGATGCAATGAAACAATCAAGATTGCTTATTAATAATCCTAGAGAAATTACAGAAAAAGACGCATTCGATATTTATAAGTTAGCTTGGTAAATCAGTTATTAATAATTTGCATTAATACTTTTATTTATAATTAAAACAAAATAAGTTACTTTTGATGCTTGTCCGCACTTATAATCCAAAAATTATCTGAGATTAAAATTAAAAATATAAATTCTATTTTTTATAATCCAACATATGAGGATTTATTAAAAGAGGAAACTTTAGAAAGTTTAGAGGGATACGAAAAAAGCTATAAAACAAATTTTAATTGTCAAAATGTTTATACTGGTAAATTTACAGGTAGATCTCCTAAGGATAAGTACATAGCACAAGATGAACAAACTATTAATACACTATGGTGGAATACGAAAGAATATCCAAATGACAATAAGCCTATTTCTCAAAAGATATGGGATAATTTAAGACAAATTACTGAAAGACAATTATCAAATAAAAAAATTTATGTACTAGACATGTTTTGCGGTGCAAATATTGAAACCAGACTTAGTATTAGATTTGTAACAGAAGTTGCTTGGCAGGCTCATTTTGTAAAAAATATGTTTATTGAACCATCAAAAGATGAACTAGAAAATTTTCGTCCCGATTTTCATGTCTTGAATTCATCTAAAGCAACTAATAAAAATTGGCAAAATGATGGACTCAATTCTGAAAATTATGTTGCCTTTAATTTTAGTGAGAAAATGCAAATTATAGGTGGGTCATGGTATGGCGGGGAAATGAAAAAAGGGATCTTCGCCCTTATGAACTATATTCTTCCACAAAAGAAAATAGCATCGATGCACTGTTCTGCAAATTCTGATTTGAATGGTAAAAATAGTACTATTTATTTTGGCCTTTCAGGAACTGGAAAAACAACTCTATCAAATGATCCTAATAGATATCTAGTTGGTGATGATGAGCACGGTTGGGACTCAAATGGTATATTTAATTTTGAGGGCGGCTGTTATGCAAAAACATCAAAATTAACAAGCAAATCAGAGCCCATGATATTTGATGCCATAAAAGAAAATGCCTTACTAGAAAATGTTAAGTTATTAGAGGGAAACCACATAAATTTTGATGATACGTCGTTAACAGAAAATGGAAGAGTTTCTTATCCCATAAGTCATATTGAAAAGAGGATCAAAAATAAATCTGTTGCAGATCACCCGTCAAATATTATTTTTTTGTCTGCTGACGCCACTGGTGTGCTGCCTCCCATTTCTTGCCTTAGTTATGAACAGGCTATTTATTATTATCTTTCAGGCTATACATCAAAAGCAATAGGCACAGAAATTGGCCTAACAGAAACACAAGCGACATTTTCTTCATGCTTCGGATCAGCCTTTCTCACACTACATCCTGTAAAATATGCTGAAGTTCTTGAAAATAAAATTATTGAACATAAGCCCAAAATTTACTTAATTAATACAGGATGGAATGGGCGAAAAGAGAGGTTAGATTTAGGAAAAACAAGAAATATTATAAGTTTGATTAATTTTGGAAAAATTCAAGACAAGAATTTTTTTGAAGTACCATATTTTAATCTTAAAATACCAAATTCCTTGTTAAAAGAAGATACAGATTTTTATAATCCTATTCGTTCATTTAAAGATGATAAGAGTTGGCGTGTCAATGCTTTAGATCTAACTAAAAAATTTAATCATAACTTTGAAAAGTTCAAATTAATTAAGTCTGATCTTATTAATAGGTACAATGCTTTTGGGCCTAAAATATAATACTTTAGGAAAATATTTTAAACGTTATTATCATTTCTAATAAGAGACTGATCTTAGATATAAAGATATATTATGATTGTAAATTTATTTGATTTAGAAAAAAAATTTCCTGAAAATATTTCAGAAGCTATAGCTGGTTATTACGGATCGGGCGCTAGAGACGAGGTTACACTTAAAAGAAATAGAAGTGTTTTTAATGAATATGAGCTGTTACCGAAACTACTCAGAAATGTTTCAACTATCGATACATCTTGTACTATTTTAGATTTAAAAATTAATTTTCCAATCTTAATTGCTCCAATGGCAATGCAGTCAATGGCTCATCCTGATGGAGAACTTGCTACCAGCAAAGCATCAAAAGTCAGCAATACTATTATGACATTGGCAACATCTTCAAATAAATCAATTGAAGAAGTATCACCACATAATGATAAATTATTTTTTCAATTGTACTTTGCAAAAGATAGAAAAATAACTGAAGACATGCTTCAGAGATGCTATGATGAAAAATATAAAGCAATTGTTTTTACTGCAGATGCGCCAAGACTTGGGACCAGAGAAAGGGATGAAAAAAATTCTTTTAAGATGCCTGATCACTTAACTCTTGGTAATTTTAAAGGAACTTCTTTTGAAAAATTTGATGACTATGAAGGCTCAAGCATGAATATGCATTCTGAACATTTATTTGATCCAACTTTAACTTTTGAAATCATTAGCTGGATTAAAGAAAAATCTAAACTTCCTGTCTTAGTTAAGGGCATTTTGAGACCTGATGATGCAGTAAATTGTTTTAAGAATGGTGCTAATGGTTTAATTATTTCTAATCATGGCGGTAGACAACTTGATACTGCAGTTCCAACTTTGAAACAAATTTTACCGATTAGAGAAGCTGTTGGTAACGATAAATTAATCATAGTTGACGGTGGTATTAGAAGGGGAACGGATGTATTAAAGTGTTTGGCGTTAGGTGCAGATGCTGTTCAGCTAGGTAGACCAATTCTATGGGGACTAGGCTATGACGGCCAAAAAGGTGTTGAACTTGTTTTAAATTTACTTCACAAAGAGCTAATTGAAAGTATGGTTTTAACTGGCTGTAAAAATTTAAAGGAAATTGACAGTGATTTAATTACTAAGTGTTAAATTTTTACTGACATAGCTTCTTTGGCTCTATCAATTTTGTAATCTAAATTTTTATCAAAGGGCATTATAAGTTGCATTTTTTTATAAATCTCTATGCAATCTTCATATTCTTCAAAATAAAATAGTATTCTTGCCATGCCATCTAAGGCTCCAAAATGTCTTGGTTCTAAGTTTAGTGTGTTCTTAATATCCTCCATAGAAGAACTATAATCCCCTAATATAAAGTAAACCGTAGCTCTCTTATTATATGCTTCTGAATATTCTGGAAATTGAAGAATAATATTATTGAGGACCTCGATAGCTTCTCTATATTTTTGTTTAGTAAAATATATAGGTAATGAATCCATAATTTTTTGAGTATATGGATCGTCTATTTTTGTCCATATGGTCCAAATTTGACCGATTATATTCTCTTGGTTTTCAATATTTTTTGGATCTTTTAAATTTTGGAACAAATCGTCAAGATTGGGATCATTTTGGTCTGCCAAAAGAGCCTGAAAATTAAAGACAATGAGAAATAATATAATTTTTTTCATCTAACAAATAATTTATTACATATAATAAGTATAATGAAATTAATTATTAATATCTTTCTATTTTGTCTTGTATCTGGCAACCTTTATGCGTTTGAAGAAGATAAAAAAACATTTGAACTAACTAAAGAAATTATAACTCAACAAATCGAAGCTTTTAAAATAGAGGATGCCGAAAAAGCTTATTCTTTTGCTGCTCCTTATATTAAATTAAGATTTGATAACTCTGACGTCTTTATGAAAATGGTGAAAGAAAACTACGAACCTGTATCTAATCCTAAAGACTTTTACTTTCTTAAATCGAAAATTGTAAATGGGGAAATATACCATCAGGTTCAAATTATATCACAATCTAATAAAATCTACATTGCGACTTACTCTTTAACATTAACTGGGAGTGACTGGAAAATTTCTGGCTGTGCGTTATCCCTAATGGATCAGGAATCAGTTTGAATCATTTAATTTAAAATAGATTAAATACCCAGATAGAATTATTAAGGCAGAACCTATAATTTCAACATACGAAGGCACATGACTAAAGATAAGATATCCGATTATCAGACCATAAAGTATTTGTGAATAATGAGTTATGCTCACATAAGATGCCTCAATATTTTTGAGAGCAAAAACAAGCAATAGCATTCCTAAACCATCAAGAAAACCACCTGCAGTAATTGCCGCTAAATCTAAAAACATAATTGGCTGCAATGAATTCAAAGATAATAATACAAAAATAATTGCAGCAAATAATAAATTGTAAAAACTAAGTGCTATTGTCGTTTCTTTTTGTCCAAACAGTCTGACAGTAAGATCTAAAACAGCAACTAAGATAGATCCGATTAATAAGAGAATAATACCTTCTTTATTATATCCTTGATTAAAACTAAAACCTGAAATTAAGATGACTCCAATCATAGCAATTATTAATGATAAGACTTTGTAAATATTTAATTTTTCTCTTAAAAAAATAACACCCATTATCGTCAAAAAAACTGGAGCCGATAATAATATTGGATATGCAATAGAAAGAGGCAATAGAATTATTCCTTTTAAAATACTATATGCCACAGCCGCCATAAGTATTCCTCTTGCAATGTGAAGTGTGTAATTTTTTGTAACTATTTGTGAAAAGCTTTTCTTATACAACAAATATCCTAAAACAGGCAAACATCCAGCTGAAGTGCTTATTGCAAATACAAGTGTGAACGCATACCCCTCGGCAGCAATTTTAATTAATGTATCGCCAATGGAAAATATAAAGTAAGCAACAAAACCAATTAAATAAACAATAGTTGGTTTTCGTAACTGTGCAGGGGTCATTTGATCTACTTCTATATCTGAATAAAATTAGCAATACAATGTTGTATGTAACAAATTCCTTTTAAACAGAGTAATCACTAAAAAGACTGATAAATATGGATAAATTTAAAAACTATGAATTTTTGGGGAGTTGAAAATTTGACTAAAGAGGAAAAATTTATAATGTTCAGTTAGCGTTCATGCGGGGGCTGATTCGGTATTCAATTTCCTCCTCTACTATTTCGAGTCAGCCATCTTTCTAAATTGACTCTATATGTAGTAGTTTTTTTTTCTTAACCATACCCCATGCATAATCACCAAGATTTCCTGATTTTTTTATGACCCTATGACAGGGCACGTAAATCATAATAGGATTTTTACCTATGGCAGATCCAACTGCTCGGAAAGCTGAAGCTCTATGTATTTTTTGTGCAATCTCAGAGTAATTAGACTTAATGCCAAAAGGAATTTTTTGAAGCTGTTTCCATACACTTATTTGGAATGAGGTTCCCTCTAAAAAAACAATTGGAAATTTTAATAATAACTCCCTTCCATTTAAGTAATTATTTACGTTTTTGATAATATTCTTATGATAAATTAAACCTTTAATCGGATTCAAATTTTTTTTTATTCTATTGACTCTAAAATCTTGGAATGGCAAAAGGAAGCAAATGCCGTCTTTATTTTCTAAAATAAATATTTTTCCAAGAGTGGTTTTAATTTCTTCAAAGTAAAAACTTTGAAGGACCATTAAGACTTAAACATTTTTTTAACTTTATCAAAAAAACCTTCGGTCATTTTAGAATTTTCTTTAACAAGCGATTCATTAAATTTTGATAAAAGTTCTTTTTGATCTTTTGAAAGGTTGACTGGTGTTTCAGCATGAACACGAATAATCATATCTCCTCTACTATCATTTCTCAATATACTCATGCCCTTACCCTTAACCCTTAGTTTGTGTCCAGACTGCATGCCCTGAGGAATATTAATACTGACCATTTTTTTCTCAATAGTGGGAACCTCTATACTCCCGCCTAATGCGGCAGTAGTAAATGGAATTGCAACATCACAAATAATATTATTTTTATCTCTTTCAAAGATCTTATGGGAAGTAACATTTATAAAAACATAGAGATCACCATTGGTCCCTCCTAGTTCTCCTGCTTCTCCCTCTCCAGTCATACGAATTCTATTGCCTGTTTCAATTCCAGCTGGAATTTTAATTTTAAGTTTCTTATTTTCTTTTACTCTTCCAGTATTTGAGCATTTACTACATTTACCTTTGATTTCTTGACCAGAACCGCTACACCTTCCACAAGTTCTCTCCATTGAAAAAAAACCACTTTGTGTTCTGACTTTACCGTAACCATCACATGTTGAACAGGATCTATAAGAATGTTTTTCGGGACATGTGGCCATTTTTGATATAGGTGCTTCAAAACTTTTTCCATTGAAGGCCTCTTCTAAGTCAATTGAAACATCGTAACGAAGATCATCACCACGACTTTCTTGTGGCCCTCCGCCTCCCATACCAAAGATATCTTCAAATATATCGGAAAATCCTCCTCCACCAAAACCTTGCTGTCCAAAACCACCAGCCCCTCCCATGCCGCCTTGTTCAAGGGCTGCATGTCCATATTGATCGTAAGCCTGTTTTTTTTGTGGATCTTTTAAGACTTCGTAAGCGTTACTTACTTCTTTGAATTTTTTCTCAGCATCAGGTTTACCTTGATTACGATCTGGGTGGTATTTCATAGCCATCTTACGATAAGCACTTTTTATTTCAGAATCACTAGCTCCTTTAGATAGACCTAAGGTATTATAAAAATCATCAGCCATATTTAATTAAAAAATAAAGATGTAATACTATTTGGAGTCAGCTGATTTATCTTCATCAACTTCTTCAAAGTCAGCATCTATAACATCATCATCTTTTTTTTCTCCATCTTTAGAGTCAGGATTTGCACTTGCATCTCCTGGGTCGCCCTCAGGCTGTTGACCCTGTTGATCTTTATACATTGCTTCACCCATCTTCATAGAAGACTGAGTAAGAGCTTCCGATTTTTCTTTTATGATGTCTAGATCATCTTTCTCTAAAGAATCTTTTAATTCCTTTAGATCAGTTTCAATTTTTGACTTATCTTCTTCCGAAATTTTTTCTCCATATTCTTTGAGATTTTTCTCTGTCTGGAAAACGAGAGCATCAGCAGTATTTTTTGTATCAACACCTTCTCTCTTCTTTTTGTCTTCTTCAGCATTAACTTCTGCATCTTTGACCATCTTTTCAATTTCATCATCAGAGAGACCGCCTGAAGCTTGAATTTTAATCTGCTGCTCTTTTCCTGTGGATTTATCTTTGGCAGATACATTTACTATTCCGTTAGCATCAATGTCGAATGTTACCTCAATTTGAGGGGTACCTCTTGCTGCAGGCGGAATGCCCACAAGATCAAATTGACCAAGCAATTTGTTATCAGCAGCCATTTCTCGTTCACCTTGAAATACTCGAATTGTCACCGCTGCTTGATTGTCTTCGGCAGTTGAAAAAACCTGACTTTTTTTTGTTGGAACAGTTGTATTTCTCTCTATTAATTTAGTAAATACTCCGCCAAGAGTTTCAATACCTAGAGAGAGAGGCGTAACATCTAATAATAAAACATCTTTTACATCCCCTTGAAGAACGCCTGCTTGAATTGCAGCACCCATAGCAACGACTTCATCTGGATTTACTCCTTTACTTGGTTCTTTGTCAAAAAACCCTTTTACAATTTCTGTTACTTTTGGCATCCTCGTCATACCGCCTACAAGTATTACTTCATCAATATCTGATGCTGAAAGCCCTGCATCTTTTAATGCTTTTTTACATGGATCAATAGTTGATTGTAATAAATCATGGACTAGCTCTTCTAACTTTGCCCGGGTTAGTTTTACATTTAAGTGTTTGGGGCCTGTTTGATCAGCAGTAATAAATGGTAAATTGACATCTGTTTGAGTTGCGCTTGATAATTCAATTTTAGCTTTTTCTGCGGCTTCTTTTAAACGCTGAAGTGCTAGCTTGTCATTTTTTAAATCTATCCCTTGGTCTTTTTTAAACTCATCTGCTAAGAAATCTATAATTCGTAAATCGAAATCTTCACCGCCTAAGTGAGTATCACCATTTGTTGATTTAACTTCAAATACACCGTCTCCAACTTCAAGAATAGAAACATCAAATGTTCCTCCACCTAAATCATAAACAACCACCGTGCCTGATTGTTTTTTATCAAGGCCATATGCAAGAGAAGCTGCAGTTGGCTCATTAATAATTCTTAATACTTCAAGACCAGCGATTTTTCCTGCATCTTTTGTAGCCTGTCTTTGAGC
>JAQWMI010000003.1 GCA_029246865.1 Alphaproteobacteria bacterium
AAAAAGTGGGACGCTATCTGGCGGGGAGTCACAAAGAATAAGACTTGCCTCACAAATTGGCTCAGGATTAACTGGTGTGACTTACGTATTAGATGAGCCGTCGATAGGTCTTCATCAAAAAGACAATCACAAGTTAATAAAAACCTTAAAAAATTTAAGAGGGTTGGGAAATACTATAATTGTTGTAGAGCATGATGAGGATATTATTAGAGAAGCTGATCACGTGATAGATATTGGTAAGTTTGCTGGAAAAAATGGCGGCAAAGTAATTTATCAAGGATCTTACAAAAAAATCACAGCTAATAAGGAAAGCTTAACAAACTCATACCTTTTGGGAGCAATATCTAGATATAAAAATTTAAAAAATACAGTAATCACAGATAATTATATTAAAATTGATGAAGCCGAAGGAAATAATCTAAAAAAAATATCTGTTAATTTTCATTTAAAGAATTTTATTTGCATAACAGGTGTTTCGGGAAGTGGTAAATCCACATTAATTAATGAGACACTTTATGGAGCTATTAACAATCGTATTAATGAAAAAATTATTAAAACACTTCCCTATAAATCAATAGAGGGTATAGAAGAAATTGATAAAGTGATTAATATTAATCAATCCCCTATTGGAAGAACACCTAGATCCAATCCTGCAACATATGTAGGTCTATTTGGACCTGTAAGAGATTGGTTTGCAAATTTACCTGAAGCTAAAGTTAAAGGATATAAGCCAGGTAGATTTTCTTTTAATGTTAAAGGCGGAAGATGTGAAAGTTGTGAAGGTGATGGATTAAAAAAAATAGAAATGCATTTCTTAGCACCCGTTTATGTAAAATGCGAAGTGTGCAACGGTAAGCGTTATAACACAGAAACTTTATCTGTCAGATATAACAATAAGCATATTAGCGATATTCTTGATATGACTGTTGATGATGCTTGTGATTTTTTCAAAGCCAATCCACAAGTTTACTCAAAATTGAAAACACTTAAGGAAGTTGGCTTAGGGTATATTTCAATTGGTCAATCAGCAACAACACTATCTGGTGGAGAAGCACAAAGAATTAAATTAGCAAAAGAATTATCTAAAAGACAAACTGGTAAAACCTTATACATACTTGATGAGCCTACGACAGGATTGCATTTTGATGATATTAAAAAACTATTAGAAATACTCCATAGATTAGTTGATTATGGAAATACTGTAATAGTAATAGAACACAATTACGATGTAATTAATTCAAGTGATTGGCTGATTGATTTAGGACCTGAGGGTGGAGTCAATGGGGGCAAAATATTGTTTGAAGGCAGACCCAATGAGTTAATAAAAGTTAAAAATAATTTTACAGGTGAGTATTTAAAAAAATATCAGGAGTCCCTTGACTTTAAAACAGACTCGTAATTTAAAACAGAAATTGTAGGCAGAGCCAAAAATATAGAAGAGTAAGTTCCTATTAGAACACCAAATATGAAAACTATCGGCATTTCTGTGAGATTGACTGGAGCGAGGATAACTAGACAAACTAAAGCCAAAATTGTCGTAAAACTTGTTAAAATCGTCCTTCTTAAGTTTAGAAAAATAGAATTATTAATCATCAAAGGTAGATTAATTTTAACATCTTCTTTAGAAGTTAAAGTTCTCAACCTATCAAATAAAACAATCGTATCGTTAATACTGTAACCGGCAATAAGCAAGATAGCAGCAATCATAGTTAAATTAAATTCGATATTAAATAAACTCATAAATCCAATAGCTAAGAAAACATCGTGTAGCAAGGCCATAATACCAGCAAATGCAAATTGCCAATCAAATCTAATCCAGATGTAAAATGCGATAACTAAAATAGATGAAAGTAATGCATATAAAGAATTTTGAATTAAATCTTTACTGAATGTAGGCTCAATATACTCAGACATTAGGATTTCTACATTTTGTAAGTTTGATATTTTATCTTTTACCACATCTAAAAATACTTTGTCTCCAGATCCAGACTCTATCCTTATGCTGAAAACATTTGATGACAACTCTTTCTTAACTATCACTTCTCTAGAACTATCTATTTTTGAGAAAATAGAATTAAGATCTTGATTATTTAAATCCGATCTAACCTCAATATTAAATCCTCCCTTAAAGTCAATACCAAGATTTAGACCCTTAAAAAATATAAGTAATATAGTAATCATAATAAAAACTAATGATGCAATATAAGAAATTTTACGGTATTTAAAAAAATCGATCATTTTAATTTTAACCCTGTTCTGTTAATAGGAACTATCTCAAGGAAAAATTTTAAAATTATATAGGTCACAACTAGAGAAGAAAATATTCCAATAATTAAAGAGATGGAAAATCCTCTTATTGGACCAAAACCAAAAGCAAATAAAAATACTGCAGCAAATAATGTTGTAAGATTAGAGTCTAGAATAGTAATAAAAGCAGAATTGAATCCATCATTTTTAGGATCATCAGATTTATTAATAAAATTTTCTTTTATTCTTTCATAAACCAATACATTAGCGTCAACGCACATACCAATTGTTAAAACTATACCAATTACTCCAGGTAGAGTTAATGTAGCATTCATTAAAGACATAAGAGAAAACAAGAGTAACAAACAAATAACAATTGAGATTGCAGTAAAAAGACCAGAAACTTTATAATAAGCAATCATAAATACTGTAATAGCTATTAAGGCTATAACAGAAGCATAAACACCTTTTGTAACCCCTTCTTTACCTAAAGATGGACCAACTTGTTTTTCCTGAATTATAGTAATGTCTGTAGGCAATGAGCCTGATTTAAGAATTATTGCAAGGTTATTAGCTTCTTCATTTGTAAAATTTCCCGATATCACACCCGCTCCACCACTAATTGTATCTCTAACTACTGGCGCACTAATTAAGCTACCATCTAAGACTATAGCTATTCTTTTACCTACGTTTTTAGATGTCAAATCACCAAAAATATCAGCGCCTGATTTATTAAGAGAAAAAGAGACAACAGGAGAATTATTATCGTACTGTAATGAGGCATCTTGTAAGTAATCTCCAGTTAAACTTGGTCTAGACATAACTCGAACAAATTCACCAGTATCAGTGTTTTCTAATACAAAAGTGTCTATGTATGAGTCCTTTTCAATATGAAAATTTAATTTAGCAGTTTTAGAAATCAGTTCTTTTACATTTTGATCTAAATTGCCAGGAATTTCTAAAAGTATCCGGTTAAGACCTGTTTTTTGAATAGAGAGTTCTTTATTACCAAGAAAGTCTACACGCGATCTAATAATCTCAACTGCATTTAAGGTCATATCTGAGATAGATTTTTTAAAATATTGGTTGTCTAATATAATAGTGGAAATTGTTTCAGATTTATTATCTAGAATTAATCCCATAGATTGTAAAACTTGATTATTTAATTTCGATAAGTCTTGAGAGTTATTTAATTCTATTTGGTCACCATTTATAGTCGATCTTAAGTTATAATCCAACTCGAGTTGCGAGACAATTTTCAATAATAAATTATTTTTAAAAACCTCTTCTGATAATTCTAATAAAAAAGAATTGCCCCCTTGAATATCTAGACCATAATTAATCTTGTTGGAAGAGTCATTATTTTGAAAATTAGGAGTGATGGCTACATAGCAAAACAATAATATAAGTAGTGAAGACCAAAGTCTCCATTTTTTTAGAATACCCATTTATTGATAAAGTAAAACAAAAGTCTTTTTACTTATTTTGAAACATCGGCAACCATGCCTTTTGCCACTTTAACTGTTACGTTATCAGCAACTTCTAAAGATATAGTGCCATCCTCATTAACATAATGAATAGTGCCCATAATTCCACCTTGTGTTACGATTTTATCACCTTTTTTTAAGTTGGTGATCATTTCTTTATGACTTTTAAGTTTCTTTTGTTGAGGTCTAATTAGTAAAAAATAGAATACTACAAAGATTAGTATTAGAGGTAGAATGCCTGATAATTGTTCCATTATAAAATCCTTTTAAATTATTAAAATAAACCATAAAATCTCAACAAACTCATATGAAGTCAATATAAAATTGAATAATAAATATATATTATGCTGGAATCACAGTAAAAATGATTTTGAAAAAATTTTTATTAATGATGTTGCTGATTTAACGACGTTATATGGTTTAAATCATCAGATAGAAGTTATTCAAAAAAATACTCTTGCTTTTGAATCAGGACTGCCTTTTAACCATGGTTTATTGTGGGGAGTGAGAGGCAGTGGAAAAAGTACTCTTGTTAAAGCCATTTTAAAACAACTTATCATTAAAACTAATGCTTGTGATGTACTTGAGGTTAACAGTGAAGATATTAATGACCTGCCAAATATTTTTTTGAATCAAAAATTTAAAAAAAAAATTGTAATCTTTATTGATGATCTATCATTTGAGCAAAATGATAGAAGATATATTCAATTTAAATCCTTTCTTGAAGGGTCTTTTTATACAAATAGATATGAATTTTTAACTTACGTGACTTCAAATCGAAGACATTTGATGAAAAGAGATATGCTAGACAATGAGAGGTCATCTGCAATTTCTCAAGATGAAGGCGTTGAAGAAAAAGTTTCTTTATCTGATAGATTTGGTTTATGGGTAAGTTTTCATAATATTAATCAAGACGAATACATTGAAATTGTAAAACATTATTTCTCTTTAAATAACATCCTATTTGATAAAGAAACTCAAAGAGATTCATTGAAATGGATTTTTGCAAGAGGAAATAGAACTGGGAGATCAGCTAATCAGTTTTTTAATCATTACTGTTTAGAGAATAATATTACTTTAAAGAAATAATTTTTTTTCCGCCCATATAAGGAACTAGAACATCTGGAATATCGATAGAGCCATCTTTGTTTTGGTAATTTTCCACAATAGCAATAAGAGTCCTACCTACTGCAAGACCTGATCCATTAAGTGTGTGAAGGAAAATATTTCCATCATTACATTTATATTTAGCATTCATTCTTCTTGCCTGAAAATCACCACAATTACTACAAGAAGAAATCTCTCTGTACTTTGATTCACTTGGGACCCAAACTTCAATATCATAGGTTTTATTAGCTGAAAAACCCATATCGCCTGAACTTAATAACATTATTCGGTAACTTAACTTTAAAGAGTCTAGAATTGAAGTAGCGCAATTTAACATTCTCTCTAATTCTTCATTGGAATTTTCAGGCTTAACTAATGAGACAAGCTCAACTTTTGAAAACTGATGCTGACGTATCATCCCTCTTGTATCTCTTCCAGCAGAACCCGCTTCAAGTCTGTAGCAAGGAGTCCATGCAGTATATCTTGCAGGTAAATCTTTTTCATTCGCAGTTGTTTCTAAATGAAGATTTGTAAGAGGAACTTCGGCGGTAGGAATAAGCCAATGATCACTATTAGTTTTAAATAGATCATCTGAAAATTTAGGGAGTTGGCCTGTACCATAAGCTGCAGAGTCTTTTACTAGATTTGGTGGATTAACTTCTGTATAGCCGAATTTATTTGTGTGCGTATCTAACATTAGATTAGCAATAGCCCTTTCTAGTTTTGCAAAATCATTCTTGAGGTAAACAAAACGGGCACCAGACACTTTGGCTGCTTGATCAAAATCCATCATTTTAAGATTTTCACCTAATTCGTAATGAGCCAAAGGTTTAAAATCAAAAGCAGGATTTTCACCAACAGTTTTAATTAGAAGATTATCATCTTCATCTTTTCCTTGCGGTACGTCTTGATCTGGTAAGTTTGGTAGTGATGATAGGATCAAATGAATTTCATTATCAATTTTCAATAATTCATTTTCTAAATTATCTATTTTTTCTTTAATCAGACGAACCTCTTCTTGGAGTTTTGATTTTTCTACATCATCAGATTTAGCAAATTGTGATGAAATTGTTTTTCTTTTAAAACGTAATTCTTGTGAACTTGTTAAAATCTCGCGCTTAGACTTATCTAGACTGATGATTTTATTTGAGACGGGATCTAAAAATCTTAATTGTAAAGATTTATCAAATTCCTCAGGATAGTTTCTAATAAAATTTATGTCATGCATCTTTTTTATTTTTCTTCTTTTTTTCTAAAAATTTAGAAATCAATATTGATATCTCATAAAGTAGAATTATTGGTAATGCTAGTGAAATTTGAGAAAAAGGATCAGGAGGAGTGATTATAGCTGCAAATACAAAGGATAAAACAATAGCGTATTTTCTAAAAGAAACTAATTGCTCTATAGTTAGAATACTAAATCTTACACATAGTAATAAAACCACAGGGAGCTGAAATGCCAAACCAAAGGCAAATATAAATGTCATCATTAAGGATAGGTATTCATTCATTTTAGCTTGAAGAGTAATATTAATAAGATCTGATTGGGATGATTGAAAACTTAAAAAAAATTTCCAAGCTATTGGAGATATCAAATAGTAAACTGTCGAAGCCCCTAATAAGAATAAAAAAGGAATTGCGACTAAAGTGGGAAAAGAGATAGATTTTTCTTTTTTAAGAAGGCCCGGGGAAACAAAACTCCAGATTTGATACGATAGAAATGGGAAAGAGATAAAAGCTGCTGTAAAGAAAGAGACTTTTACATTTGTTAAAAAAGCTTCTTGTAGTGCCGTATAAATTAAACCATTTCCTTCACCTAAGATATCAGTCAAAGGTTTTGCTAAAAAAACAAAAAGCTGTTTTGAAAAATAAAAACAAATAATAAAAGATAAAATAAAAAAAACTATTGAAAATAAAAGTTTTCTTCTGAGCTCTTTTAGGTGATCAAAAAAATTCATTGTGTCACCCACTTTTTTAGTCATCTTTCTCCAATTCTAAGATGTCTTTATTATTTTTATCAATAAAATTATCCAGTTCTTTTCCCTCTTTTGTAATAACATCTTTGGTATCAAGTATTTCTTTTTTAATATCTTTAATTTCAGAAAACTCTGTGACTTCTTCAACAGTTTTTGTGAATTCTCTTGAGAGGCCTTTGAGATTTGATATGACAGATTTTATTGTTTTGATGACTGCAGGGAGTTCTTTAGGGCCAACTAAAATTATGCAAATAATTAGGATGATGGACATTTCCATCCAACCCAGAGAAAACATTAATCTTCCTTTTTAGTATCTTCTTTGGAATCTGTGGAGCTATCGTTATCTGAAATATCTTTTTTAAAAGATTTAATTCCTTTTGCAACATCAGACATTAGTCCTGGAATTTTTCCTTTTCCAAATAGTAATAGGACTATTATTAAAACAATAATCCAATGCCATAAACTGAAAGTACCCATTTGTTAAAATTATATTATTTAAGTATTAATTTCTACTAAAAACAAATATATGATTATTATCTAACTCAATCGAAACTGAACTAGCAGGCTCTGGAAGAAAATTACCGGCCACTTTACTGTGCATGTGGAATTTATCTCCGCTACTGTCAGATACTGTCATGTGAATAATAGCGTGGTTCCCAATAAATTTTGAGTCAACAACGACGCCATTCACTTCACTAATAAGTGGTGATTTTTCTTTATGTAGAATTAAAGCTTCAGGTCTAATTACAATATCCACTTTTTGACCTTGAGATAAATCTGGAGTTTGAATCTTACCTATTGGGGTGTCACAGAAACCTTCTAAGACGTGAGTAGTGTACAAATTTGTTTCTCCAAAGAGTGACGCTACATAACTATTTTTAGGATGATAAAAAATATCGTAAGGAGTACCAATTTGAACTATAGAACCATCATTAATTACAATTATTTGATCACTAATGAACATAGCTTCTTCAGCATTATGAGTCACAATAATTGCAGAGGATTCCAAACTTTTTATAAGATGGAGTGTGTCATCTATAATATCTTTCTTAAGAGATGTATTTAGGTCAGAAAAAGGTTCATCTAGTAATAATAATTTTGGTTGCACAGCAATTGACCTAGCCAAAGCAACTCTTTGTTGTTCTCCCCCACTTAATTGATGGGGGTATTTGTCTAAAAAATTATCAATTTTGGCTAGAGAGATTACTTGTTGAGTTAACTGCTTTTTATTTTTTTGAGAACTTGCTGCAAAACTAATATTTTCTAAAACTGTCATATGCGGAAATAGAGCAAAATCCTGAAAAACATAAGAAATAGATCTATCTTCTGGCGGTAAGTTAATTTTTTTATGACTAACTAAATCATTTTGAAGATATATTTTGCCATCTTGTATTTCTTCTAAACCTGAAATTAAACGTATGAGAGTTGTCTTACCACACCCAGATGGTCCTAATATAGAAATAATTGAATTATTTTCTATTTTAAAACTTACGTTATTAAGGGCTTTAACGTTTTCAAAATGATGTGTTAAATTTTGAACATCAAGTATCATTAGTATTATCATCAAGCTGACTTTGAGAAAAATCGTCTAAATTTTCATTTTCATTTTCATCAACTAAAGCTTCCTCTGGATCTAAACTATCTGAGACTTCTTGGATATTTAATGAAGAAAAATTTTCATTCAAAATACCAGAACTTCTAAGTTCTTCAATTCCGGGTAAATTATCAAGGGTTCCTAATCCAAAATGTAAAAGAAATTCATCAGTCGTATTCCAAAGTATAGGTCTTCCTGGCACTTCTTTTCTTCCGCCAGGTTGTATCCAATTGAGTTCCATAAGTTGATCAAGAATGCCCTGTCCAATAATCACACCTCTTATACCTTCAATTTCAGATTTTGTAATTGGCTGATGATAGGCAACAATTGAAAGTGTTTCGATGGCTTGTTTAGATAATTTTTTCTTAATTTCTCTTTTTTCATGAAAAATTTCACTCAAATTCTCATTAGTTACAAAAATCCATCCATTTCCAATTTTTCTAAGGTTAATTCCCTTACTGGAATATTCTTCGGATAATGAAGTAAGCATTAATGAAATATCTTCATGTAAGTCTAAACGTTTTTTTATTTCCTCTTCTTTGATAGGCTTAGAAGAAGAGAAGATCAAAGCTTCTACTTTTTGAATAGTATCACTCATATTTTTTATAATAAATGTCTTTAAAAGGCATAGACTGTTTAATTACAAGTGTTTTTTCTGAATTTTGATTTTTTTTGGCCATTTGTAAACCTGCACCAAAAGTACTAGATATAAATGACCTACTCAACAAATCATTTTTTAATTTATCAGGCATTAGACTATCTAATGAAAACCAATCGTCGAATGAAGAAATTTTTTCATTGAGAACTTTTTGACCATCCTTAATAGAGAAAAGTTTAATTGAAGAAAATTTTAATGTGTAATTTTGATTTCTTCTATAAATGTTGGTATACGCCTTTAAGAGGTCAAAAAGCTTGTCTTTAATGACATAGGATTTTTCTACTTTTAGTTTAAACTTATTTTTATTGGGAAAAAAATCTTCTTCAAATTTTGGTAGTTCAAAGAGTTTTTTTGAATTTTTATTTAACATCTCAAGTATAGTTAGCCTATTTGTTAAAAATCTTGTCACTTTTTTTACGTCTTCTTCTTTATCTTTATTAACAAGAAATTTAGATTTTAGGTAAATCATAATAGCCGCCATTAGAAGATATTCAGAAGCCAAATCTATGTTGACTGATTTAATATTATCAATAAATCTTAAATATTGGTTACATAAATCGAGAATTGGTAATTTTTTAATGTCATATTTATTTTTATTGACAAGCTCCAACAATACGTCGAGAGGTCCATTATAGTCTTCAATAGCTATATTAAGGTTAGATTCCATAGTTTTTTAAAATATTATCATAAATATCCCTATATTTCTTAATTTTAATATTTTTAGGAATTTTTTTTTGTTCGGTCCATTTTTTTTTATTAACCATGAAAGAATTATATCTATCAGTTAATCTAAAATTCTTAAAAAAATATGTATGCCTGTCTAAGTCGTTAGAACAATCTAATAAAATATCAATATCTAAATTGTTAGATAATTTACATATTACCTCTTTAGAATATTTTACAGCTTTCATTGAAAGATCATCTGTCATTAAAAGACCTTGAAAATTGATTTCTTTTCTAATTATTTGAGTGATAATTTTTTTAGAAAAAGTTGCAATAAATTTTGGGTCAATTTTTTTATAAATAATATGGGATGTCATAGCAAGTGGTAAGTAATTAAAATTTTTAAAAGACTGAAAATGTTTTTTTAAATGTGTTTTTGTAATATTTGTTGATGGAATAACTTTATGACTATCCTTAGAAGTGACGCCATGACCAGGAATATGCTTTATTACTGGTATTAAATTAAATTGAAAATTATTTAACACAATAATGTTATTAAGTTTTTTAATAATTTTGAGATCAGACCCAAATGTTCTCTGTCTTATAAATTTTGCAGTTTTATGCATTGGCACATCTAAAACGGGTACTGTATTAGAATGAAACCCCCACTCTCTCAAATAATAAGAAGTAATATAAGATTTGAGAAAAATTAAAACTTTAGCTAGTTTTTTATTTTTTAAATAAATTTTATAGTATTCATAATTATCTAAAAAATTCATATCTTTAAAAAATTTAAATCTGTCAACAATACCACTTTCTTGATCGATAAACAAAAGGGTTGATGGACTTTGTAATTTAATACTTGATACTAGTTTTTTTAGTTGAAGTAGAGATTTAATATTTTTCGAAAATAAAATTATGCCAAAGGGTTGAAATTCCTTTATGTAATCTCTTTCGGCTTTTAATAAATTATAGGATATTATTGATATAATAATTGGACTTTTCATTTAATAAAATTTAAATCATCGGGAGCTATTAGTTCTACATTATCAGTGAAGTAGAATTGAAAATAATTAAAGTACAAATATACAAAAATTAATACAAATAAAGAAAAAGTGATAGTAATGAATAGAAACTTAATATTTTTAAGAATTTTCAAAGATTTACATTTCTGTTTTTGATTTGATTCCTAAAATACTCAAACCATCATTAAGAGTAGACTGGAAACGTGTCAAGAGATACTCATGATGAGAAGAAATGTTTTGATTGTCATCTAGAAATCTTAACTCTGGTCTTGCCTTAGATGCTGACCAATAGGAATGAAAACAAGAAGCTAAGTTCTCTAAATAATGTGCAATTAAATGTACTTCATTTCTATTTGAAGCCTGAGTAATAACATCATGCCATTGAAATAGTTTTTTGTATAAAATCTTTAATTCAGAAGACCAAATTAATGATTTATCTACAATATCATTTTTTTTCTTTAAAACTGAAAATGTTCTTGCTGAAGCATATTGAATATAATAAATAGGATTTTCTTTATTTTCTTTTTTAATTAAATCAATATCTAGATCCATATGTGTATCATTTTTTCTATAACACATAAAATATCTAAAATTATCTGTGCCTATTTCATTAATTAAGCTATCTAACTCTAGAATTGTTCCTTCTCTCTTAGATAATTTTTGAATAACATTATTTCTTTTTAAATTTACAATTTGACAAAAAACAACTTCAAAATCTATATCATCTTTAACAGATTTTAATGCAGACTTAAGTCTTGTCAAATATCCTAAATGATCGGCTCCCCATATATTTATTAACTTATCAAACCCTCTATCAACCTTATCTAAGTGATAAGCTATATCATTCGCAAAATAAGTTGGTGTTCCATCATTCTTAGTTAAAGCTCTATCTTCATCGTCACCAAAATTAGATGATTTAAATATTGAAATATTATTTTCTTTTTTAGTTTTCTTATAGTCTTTTGGTTGTTTAAGCTTACCATCATATACTAATTTTTTATCTTTAAGGACACTAAGAGCTTTAGAAAAATGATTTTTCTTCATTATATCCGTTTCATAAATTACTGAATTAAAATTAATGTTACTAGATTTTAAAACTTCTAAAGATTTATTGACCAGATTGTCTATAGCAAAATTTGCAATTTCATTTTTCTGATCAGTGGAAATATTATCATTAATGCTTTCTTTAAATTTTTCATAACATGAGTTAGCAATCTCTTTAATATAGTCACCTTTATAATACTGCTGATAAGGTAAAGAAAGGCTATGAGTCTCAGATATAGAAAATAAAATTGATGATAAAAATTCATTAATTTGATTGCCTGTATTATTAACATAATATTCCCTATCCACTTTGTAGCCATTAAACTCATACAAATTAGAGAGAACATCACCAACAACAGCTCCCCTACCGTGTGCTAAATGCAGAGGGCCAGTTGGATTTGCAGAGACAAACTCAATATTAATGGATTTTGCCTGAGAATTAGGTTCCTTTTGGAATTTTAATAAACTTTCAAAACCATCATCATTAAAAAAAAAATTAATAAAACCCGGACCTGCAAGTTGAATTTCTTTAATAAGTGGATGTTTGAAATTTTGAAGAATACTTTCAGCTATTTTCTTAGGCGAAGAGGATAATAGTTTTGCATATTGCATGCATATATTAGTTGTTAAATCGCCCTTCTCATCAAAGAGCAATTCTAATTGAATAGATTTTACATCAATCTCTAAATCAACGTAGTCAATCAGAAGTGCTTGTTTAATATTTTTTTTTATTGATTCAAACATTATTATTATAAAAATTTATAGAAAATTGATCCGTCATACCGCATATATAATCAATGATAACTCTTTTTTTAGATTCATCATTATTTATTTTTTCTAACCAACTAGCTGGTAAAAATTTTTCATCATTCATAAAAAATTTTATCAAGAAACTTACTATAGATTGCGCATTATCTTTACCTTTGGTAACTAAATCTGATGTATAAAAGTTATCATATAGGAATTTTTTTAATTCAGAGACTAATACCTTAGACTCGTCACTAAATTGAACTAAAAATTGGTTGCAAAGGACAACTTCTAGATGATCATTAATATTATAATGAGAAATATTTTTATTAGTTTGATGAAAAACATCTAAAATTAAAAAATTAATTAAAAATCTAGTACTATTATTTCTAAATATATCCATATATGTAGTATCAATAATTTCATATTTAGAAATTTTAAAAAAAGACTTTAATGTTTTAATCTGATCAATAGATATAACTTTTGATCGCAAAGCATCATCAAAATCATGTGCTATATATGCTATGTCATCGCATATTGTTGCAACTTGAGCTTCAAGAGATGGATTTAAGATTAGATTAAAATTAAAATTTTCGGATAGATCAAAATTATAATTTGTACTTAAAACAGGTCCATTATGTTTAATGATCCCATCTAAGGTTTCCCAGGATAAATTTAGTCCCTCGTAATCAATATATTTTTTTTCTAATAATGTTACTTGTCGAAATGACTGAACATTATGATTAAAATGTTCATCTAATTCTTGAATGATAATCTCTTCTCCGGCATGCCCAAAAGGCGTGTGTCCTAAATCATGTGATAAAGCAATAACTTCAGATAAATCCTCATTAAGTCCGAGTCTTCTAGATAAAGATCTGGCTAATTGTGCAACCTCTAAGGTATGGGTTAGTCTGTTTCTATAATAATCCCCTTTTTCAAACATAAATACTTGGGTTTTATCTTTAAGTTTTCTAAAAGCTGTTGAATGTAACACTCTGTCTCTATCACGCTCAAAAATATCTCTGACATCTTTATTGATTTTAACGAGTCTACCTTTGGACAATTCGTTTTTAACTGATAAATTAGTGTGCATATGGTTGATATTAATATAACAGATAGCGCTATAAGTAAAATTCAAGAAGTGCTTAAAAAACAAGATAAAACCTTCTTTAGAATTAAAGTTAAAGGAGGTGGATGTTCAGGTTTTCAATACATTTTTAAAACAGATAGTGAATATTCAGAAGAAAAAGACAATATCTATAAGCTCAAAGAGATCGATATAGTAATTGATAAAAAATCTCTTCCTTTTATTAAAGACTCTGAGCTTGATTATAAAAACGAGTTAGTGGGCTCAAGTTTTTCCATATCAAATCCAAATGCAAAAAACTCTTGTGGCTGCGGTAGCTCTTTTAGCATCTAAAGGTGAAGATAGTATCTTGGAATGTGAACTCAATTAGAGCTCGTGAACCTCTATTAGAACAACTCATTAAAAAGGAAAATCCAGATATAATTTGCCTACAAGAACTCAAAACAGAAAATAAAAATATCGTTCAGGATTTTTTCAAATTGTATGATTATGAAAGCATTTGCTCTACACAAAAAGCATATAACGGTGTCGCAATTGCTTATAAAAATCAAAAAAAAATAAGAAATATCGATTTAAATAATTTAAATAATCTACAAGCTAGAAATAATTGTATTTTAATTGAAGATCTCAATACAGTTATTCTTAATTGTTATTTTCCTAACGGAAACCCTATTGGGACAGAAAAATTTGAATTAAAAACAAATTGGATGAAGAATATTCTTGTTCATTTAAAGGAACTTCAAAAAAATTATAATGTCCTTATAACTGGAGATTTTAATGTAATTCCTCAAGATGTAGATGCACATGATATTAAAAAATATAAAAATGATGCACTAGCTTCTAGAGAAGCTAGAAAATTTTTTTATAGTTACAAAAATTTAGACTTAATTGATCCTTTTGAATTTGAAGATAAAAATACTACATACACCTTCTTTGATTATAAAACCTATAAATTTGGAAAAAATGAGGGAATAAGAATAGATTTTTTTCTGTTATCTCCTGTTCTTTTTAAAAATATTACTAATAGAAAAGTTTTAAAAGAATACAGAGATATGGAAAGACCTTCAGATCACTGCCCTATCCTAATAGAATTAAATATCTGAATAAGTTCTTTTTTCTTTTTTTGCGCCAGGTTGAGTAAGAGCTCCTAGATGAGCTGGACCAACTGTTTGAGCATATTTCCACAAAGCACCCGACGTAAATTCAGGATCTTTCGGTTTCCATTTTTTCTTTCTCTCGGCTAATACGTCATCAGAAACATTTAAATTGAGTGTATTATCTTCTGCGCTAATTTCAATTTCATCGCCATCTTCTACTAACGCTATGGGTCCGCATTCAAAAGCTTCTGGACCAACATGACCAATACAGAAACCTCTTGTTCCACCAGAGAAACGTCCATCTGTGATTAAAGCAACAGAATCCCCTAATCCTTGACCATAAATTGCACCAGTTGTAGATAGCATTTCTCTCATACCAGGAC
>JAQWMI010000004.1 GCA_029246865.1 Alphaproteobacteria bacterium
ATTCATAAAATAAATAATAATTCATATTAAGAAATTAATCAATCTTCCATAATATGCATCTGTATAACTTTTTCTTTGTGCAAGACATATTTTACAAAAAAGTGATAAGGTTATCTAAATGAAAAACTCTTAATCGAAATAAAATTGTATAAAATTTTTCTTTAAAATTGTAAGTTGATAAAAACCCATATAATTATATTGTTTTTGACTATGCCTTCGTAGCTCAGTGATAGAGCACGTCATTGGTAATGACGGGGTCGGAAGTTTGATTCTTCTCGGAGGCACCAAAAAGCTATTGTAAAATAATAGTTTTATTCAACTTACAAATTTAAAGAAAAATTTTATACCATTTTATACGGATTAAGAGTTTCTTCATACTCTAAATCAATTTATTTAACTCTGTCTTTTAAACATTTTATGCCAAGTTTAAAATACGTATTAGCATTTCCACATGCAATAAGCATAGAAGAATTTTTATCTAAAGCAGCAAGAGCTTTTCTCCACATATAAATTTTATTTCCATATCCTATAAGCCAATGCCCGTCCCAAACATTATCCAAAGCTAATACAAATCTTTTAGGATTTTCATTCATTAAGTCTAACCATCTTTTCTGAAAATTATCATTTTTATCAAATAAATTTATCCATCCTTGTTGACTTTTGCCTTTGTTTTTTTTTATTTTTTCTTGTGTATCATTATCTGCATGCGAAGTTATAAAATGAATATTATTTGTCTTATTTATAACAAACTTTGCTTCAGAGAATTCAATTTGAGCCATATGCATTAATAAGAAATTATTATTTGGATATTTTTTACTTAGCTCCACCAATTGATTTAATATTTTTTTTGAGTCTTTTTCATAATCGTTTAACTCCACATGTAAGATTACTGGTTTATCATCATTAAGGACAATTTGAATGGCTCTTGAAATTCTCTCAGAATTTAAGTCGTTATTAATCCCTTCATATTTTAATCTTGAGTGATTATGCGGAGCATGTTGAACAATGATCTCTCCAAATCCAGTATAATTAATATTATTATTTATTGCTTGTTCTTGTAAAATACTAATAACACTAATTACTTTTTCCACAGGTCTCCATTTTTGAGTAAAACCTGCCAATTTCGTTGGAATTAAATACCTTGTTTTAGTTCCAGTTAATCTTTGAATAGATTTATATCTTTGATTGGCATTGATATATTTACCTCTTACTGATAGCAGGGTTAGATCTACATCATTATTATTAATTTGCTTTGATACTTGCTCATCAGTTATTAATGGTCCTGCCTGACTGTGAGCATCAATAAAGGTTCCGTTATAGATTTTATTTGAATAAGCATTACTGCTAAACATTATTCCTAGTAATGAAAATATTAAAAATTTTTTCATTGATCAAAATTACTTCCTTCTTTTAATAAGATATTTTTTATTTCATTAAAATGAGACTCGGCTTGACCTGGATAATTATCCATCTCTTGAGCTGTTTTTTCAGCAATATCATCAGGCAAAACTCTTAAGGGAATATTTGTTTGAAGTGCTTTTATATAGGTCTCAGCCGCTCTTTCAAAATAATACATTCTGTTAAAGGCATCTGCTACACTATCTCCCAAAACAAGCAGACCATGGTTCCCCATTATCATAGTTTTAATTTTAGGATTATTAAAATATTTTGCACATCGCAATCCCTCATTCTCAAAAGCTAAGCCACCAAAATCATCATCAACAATCATTCTATTAAAAAATGCTGCTGTATTTTGATCAATTGGTTTTAGATAACTATCTTTTAGAGTTGCTAGTACAGTCGAATAAATAGGATGAGCGTGCATTACGCATTTCGCATGTGGAACATGTTTATGAAGGGAACTGTGCAATCCCCAAGCTGTTGGGTCAGGGGCATTATTTAATTTAAAAGGTTCTTTTTCATTTATATCTAAGTCCAATATATCAGAAGATTTAATTTGGCTAAAATGTCTTTGATTTGGATTTACTAGAAACCTCTTTCCACCCTCAACGATTATACTAAAGTGGTTAGCCACAGCTTCGTGCATATTCAATCTTGCTGTCCATTGAAAAGCTGCCGCTAAGTCTTCTCTTTCAGTTCTATAGTTTAGTTCCATTACTTATATTTGTACTTGTTCTTTCTAAAATCCCAAGGAAAAATAAAATCCATAGACCACATACCTGATTTATTTTTAATAGCAAATAGCTCATCTTCTACAAATTTTTTAGAGTACTTTGTGTATGCAAAAGCAAATCCCTCTCTGACTAAATAACTAGAGAGACTTTCTTCTTCAATATAGCATTCTCCAAGCATTCTTCCGTATTGATCTTTATCTTCTAAAATACAGATGGGTACAGTATTCCCGATTTTTTTTATTAATAATTCTTTAGCCATCTCGCCACAGGGGATGTCTATCTCATCTTTCTTACACATTTGGTTTATTTCTGGCGTATCAATTCCTGAAAATCGAATTTTGTGTCCATCCAAATGTATGGTATCGCCATCAACTATTTTTAATTCGCCTTCAGCGAGACACCATAGAGGCAATAATATTAAAATTATAATAATTCTCATTTATAAATATAAATATATAGTAATGAAAAAATTTATGAATAAAGATAAATCCAAAAATATTGAAATAGAAAAACAAAAAAAAGATAAACTGGCAAAAAAACTCAAAGAAAACATTGTAAAACGCAAGAAACTGAAAAAAATTTAATATGCAAGAATTAATCATCAAGGGCCCTAGTAAAATCAATGGTTCAATTGAAATATCGGGATCTAAAAATGCCTCATTGCCAATTCTAATTTCTACAGTTCTTGCAAAAGGCAGTTGTGTGATAGGTAATGTTCCTAATTTAAGAGATACAAAATTTCTAATATCCATACTTAAAAATCTTGGATGTAAAATTAACTTTAAAAATAATGTAGTAGCTATTCACAGTTCAAATATCTCAAAGAAAATTGCCGATTATGATTACGTCAGACAAATGAGAGCTTCTATTGTTTTATTAGGCCCTGTTATTGGACGATATTCTTCATTTAAAATTGCTCTTCCTGGAGGTTGCGCAATAGGTACTAGATCTATTGATCTTCACCTAGATGCTTTAAAAAAGATGGGTGTTAAAATCAAAATACTTAATGGATATGTGGTTGCCTCTAGGAGTGGTAAAAGCTTAACAGCAATCAATCATAGATTTCCTAAAATAAGTGTTGGAGCCACACAAAATATAATTATGGCAGCAACTTTGGCAAGTGGAACTACTGTTCTTAAAAATTGTGCAATAGAGCCAGAGGTTATAGATTTGATTAATTTTCTTAATAAGTGTGGATCTAAAATAACAGTTAATAAAAGAGTTATTAAAATAGCTGGTAAAGAAAATTTAGAATTATCTAATCATGAAATTATTCCTGATCGCATTGAAGCCGGATCTTATATACTAGCAACTATGGCCACTAAAGGAAAACTTCAGATTAAGAATTTTTTAATTGAGCATTTACAAGAACCAATAAATCTTTTTAAAAAAATGGGGTTAAAAGTCAAAAAAATTAATACAAATGAGTATTTATTTTCTTGCAGTCGTATAAAACCCATAAATCTAATTGAAACGAAGGAATATCCTGGTTTTCCCACAGACCTTCAAGCCCAACTAATTTCTATTTTTTTAAAAAATGGTAAAAAATCTAAAATAAAAGAAAATATATTTGAAAATCGTTTTATTCATATCCCAGAGTTAAGAAGATTTGGTGCAGATATAGTATTGAAAAATAATATTGTCACAATTGATAAGGTCAGCGAACTCAACGGCGCTGAGGTCATGGCTACGGATTTAAGAGGTAGTTTTTCGCTAATAATTGCAGCTTTATTGTCAAAGGGCGAGACTATTATTAGTAGAATCTATCATTTAGACAGGGGTTATGAAGATTTTGATTTAAAATTAAAACAATGTGGCGTAAACATTAAGAGAAAAAAATAATGAACAAATTAGATTTAATTATTGCATGTCCTAAAGGCAGGCTAGAAACCAAAATAGTAGATTTTTTAAAAGATAGAGGTTTAGATTTCGAAAAAGACTTCTTTAATGAAGAGTCAAGAAAGCTTACTTTTTCATCAAATTTTAAAAATATAAAAGTCATTAAACTAAAACCTGCAGATATCCGCTCTTATACAATGTTAGGAGCTGCAGATATAGGTTTTGTGGGTTATGATGACATTCTTGAAAATGGCGATGAGAACATAGTTCTCTTATCAAAGACAAATATAGGAAAATGTCGGATCTCAATTGCATCTGATAAAAAAAAAATAGACTTTAGTGAAAAAAAAATCTTTAAAGTAGCTACAAAATTCCAAAACATTGCAGAAAGTTATTTTGAGCAACGCAATATCCAAATAGAAGTAATTAAGTTAAATGGTTCAATTGAATTAGCTGTGAAATATGGAGTTGCAGATTTTATTGTAGACTTAGTTCAATCAGGACAAACCTTAAAAGAAAATCAATTATTTGAAAATATCATTATTAACAACACTATCTCAACAGTCGCCATTAGTAGTTATTATGCATATGATATTAAAAAAGAACTTATTAAAAAATTAATTATATAAATTATATTATGAGAGAAATTAGTTTTGATAATTTAAAAAAATTTTTAAATAAAAATAATTCATCCAAAAATAATCAGCTAGTTAGATCATCAGTATCAAAGATTATTGATGATATAAAAAAAAATGGTGACAAAGCTGTATTAAAATACGTCAAAAAATTTGAAAATAAAAAGGCAACTATTGATAGCTTGGTTATTAAACCTAGTACTTTAAAGAAAGCATATGAAAGTATTTCTAAACCACAAAGACAAGCTTTAACACTTGCATATAAAAGAATTCACTATTACCACAGCCGCCAAGTTAAAAAAAATTATAAGTTTACTGATAAGCTAGATACTACTTATTCTATCCAATGGAACCCTATAGAAAATGTTGGTCTTTATGTGCCCGGAGGTTTGGCTTCATATCCCTCAACTGTTTTAATGACATCAATACCAGCTAAAATTGCAGGTGTTAAAAATATTATGATCAGTGTCCCCTCTAAAGATGGAATAGTTTCAAATCTAACCCTAGCAGCTGCCCATCTTTGTAAAGTCAATAAGGTTTATAATCTAGGAGGAGCTCAAGCGATAGCTTCTTTTGCTTTTGGTACAAAAACAATCCAAAAAGCTTTTAAGGTTTTTGGTCCAGGAAATCAATTTGTTGCGGAAGCTAAAAAACAGTTATTTGGAACGATTGGTATAGATTTACCTGCAGGTCCATCTGAGATTCTTGTCTTAGGTGATAAATTTTCTAACCCTTCCTTAATTGCGTCTGATATATTAGCTCAAGCAGAACATGACCCTCATGCTAAAACATATCTAGTCTCTGATTCTAAAAATCTTATTAAGGCTGTCGTTTCAAAACTTCATGATATGCAAAAATATTATCAATTTAAAAACGCCAATGAGTCTCTTAAAAACTTTTCTTTTGCAATTTATGCTAAAAATTTGTCAAAAATGCTTGAAATAAGTAATTTTATTGCACCAGAACATTTACAAGTGCATTTAAAGAACCCTTCTTTAGTTGAAAAAAATATAACTAATGCTGGTTCAGTGTTTATTGGAGAGCAAAATACCGTAGCTTTTGGAGACTACACAATGGGAACTAACCATGTTCTTCCTACTGATCAATCGGCAAAATATTCATCTGGCTTAAGCGTTGATGATTTTGTAAAAAAAACTGTCTTCGTTAAGGCTGGCAAAAAAACCTTATCAAAAATTACTAATGAAACTATTGAACTCGCTAAAAGTGAAGGACTAGATGCTCACGCTTTATCTATTGAAATAAGGTCAAGCAAGTCATAAGATAAGAATATGTCAAAAGAAGATGCAATAGAATTTCAGGGTGTAGTATCGGATTTACTTCCTAATGCAATGTTTAAAGTGAAATTAGATAACGATCATGAGGTGATAGCCCATACATCAGGAAAAATGAGAAAAAATAGGATAAGAGTTTTAGCTGGAGACAGAGTAACAGTTGAAATGACACCTTATGATTTAACTAAAGGTAGGATTACTTTTAGGTCAAAAAATTAATGAAATATTTTTTATATAAAGGAGCAATACAGTGGCAACAAAACTTATTATTACAAATTACAAAAACTTTAAATGCGGTGTTAAACTTAACGATGGAGAATTGGTTAATATCCGCTTTCAGACAAATGAAGACGTCCAAATTGGAGACATCTATAAAGTAAAAATTTCTGAAATTTTACCAAATGATAGTGGGGCTTTTGTTTCATATGGTGTTGAAGGTAAAAAAGGTTTTTTTAAAAGAATTAATCTGCCTAATGGAGAAAAAGTTCATGAAGGTCAATCAATTCTCTTACAGGTAAGAAGTATCGGAGCTAAAGATAAAGTCCATCTTTTTACTAACAATATTATTCTTACAGGAAAGTTTATAAATTTACTTCCTTATGGGGATGAGATTATTTTAAGTAGAAGAACAAGAAAAAATTTAGATGCGACTGAACAAGATGCGATTATGGACTCATTAAGTGAATCTGAGGTAGGTTTAATCGCAAGACATAATTTAACACCTGATACTTTAGATATTGCAAAGACAGAATTAAAAAGTATTTACAATCATTGGAATGAAATTGAATTAAATTCCAAAGAAGTTGAAAATGAAGGGTTAGTATTTGAGAATAATTATTTCGATCAAAATTTTGTTTGTGATTATTCTGATAAAAATACAGACCAAATCATTTTTAGTGAAAATGATCGTTTTGAAGAAGTTAAAACTTGGGATGAAAAACTTGATGGAAGTTTTGCACAATTTTGTCAAGAAATGTCAAATGACCAAATAGAGGAGGAATTTAATCTTACTGAAAAAATTGATTATCTTGTTGAGTCTAAATATTCACTTCCTAGCGGAGGAAATATTATGATTGGTAAAACAGATGCTTTAACTGCAATTGATGTTAATACTGGCGCTGCTAAAAGATTTGACACAAATAGAGAAGCGATTCATCTAATTGGAAAGTTAATTAAACTTAAAAATATTTCAGGTAAAGTTGTAGTTGACCCTGTTGCTAGTGATCAAAATACACTAAAAAAACTTGTTGGAATGCTTAAGAATGAATTTCGTGATGATCTAAGCATTACAAATGTTTATGGCTATACCAGAGGTGGTTTGCTCGAGTTGAGTAGATCTAGAAATGACCGCTGTATTGACGAGTTGAAATTTACTTCATAACATTAATAACGATGGTGGCCTCTGTTGGAATCGAACCAACGACACAAGGATTTTCAATCCTTTGCTCTACCGACTGAGCTAAGAGGCCATTGGCAACTATTTTTATTATATTAATGATTAAGTTACTACAAATATTTTAGAACTCTGATCTTCTATAATTATTGATCCTTTTTTAAATTTTCCAAGTTTATTTCGTCTGAAAATTGGTCATTTAAAATTTCTAAGTTCTTACTTGTCTTTACCTCAATTTCTCTTTTAAATATAGATTCTTGCTCTTTACCATAGAAAATCATTTCCCATCCTTGAGATCCAAGTTCTTTTAATTCTTTTTCTAACTCTGTTTGAGAGACTTTAAAAATTTTATATTCATACTTTTTCATTGTTGATAATATAAGTTATATAATAGTTCATGGAGAAAAAATGACAAATTTTAAAAAAGTTCAAGAATTTATGGAGACATTTGGCCAAGAAGTCAAAAAAAAACCATCTTTTTGTTCGGATAAAATTAATACTTTAAGATTTAATCTTATTAAGGAAGAATTAGATGAGTTGAGAGAAGCATTAGAAAATAAAGATCTTCTAGAAGTTGCTGATGCTTTGACAGATATTTTGTATGTTACCTATGGTGCCGGACATGCTTTTGGTATCGATTTAGATAGGTGTTTTCAAGAAGTACAAAATTCAAATATGAGTAAATTAGATCAAGAAGGTAAGCCTATATACAATGAGGCAGGTAAAGTAATGAAAGGTCCTAATTATTTTAAACCAGATTTAAGTAAATATTTAAAATAATCATCCCATACTAAAAGATATGAAATTAGTAAATGATCAAAGTTGTGCGTGGATTAAAGATCTTCCAAAAAGAACAAATATTAAAATACTAAAAGAAAATATTAATTGTGATTGGCTAATTATTGGAGCGGGATACACAGGATTATCGGCTGCAAGAAAATTAGCAGAAATTCATCCCAATCAAACAATAGTTATTGTTGATGCTCAATTAGCTGGAGAGGGTGCTAGTGGAAGAAACTCTGGTTATCTAGTGGATACAACACTTAATGATGGCTTCTCATCTAACAAGGAGCTAGAAAGTTACAAAAAAAAATCTGATATTTATCAACTTGGAATAAAATCTGTGAGAGATTTTATAAGAGAGTACCAAGTTGATTGTGATTGGAATGAATCAGGTAAATATTTTGCTTCATCAAAAAATCAAGATCAAATAACCTTGAATAATTTCTCTAAAACATTATCAAAATTAGGATTTCAATTTAATTTCTTAAATCAAAATGATTTGAAGAAAAAATTAGGTACAAATTTTTATAATTCAGCTCTTTATACTCCGGGAGGAATTTTACTTCACCCAGGTAAATTAGTAAGAGCAATGATCGATGTACTACCTCAAAATATTAGCCTATATGAAAATTCAATGCTATTAGATTGGAGTAAGTCTAAGAGTGGTATAATTGCTAATTTTAAAAACGGAAAAATTACATCAAAAAAGATAATATTTTGTACTAATGGATTTCTAAAATCACTTGGTATCAAAAGTAGTTATAATTTTCCAATTACTTTAACGGCAAGCATGACAAGAGCTTTAACAGATAACGAGTTTCAATCCATAGGATCTCCAAAAGAGTGGGGAATATTACCTGTAAGACATCTTGGAGCTACATTGAGAATGACTAATGACCGAAGAATTCTTATTAGAAACACTGCTGAAGTATCTAGTCCTTTTGAAATGCAAAAATCAAAATTACACAAAAGAATAAATATTCATAAAAAAGGTATCGAAAAAAGATTTCCCCAATTACCGAAGGACTTAATTTTTTCAAGTTGGTCTGGAGTAGTCTCTAGAACTAGAAATGGTTCTCAGGTTTTTGAAAAAATTGACTCTAATATATTTGTTGCTGGATGCTATAATGGATCTGGAATAGGAGTAGGGACTTTATTTGGAGAGCAAATTGCTATCAAAGCAAGTAATGAGCAATCAATTGAAATGCAAATCATTGAGTCAAGAAGTAAGCCAACTTTTTTACCACCTCAGCCGTTTTTGGATATTGGAGTAAGGGCTAGATTAGTTTATGAGAGATTAAGAGCGCGTGCTGATGTTTAATTTAAAAGATTATTCACTATCCATTTTATTATTTTACGTTTACTAATTAATTTATAAAAATGATTTGGATTAATTGTTAATCACTTAAAGGAAAAATTTGAAAAATACCACTATAGCAACCTTTGCAAAATCTATTGTTAAAGATTACATCCCTAAAGAAGGTCCATCTTTTTCATTATTTAGAATCGAAATATTATCTGGGCTAACTGTAGCGCTCGCTTTAGTACCAGAAGCAATTGCCTTTGCTTTTGTGGCTGGGGTAGCTCCTTTATCTGGTTTGTATGCAGCTTTTATAGTGGGTTTAATTACGGCTATTTTTGGAGGCCGACCTGGAATGATATCAGGAGCAACAGGTGCTTTAGCGGTTGTAATGGTATCTTTGGTTTTAGATCATGGGGCTCAATATTTATTTGCAACTGTAGTTCTTATGGGAATTTTACAAATTTTATCTGGAATATTTAAATTGGGTAAATTTATTCGAATAGTTCCTCAGCCAGTGATGTTGGGTTTTGTAAATGGTTTGGCTATAGTTATTGGGCTGTCACAAATAAATCAGTTTAAAACAACTAATTCTTATGGTGAGTCTGTTTGGATGTCGGGTGATGTTTTATTATACTCGTATTGTTTCGTAGTTCTAACAATGATTGTGATTTGGGTATTACCTAAATTTTCAAAAGTATTTCCAGCAACTCTTGTAGCTATTTTACTTACTACAGGATTAGTTATAGGCTTTGATATTCCAATTCCAAGAGTGGGGGATTTGGCTAGTGTCGCTGGAGGATTACCGTCATTTTCAATACCAATGGTCCCGTTAAATTTCGAAACCCTTATTATTATATTCCCTTACGCATTCATATTGGCAGCTATAGGATTAATAGAGAGTTTATTAACTTTAAATTTAGTTGGCGAAATTACTAATAAAAGAGGTGGTGCTAGTCAGGAATGTTTGGCGCAAGGTATTGCTAATACTGTTACAGGTTTTTTTGGAGGGATGGGCGGTTGCGCGATGATAGGGCAATCCATGATAAATGTTAAATCTGGTGGACGAACGAGAATAGCTGGTGTTGCGGCTGCTCTATTTCTTTTAATTTTTATTTTATACACTTCTTCATTAATTGAGCTTATCCCTATTGCTGCTTTAGTGGGTGTTATGTTTATGGTGGTTGTTGGAACTTTTGCATGGAATTCACTAAAATTATTATTTGTTGTTCCTAAATCTGATGCTTTAGTAATTATTTTAGTAACAGTTGTTACTGTCCTTGAAGATTTAGCTGTAGCTGTAATTGTTGGTGTCATTGTTTCTGCTTTGGTTTTTGCTTGGAAATCTGCTTCTCGAATAACATCATTTGAAAGACCTTCAGTCACGGAAAGTGGAGCTAAGGTTTATGAAATTGAAGGTCCTTTATTTTTTAGTTCTACAAATAGTTTTCTTGAAATTTTTAAACCTTCACAAGATCCAGATGTTGTTATTATTGATTTTGCAAAATCCCGAGTTATTGATCAGTCTGCATTAAAAGCTATTGAAGATATAGCTGATAGATATTCTAGCCTTGGCAAAAAAGTAAAACTCAGACACTTAACACGCGACTGTCATCGCCTATTATCAAAAACAGGACAGTTGATGGTTGATAGTGATGATGATCCTGAATATGCAGTTGCTGTTGACTATGATGTTAAGATTGGAATTTTTGGCAAATAGTAACAAGCCTTCCTATTTTCTTAAATTGACTAAAATTTTAATATACTTTAATATTTTTATTCATGCATAATCTTTTAGACACACATCAGCATCTTATTTATCGGGATCAAGCTTCTTATAGTTGGACTAAAGATATCCCGCCACTTGCTAAAGATAATTTTACTTTAGAAGACTATAATAACTTAACTAATAATCTTAACGTTGTCGGCACTCTTTTTATGGAATCAGGAGCAGATGATAGTGATTATCAAAAAGAAATAAGATTTATGCAAACTCTCTCTGATAATTCTGAAAATAATATGATCGGCCTAATAGCTTCTATTCGTCCAGAAGCAGACAAAGAATTTGACTTGTGGTTAGATGAAACTATAGAGATGGGAGTAATAGGATACAGAAGAATTCTGCACGTCATGCCTAATGAACTCTCTCAAAGTGAAACTTTTAGGAACAATGTTCGTAAGATTGGTAATGCTGGAAAAACATTTGACTTATGTTTTCTTCCTTCACAACTAAGTGTGGCAAAAGAATTGGCTGAAAATTGTGACAACACAACTCTTATATTAAATCATTGTGGTGTTCCTACTATAGCAAATAACGAACTCGATCCTTGGAGGCAAGATTTAGAAGATTTATCTAAAATACCAAACGTAATTTGTAAACTATCCGGCTTAATGGCTTATTGTGCTCCAGGCACTTCATCTTATGAAACAATAGAGCCTTATGTTGATCATGTTTTAAAATGCTTTGGACCAAATAGAATGGTTTGGGGAAGTGATTGGCCAGTTGTTAATCTTGGTAAAGGCCTACCCGAATGGATAGCAGTAACTCAAAAGATTTTAGATAAATTGTCGCCTGATGAAGCTGAAGCTATTGCAAATGGAACAGCTCAAAAAACTTATAAAATTAAATTATAATTAAATAAGTTGAATATCAGCTTCTTGAGTAGAAATCATTGTATTAATTTTTTCTCTGTATGAATATTTTTGAAGGATTTTTTCATCAAATTTAACTCCTAAGCCATATGTCTTTGGCTTTTCTACGTACCCATTGAGTATTTCAAGCTTACTGTTGTCAAAAAGTAATTCATTTAATGGATGATCCATAAAGCAATATTCTGTGAAGGCTGAATTAGGTATTGTAAGAGAAAAATGTATTCCTGCCATAATACTAATTGCGCTACCCCAAGAGTGGATAGCTAATGGCTTGTTATATACATATGCTAAGTCAGCAATTCTTCTTCCTTCAGTGAAACCAGAAGTTGCAATATCGAATTGCACAATATCAAAAACTTCTGATTGTAAATAAGGTTTAAAAGCTCTTGCAGTAGGAATACTTTCTGCACCAGCTATATTAAGAGTAGTTGATTTTTTAATTTCTTTATATCCTTCAATATTTTCAACCCTGCATGGTTCTTCAAAAAATAATATTTTATATTTTTCAAGTTCTTTTGCTAAATTAATCGAAACTTTATTAGCCCATGGGTTCGCTGTAGAGCCTTGAACAGCATCAACGATTAATTCCATTCTATTTGCAAATTCTTTTTTAAAATCTTTAACTAAACTTACAATCGTATCTGGTTTTATAATTCTCATTTTATAAATTCTAAAGCCCATGTCATAGGCTTTATTAGCATCTTTGATTAAATCTTCACTAGACTCAAAAAGACCATTACTAGCATAAATTTTAATTTTTTCCTTAACGAGACCACCAATTAATTGGTAAACGGGTAGCTCCAGTTTTTTTCCTAAAAGGTCATACATTGCAATATTAATTCCACCCATTACTCCAATTGCAATTCCCTCCCTATTCCAAAATACACTAGAGCCATACATTTTTTCCCATGCATTATTTATTTTACCTATCTCTAATCCAATTAAGATATTTTTAAAATGTTCAACAAGTCCTATAATTGGTTTATGTGTAAATTGTGCATGCGTTACTTCTCCCAATCCATACTCTCCATCACTATCAGTTATTTTGATTAAGCCGACAATCATGTTCTCAACTAAGCCACCGCTGTATTGATAGTTTAAATTTTTAGGAAAAGGGTATTCTATAAAAAAAATTTCTATGTTTTCAATTCTTGTCATTTGTGTTTAATTATTTTTAATAATGTAATAATCTTATTCCATAAAAAAAATTTGATCCATCATTACCCAAGAATTATTTTTTTCATGATTTGGAAATGGATTAAAACAATCGATCATTAATACTGTCCATTCATTAACAATAGAAATCTTTTGCATTGCTTCCATATCTTGATCAAAATTATTACCCTCATATTCAAGGTAGCCAAACATAAAATCGTCTTTTAAAAATATACTATAATTTTTAACTTTAATTTTTTTTAGTTCAGTTAGTACCTCTGGCCAAACTTTTTGATGATTCTCAAGATAGAAATCCCTTTTTTCCTCTTTAAGTCTAACAGCCATACCGTATCTCTCAATGCTCATTCTTACCTCCATATAATTAATAAATATATATTACACATTATTCATAAGTAAAAATAGATTTCATATTTAAAAAATTATGATTTTTTGTTTTAAAATCTCTCTGAATCTTATAGAATTAAATAAATTAATTGGAGGATTATAATGAAATTAGTAAATAAACTATTAGTGCTTATTTCTGCAATCTCTTTCTCTTTTAGTGCTTACGCTGTGGATAAAAGTTTTCCAAACGATAAAGTTACTATGTGGGGAGATTTTAGTGGAGTAACACTTCAAGTAAAATTGATTGGTGGTGCACCTTACGAACCACTATATCAAGAAATGATTCCTATTTGGGAAGAAAAAACTGGAGGAAAAGTCGAAATTCTATCAAAAAAAAGTCACTTTGAATTAGACAAAGAAATTAAACAAGATATCGCCGCTGGTGATTTAGGTTGGTGTGTTGGTTCAAACCACACAAGTTTTGCCCCTCAGTATGGTGATATTTATGCTGACTTAAATGGTATTGTTTCTGCTGAGTATCTGGCAGAATTTACACCACTTATATTAGAGCATTCTACATATAATAATAAATTAGTTCAGTTACCTCAACATAGTGACGTAAGTAACTTATTTTATATTAAGAGTCTTTATGAGGATAATGACAATAAGAAAAACTTTAAATCAGAATACGGTTATGATTTAACACCTCCTGAAACTTGGGCTCAAGTAAAAGACCAATCTATTTTCTTCGCTGACCCTCCTAACTTTTATGGAACTCAGTATGTTGGTAAAGAAGAAGCTATCACAGGTCGTTTTTATGAAATGTTAATTGCTGAAGGCGGTTCTTTGTTTGATGATAATTGGAATCCTACTTTTAACGACGAAGCGGGTCAAAGAGCACTTCAGTGGTTCAAAGACTTATACGATGCTAAAGCAGTCCCTGCTGGTGTTATGAACTATCTTTGGGATGAAACAGGCTTAGGTTTTGCCAGTGGTACTGTTGCTATGAACCTTGATTGGGGTGGATGGGCTGCATTCTTTAACGGAGCAGACTCAAAAATTAGTGGTGACGTAGGAGTCATAAGAGCTCCTTTAGGATCCGGTGGTAAAAGAACTGGATGGTCAGGATCTCATACTTATTCAATCACTAATGAATGTCCAAATAAGGAAGCAGCAGCTTCTTTCATTTGGATCTTAACCAATCATGAAGCACAAATGCATGAAGCCCGTACAGGTAAACTTCCTACAATGCCTAAAGTTTGGGATGCAATTGCAAAAGAAATGAACGATACAGGTAATGTGTTTATGGCAGAAGTATTTTCGACATTTAAAACTTCAATGGCTGAAGACGCAGTTACTCCTCCTCTAATTCCAGAGTGGATACCTTTCTCAAATATTATTTTCCCTGAATTACAAAAAGCAATTCTAGGTGATAAATCGATTAAGGAAGCTCTAGATTATGCAGCGAAGGAAACTGCTTATATGATGGAAGACGCAGGCTATTAACTATTAAAGTATAATTACAAAACACCCCCTTATTAAAATATAATAAGGGGGTGTTTTAACTTAAAACCATGACTGAAAAAGAAAATATTATTAAAAATTTATCACAAACTTGGAAAGTGCCGTCCAAGCTTAGTCCGATCGTTATAATTGGAGCTGGAGGCATAGTTCATGATGCTCATCTTCCGGCTTATGAAAAAGCAGGTTATAAAGTTAAGGGTATTTATGATATTGACAAATCTAAAGCTCAAGAATTAGCAAAAAAATTTAATATTGATTTAGTTTTCGAAAATTTAGAAGAAGCTATCAAAGATAATGATTGTATTTTTGATTTAGCACTCCCACCAGCTAATCTATTAGATGTGGTGTCACAACTTCCAGAAAATTCATTTGCCATATTACAAAAACCTTTAGGAAGAACTTTAGAGGAAGGCAGAAAAATTAAAAAAACCTGTGATGAAAAAAATATTACAGCTTCAATGAATTTTCAATTAAGATTTAGCCCCACTATGCTTCCTCTTTATGAAGCTATTGATAAAGGTCTTTTAGGAGATTTAGTAGAACTTGAGGTTCATGTCAATGTTCATACACCTTGGGAGTTATGGCCTTTTTTGAAAACTTTGGATCGAGTAGAAATTCCTTTGCATTCCATTCATTATATTGATTGGATACGTTCTGTTTTAGGAAATCCAGCTGGAGTTTATTGTCAGTCTGTAAAACATCCAAAAGTTACTGAATTAGCTGACTGTCGATCAAGTGCAATATTTAACTATGGTGATCAAATCCGGTGCTGTATGAGTATTAATCACTCACATAGTTTTGGGAAAAAACATCAAAATGGAACCATTCGTTTAGAAGGAACAGAAGGTGCAGCTATTGTAACTCTTGGGTTACTTATGAATTACCCTGAAGGTGAGCCTGAAAAATTAGAAATTATCACTAAAGATACTGATTGGACAGAAGTCGAAATACAAGGTAAGTGGTTTCCGGATGCTTTTATTGGGGTTATGTCAAATATGCAAAGATTTAAAAATGGAGAAGATAAGAATTTAGTTTCTCCCATCAAAGATTCCATCCACACAATGTCTCTTGTTGACGCCTGTGGCCAATCTAGCTTAGATGGTGGAATTAAGCCAGATTACACAAAATAATTTATGAAATTTAAATTTTTAAAAAGCCCAATTATGCTTATCATGCCGGCAATTATTGCAATATCAATTGTTGTTATTATTCCACTTATATTTTCATTTTATACTAGTTTTACCTCTTATAAACTAACAAGACCTGACAGCTTATTTAATTTTGTTGGACTAAGAAATTATGAGAGAATTTTTAGTAACTCTGAATGGTGGTGGACCTATCTTCGTACTATTTTATTTTTAACAATTGCATTAAATGTTGAACTCCTTCTTGGTCTGGGTATAGCCTTATTAATTAATAAAATTACTTGGGGGCAGAGAACTCTCAGAACTATAATGATGTTTCCAATGATGTTCTCACCAATACTTGTTGGTTTTCAGTGGAAATATATATTCAATGATAATATCGGTTTACTAAATAATTTTTTATACTTATTTGGATATGAATCTGCCATTGCTTGGCTCATTGATCAAAAACTAGCCATGGGATCAATTTTAGCTGCAGAAATTTGGGCTAATACGGCAATATTTTCTATATTATTACTCGCAGGATTAATGGGTATTCCAAAAGATCCAATTGAGGCAGCAAGAGTTGATGGATGTAGTAGTTGGCAAGTTTTTAAACACATTACTCTCCCTTTTTTGATGCCTTTTATTTTTATTGCTCTTACCATCCGCTCTCTCGATGTAGGAAGAGCATACGATATAGTTCATATTATGACTGGTGGTGGTCCTGCAATGCGAACAGAACTGACTTGGACAACCATTGCTAGAATTGGATATAAAGATGCTAATATGGGAATGGCCAATGCTATGTCATATCTCTCAATTATTTTATCTATAGCATTTACTTATTATTTTTTTACTAAACTCAAAGCCTCCAGACAGGAGTTAGGACAATAATATGAAAAAAAAAATTAAAAAGATTTTATATTGGTTTTTAACTTTCTTAGTGATGTTTATAACTTGTCTGCCTGGTATTTGGATTTTCATAAGTGCGTTCAGACCTAATGCAGAAATCTTATCTAAGCCTGCAAATTGGTTTCCAGATAATTGGACAATTTATGAATTTACACAAATGTTTAGTATTGAAGGATATGTTTCTGTTCCAGCTTTTGATTACTTAAAGAATTCTATTATTATTTCATTAACGAGTACGATCATCGCGATCACTATCGGCATGATGGGAGGTTACGCTTTTGCTAGATTTAATTTTAAAGGAAAAAATAAAATCTTTTTAGGTTTAATGCTTGCTAGAGCAGTTCCAGGAATTTCTCTCAGTTTACCTTTATTTATTCTTTGGGCTAAACTAGGACTTATCAATACTTCTTTTGGAGTAATTATTGTTTATGTGGCTATGAATGTTCCATTTACTATTTGGCTAACAGATGGTTTCTTTAGACAAATACCTAAAGAAATGTCTGAAGTTGCAAGAACCGATGGCTGCACAAGACTCCAAGCATTTTGGAATGTAGAATTACCACTAGCTGGTCCAGGTATTGCAGCAGCAGGAATATTCGCATTTTTATTATCATGGAATGAGTATGCCTTAGCTTCGGTATTAACAAGAACGATAGCTTCTAAGACACTTCCAATTGGTATGATGGATTACTTAAGTGAATTTACGATTAATTGGGCAGGAATGTGTGCTATTGCAGTTGTAATGATTGTGCCGGCAGTAATATTGACATTTATAGTTCAGAAACATCTAGTTTCAGGATTAACATTTGGAGGAGTGAAAGGATAAAAATATGGCTGAAGTAAATTTAAAAAATCTCACAAAAAAATACGGTGATGTTGTAGCTGTTCAGGATATGAATTTAAAAATACCTCACAATGAATTTTTGGTTTTAGTAGGTCCTTCAGGGTGTGGAAAGTCCACAACTCTAAGAATGATAGCTGGTCTTGAAGAAATTAGCGGTGGAGAAATTTATATTGGTGATGAATTAGTAAACAATAAAGATCCAAAAGATAGAAATATATCTATGGTTTTTCAAAACTATGCCTTATATCCGCATATGACTGTAGAGCAGAACTTAGGATTTAGTTTAAAAATTGCAAAAGTAAATCCATCTGAAATTGAAGAAAAAGTTACAGAAGCAGTTGCTATTCTTGGACTTGAAGATTTAAGAAAAAGAAAACCCTCTCAATTATCTGGCGGTCAAAGACAAAGAGTGGCTATGGGTAGAGCAATTGTTAGACGCCCAGATGCTTTCCTATTTGATGAACCTCTTTCAAATTTAGATGCAAAATTAAGAACTCAAATGAGAACAGAAATCAAAAAATTACATCAAAAGTTAAAAACAACTGTGATTTATGTAACCCATGATCAGGTAGAAGCAATGACCTTAGCGGATAGAATTATCATAATGAGAGAGGGTTTTATTGAACAAATAGGATCACCTATTGAAGTTTTCAATAATCCTGTAAATGTGTTTGTAGCAACTTTTATTGGAAGTCCTCCTATGAATGTCATTGAATGTGAGGTAGTTAATGAAAATAATAATCTATTTATTAAGATTGATAAAGATATGTTAATGCCATGCCCCCCATCAAAAAAAGATAAGCTTAAAAAATCTCCTAAGGTATACGTAGGTATAAGAGCTGAAGATATAGTTCCTTCAGAAAATTCTACAGATGCTGAAAAAAAAGGCTGGAACTTTGAAAAATCAATTGATCTTGCTGAACCCTTAGGAACAGAAACGCAACTTTTTTTTAAATTAAATGATAAAGATGTTATTAGTAGAATGTACAATCCGAGAGTAATTGAAGTTGGAGAAAAAATTAAATTTGAAGTAGATTTAGAAAAAATACATCTATTTGATCATGAAACAGAAAAAGCAATCTAAAAATTATAATGCGCCGGCCCTTGATAAGGGTTTGGATATTTTAGAACTCCTTTCAAATAGTAGTGGAGGATTGACACAAGCTGAAATTGCTTCCCAATTAAATAAATCAGTAAATGAAATTTATAGGATGATTTCAACTCTAAGAAATAGAGAATATGTGGAGTTTAATGCAAAGACAGATGTTTATAATCTTTCTTACAAAATACTTAATATGGCTGCAAAATTCGAGCCAGTTAAAACTCTAACTTCTAGAACTATTCCTTTAATGAAAGAAATTACCATAAAGACCAACCAATCCATACATTTAGCAATATTTACTCGTGGAAAAATATTATTAATTGCTCAAGAAGATAGCCCTTCTTCTTTTAATTACCATATGTCAGTTGGTGCTCATATTGATGCTTTAGAAACTTCATCCGGAAGAGTCCTACTAACATTTCAAACGGAAGAAGAAAGAAAAAGGATGCTTGAGAGAAGAAAATTTTATATGAAACTAGATAAAAACCTAAATTATAAAGCATCTAACTTAAGAAAAATTGAAAATAAATTCTCAAAAAGAACGATGCAAAAAATTTTTAAAGATCGTTATGAGGTAGTTAAAAGTTTACAAATCAAAGGAGTAACAAATATTACTGTTCCTATTCTTGATTACACGAATAACGCTGTTGCTGCCATGACAATTCCTTTCGTAGATAGGATTATAAAAGACAATCAATTAGATATAAAACAAGTAACTAATTTATTAGTTTCTTATGGAAAAAAATTATCTTTCGATATGGGCTTTAGAGAATAAAAAAATGAGTGTAAATAATTTTACTGATAGATTGGCAAAATGTTATTCAGGAGTGGTTCATGATATAATGAGAGACGATGGTCACAAAAATTTTACTCTTCCTCCCTCTATCAAGCCATGTAAGAACAACCATGTTTTGGCTGGGCAGATTTTTACTATGGAAGGATTAGTTGACAAAACCCTCAATCATCATGAAACTCTTCTAGCCTGGACTGGTTTTCTATCTAAGGCTCCAAATAATAAAGTTATTATTTGCCAACCTAACAACCATGAAATTGCTTTGATGGGAGAATTATCTGCAGAAACGTTACAGCTTAAGGGTGTTAGAGGTTATATTGTTGACGGAGGTGCAAGAGATATTGACTTTACATTAAAAATTGATTTTCCCTTATGGTGTAGTTTTTACACACCAAGAGATGTTGTTGGATATTGGAAGCCCACAAGTTTTGAACAGACAATAAAAATTGGTGATACGATTATTCACAATAATGACTATGTATTAGCTGATATTGATGGAGTAGTAATAATTCCTCAAAATATTATTGAAGATATAATTATCAGGTCAGAAAAATTAATTAATACTGAGAATTTAGTACGTAAGGCAATCAAAGATGGAATGGACCCTCAAGAAGCTTATTTAAAATTTGGTGCTTTTTAAGAAACTATTTTTTTCTTTCAACTAACAAAATGTGCTCTGAATAACAAACACATTTGTCGTTCTGATTTAAAATCTCACATGCTTCGACAACTTGCCCAAATTCTGGCCTTTTAGGATCATCATTTTTTGCTTTTATAGTAACTTTGGTGTGAATGGTATCTCCGATGAAAACTGGATTAGGAAAACGGAGTCTCTCAAAACCATATGTGAAAGCCCTCTTATTGACAATAGAAGCAGTTAAAGCAATACCAATGGAGAAAGTGCAACTAAATTGTGCAATACGTTGTCCAAAAGGTCCTTTTTTAGCAAATTCTGCATCCACGTGGTGCGGATAAAAATCTCCTGAGTGCATGGCGTGAGTTACAATGTCAGTTTCGGTAATAGTCCTACCTCCAGTAATTCTCTCGTCACCTAGTACGTAATCTTCAAAAAATTGTTCTACTTCTACCATGTCTTCCTCCTAAAAATATTGCTAATTAATTTAGCAATTTAATATTTATTAATCTTATATATTAATATATAACTGATTTTATATATGAATAAAAGTTTTAAATATGAACATACAGTAGGTAAAGAGTCAACACACCCTAAAGATATGCCTAATGACCATTCGTCGATACCTGTATGGAATTCTGAAAATTGGTTTTATGAAGATGTTATAATTAATCATAAAATTCGCTCCTTAAGGAGGACGATATCTGAGGGAGAAGCTATGCAATTCAATTGCATGGTACTTGATATGCATCCTTATGTGGGTGACGATCACTTTGCAAAAAACGAAGGAGTATTTGATAAACGTTTAGTTGCGGGAGCTATGGTATTTTCTTATGGTCTTGGTTTGGTTGCTACTAATTGCGTAAACTCTTTTAGTTACGGTTACGATCGCTTAAGGTTTATTAAACCAACATTTATTGGAGATACGATTTATACCATTAGAACTAATATGGAAAAAAATCCTAAATATGAAAAAATGGGACTGGTAAGAACTAGTTATGAAGTTTTTAAAGGAGAGGGTGAAATTGTATTATATTGCGAGCATCTTCATTCTGTCTTATACAAGAATCCAGATCAATTTAAAGATAAGATAGATACTAAAAAATGATTACATTAAAGGGAATGACTTGGGATCACCCAAGAGGATTTGATCCGATGATAGCTACGAGTAATGAATTTAATATTCTGAACTCTGGTAATGTTTCTATTAATTGGGATAAAAGATCACTCCAAGCATTTGCCGATAGACCAATTGAAGAAATGACAAGTGAATACGATTTAATAGTCATCGATTATCCTCATGTCGGAGAGGTTGCGGCTAAAAATTTATTAGCTCAATTTGATATACCTTCCTATGATGGTAAATTAAGTAAATTAAAATCAGAGTCAGTTGGAAGATCTTTTGAAAGTTATAGGGTTGATGATCACCAGTGGGCTCTTCCAATTGATGCCGCCACACAAGTGGCTGCATATAGAAAGGATTTAATTGGATCTTTACCAAAAAATTGGAACGATCTGATTGATTTAGCTAAGCAAAGTAAAGTTTTATGGCCTTTAAAACCAGTTCATGCAATGAGCAGTTTTTATAGTATTTATAATAATATTGGCAAAACATTTAATCCATTGAATAGAAATTTTGTTCTTAAAGATCAAAGTATTAAAACTCTGAAAATGATAAAAAGTATTGCAGACTTACTACCAAAACAATGCTTCAGTATGGATCCTATAGATACTGCTGAGTCTATGTCTGAAAATAATCATGAAGTTTATTGTCCATATCTTTATGGCTTTTCTAATTATTCACGTCAATCTTTTAAAGCAAATATTTTATTTTATACAAATGTTTTAGATCTGTCAGGAAAAGGCCCTGCAGGAACTCATTTAGGTGGTACAGGAATTGCAGTTTCATCTCAAAGTAAACATAAAAATTATGCTATGGATTATGCTTATTGGATAGCAAGTTCAGAATGTCAAAAAAAAACGTATTACGAAAATGGAGGGCAACCAGGTAATGCTATTGCTTGGGAAGATCAAAAAATTAACAATGAAACAAATAATTTTTTTAGCAATACTAGGCAAACACTAGAAGATGCCTGGGTGAGACCAAAACATAATGGTTATATGAATTTTCAAGATGAGGGTGGCAATATCATTAACGAATATTTGCAAAATTCTGGCGATGAAGAAAAAATATATGAAAAACTCAAATCTGAGTATAAGCAAAGTTTTAAAGATGAATAATAATGCAAGTAGGCCTCTACATGGTTTAACTGTCATAGAGTTCAGTCAGTTTCTGTCAGGGCCATATGCAGGATTGAGATTAGCTGATTTAGGAGCAAGAGTTATTAAAATAGAAAGACCTGGTCAGGGAGATTTATGTAGAAATATTTACATCAGTGATACAGATTTAGATGGTGATAGTACTTTATTTCATGCAATAAATAGAAACAAAGAGAGTTTTGCTGCTAATCTAAAAGATCCAAATGATCTAGCTAAAGTTAAAAAATTAATTTCTAAGGCAGATATTATGACACAAAATTTTAGACCAGGTGTTATTGAGAGAATAGGGCTAGATTACGAAACTGTTAAAAAAATCAATCCTAAGATTGTTTATGGCACTATTTCTGGTTACGGATCTGAGGGCCCTTGGGAAAAACTTCCTGGACAAGATTTGCTCGCTCAATCTAGATCAGGTTTAGTTTGGTTAAATGGAAATGGGGGAGACGCCCCTACACCTATGGGTTTAGCTGTTGCTGATATGTTAGCAGGTCATAATTTAGTTGAAGGCATACTAGCTTCTACTATAAAAAGTTTAAAAACCAATGAAGGTAGTCATGTAGAAACTAGTTTAATTGAAGCTTTACTGGATTTTCAGTTTGAGGTTTTAACAACTTATTTTAGCGATGGTAATAGAAAGCCTGTTCGTAGTTCGTATAATAATGCTCACGCATATTTATCTGCGCCTTACGGTATTTATAAAACTAAGGATGGTTTTTTGGCAATAGCTATGACTCCTATTCCTCAATTAGGAGAGTTATTAAAACTAAAATCAATTCAATCTCTCGATAATCAAGCAGAATGGTTTACAAAAAAAGATGAGATTAAAAAAATGATTGGAGACTGGCTCTCAACTCAAACAACCCAACACTGGTTAGATATACTAGAGCCTGCAGATATTTGGTGTGCTGAAGTTTTAGACTGGGAAAAAATGTTAAACCACGAAGGTTTTAAAGTTTTAGATATGCTGCAAAGAATAAAAAGGTTTGATGGTCTTGATATTGAAACATTAAGATGCCCAATTAGAATAAATAAAGAAATTTTTAAGTCTGAAATTGCAGCTCCTGTGATAGGTCAACATACTGATAAAATTAACAAAGAATATAATCTATGAAAATTAAAGATATTGAAATTCGTATGTGCCGGCACAAAGAAGCTGGAATGCATGATACGCAAATGCGTGATGGTAAAAAGTCAGATTTAGAATTTTTAGTAATAACATTTCATACAGATGAAGGACTTTCTTCTTCAACATTTGGATTTGCTGGAAGAGGAGCAGAAATGGCTGGTGAAATAGCAAATTCAATTTTTAAACCTTTTTTTCTTGGACGCGACCCTCTTTATAGAGAGAAACACTGGCATGAATATAGAACTGCTGATAGGTGGTGGAACCATGCTCCCATTTATAGTTATGGGCCTTTCGATATTAACTGTTGGTTGTTATCTTCAATGCAAGCAGAGCAACCCCTCTATAAATATCTTGGTGCTTACAGAGACTCAGTCCCGATCTATGGCAGTTCATTAGTATTAAGTTCTCCTGATGCTTATGCAAAAGAAGCACTTGAGTATAAAAGTAGGGGCTTTAACGCTTATAAACTTCATCCTCCTGGTGATTATGATTTTGATTTAGAGGCTCATAAAGCTGTGAGAAAAGCTGTAGGCGATGATTTTAAATTAATGAGTGATCCCGTTGCTCCTTATACATTTGAGCAAGCATTAAGATTTGGAAGAGAATTAGAGAAGTTAAATTTCTATTGGTATGAAGAGCCATTATTTGATGAAAACTTTCATAATTTAAGAGAGTTAACGAGAATTTTAGATATTCCTATAGTAGGAACTGAAGTTATAGCAAAACACCCGTATAGTGTTGCAGAATGTATTTCAACAAGAGTGGTTGATGTTGTAAGAGCTGACCCTTCATGGAGTGGGGGTATAACAGCTACAATGAAAACAGCTCATTTAGCAGAAAGTTTTGGAGTTACATGTGAAATACATACTGGAATTTATCATCCTTTAGAATTAGTTAATTTGCATTGTTGTGCTGCTATAAAAAATTGTGAATTTTTTGAAATATTGCTCCCTTACGATTTGTTTAATTTTGGATTAAAGGAGCCAATTAAAATCGAAGAAGGAAAAGCACTTCTTCCTAATGAGCCAGGTTTAGGTATTGATTTAGATTGGGATTTTATTGATAATACGACTTTTAAGAAACTATAAGAAATGATGTTCAATTCTTGATAAAGATTTATATATGATAAAAATTATAAACATGAATGTTGAAGACGTTAGATTTCCAACATCAAAAGATTTAACAGGCTCAGATGCTATACATACAGACCCTGATTATTCCGCAACGTACGTAACAATTACTACTTCTGACAATAACCTTAAAGGTTATGGCCTAGCTTTTACTTTAGGAAAAGGTAACGATATTGTTGCAGAATGTATTAAACACTTTTTCCCATTATTTAACGGGTTATCAATTGATGAAATAGAAAAAAATATTGGAAAGTTATGGTATGACTGTGCAGATCACAGTCAACTTCGATGGTTAGGTCCAGAAAAAGGGGTAGTGCACATGGCACTAGCCGCAATATTTAATGCTCTTTGGGATTTGATAGCAAAAAAAAATCAAAAACCTTTATGGCAATTCGTAGTTGAAAGTAAGCCTGAAACAATCATAAATTGGTTAACATTTAAAAATATTGAAGATGTCTTAACAAAAGATGATGCTTTTAAAATTCTAACAAAAAGCCAAGAGTTCAAGAAAGAGAGAATAGAAAAAATCTTAAAAGAAGGCTATCCATCTTATACTACGGCTGCTGGTTGGCTTGGATATTCTGATGAAAAAATTGTGGAGCTATGTCAGAAATTTATGTCTATGGGATGGAAGCATTTTAAGATCAAAGTTGGTTTAGATTTAGAAGCAGACGTTAAAAGACTTGCTTTAATTCGTCAGACTATTGGTGATGATTGTTCCATCATGGTTGATGCTAATCAACAATGGAGCGTAGAACAGTCAATCAAACATATTAATGCTTATAAGCAATTTAATTTATTATTTGTAGAAGAGCCTATTAGTCCGGATGACGTTTTAGGTTTTACTAAAATTAAAAAAGCTGTTGGCGATGTTAGGCTTGCGACCGGGGAGGCTTGTGGAGGTCGGGTTATGTTTAAGCAATTTCTTGAATCTGGAGCTATGAATATATGTCAAATTGATAGCTGCCGATTAGGAAGCATTAATGAAATTTTAACAGTTCTTTTAATGGCACATAAGCTCAATGTCCCAGTCTTTCCACATGCTGGCGGTGTGGGTCTTTGCGAGTATGTTCAACATTTATGCATGATTGACTATGTTTTGATTAACGGTGAAAAAGATAATAAAGTTGTTGAATATATGGATAGTTTACATGAGCATTTTATTTACCCATGCAATCTTAAAGAAAGTCATTACATGCCACCTTTAGATCATGGATATTCAGTTGAAATGAAAGAAGATTCAATCAATACATATTCTTTTCCTAATGGAAATTATTGGAGAGAAAATCAATGAGATTAAAAGACAAAAGAATTATTGTGACGGCAGCAGCTCAAGGTATTGGAAGAGCAACAGCATTAGCATTCCAAAAAGAAGGCGCTGAAGTAATTGCAACTGATATTAACTTAAAAAAACTAGAAGAGTTAAAAAGTGAAAATACAAATATTAAAATTCAACATTTAGACTCAACTAACAAAGAAGATGTTGAAAAATTTGCTAGTACAGTGGGAGTGGTTGATATTCTATTTCATGGAGTAGGCTATGTTCATCATGGGACAATACTGGATTGCTCTTCTGAAGAATTTCATAATTCTATAAATATTAATGTTTATTCTGCTTACTTAATGAGTTTTTACTTATTACCTCAAATGTTAAAGCAGAAAAAAGGTAATATAGTTATTGTCTCTTCAGCTGCCTCAAATGTTAAAGGCGCTCCAAATAGGTTTATTTATGGAACAACAAAAGCGGCGTTAAATGGATTTGTAAAAGCTATAGCAGCTGATTATGTAAAGGATGGAATTCGCTGTAATGCCATTCTCCCTGGAACAGTTGAGACTCCTTCTTGGGAGGGGAGAGTAAACTTGGCTGAGGATCCAGTACAGGCCAGAAAAGATTTTATAGCAAGACAAGCTATGGGAAGACTAGCTAAACCTGAAGAAATTGCATCAATGGCAATTTACTTAGCAAGTGATGAATCAGCCTTTTTAACAGGCACATTAAATTTAATTGATGGAGGATGGACTTTATAATGAAAACATTAAGATACAGAGAGGGTGACTCTACAAAACCAGGGATATTGGACTCTGATGGTGTAATAAGAGACATCTCAAGCCTTGTTAAAGATTGGGATAGTTCAACTGTTACCACAGAAAATCTTCAATCTATCATGGCTCAAGATTTATCAGTACTTCCTTTAGTTGATAATATTGACAGTATTGCCCCATGCGTTGCTGAAAAAACTGTAGGGAAATTTGTTTGTATTGGTCTTAACTATTCAGATCATGCAGAAGAAACTGGTATGGAGATACCTCCAGAGCCTGTTATTTTTTTTAAAGCAACAAGTGCTATAGTTGGCCCAGATGATGATGTTATTATTCCTAAAAAATCTGTTAAGTCTGATTGGGAGGTGGAATTAGGTATAGTTATTGGAAAAGAAGCGAAGCATATAAATGAAAATGAATCTCAAGACCATATAGCTGGCTATTGTGTAATCAATGACCTCAGTGAAAGAGAATTTCAGTTAGAAAAATCAGGTCAGTGGGTTAAAGGAAAATCCTGTGATACTTTTGGACCTATTGGTCCTTATATAGTTACTAAAGATGAAATACCTGATCCTCAGAATTTGAAATTATGGTTGGATGTAAATGGTAAGAGAATGCAGGATGGTTCGACTAAAACTATGGTTTACGGCGTAAATTTTCTAGTAAGTTATGTGAGTCAGTTTATGTCTCTTCAGCCAGGAGACATTATTTCTACAGGTACTCCTCCAGGAGTTGGTCTTGGGATGAAACCTCAAGTCTACCTTAAGCCAGGAGATGTTATGGAACTTGGAATTGAAGGTCTTGGGACTCAAAAGCAAAAAACTATTCAAGGATAATGTTTAACAATCTGAATAATTGTCATAATTTTAAGGACTTTCGTAAACTAGCAAAAAAAAGATTACCAAGTCCAATTTTTCATTACATTGACGGTGCAGCTGATGACGAAACAACTTACCGACGAAATACGGAAGCTTATGAGCAATGTGATTTAGTTCCAAATGTTCTTACTGGTGTAAAAGATGTTGATATGTCTACAACTGTAATGGGACAAAAGTTAGACATGCCTCTTTATTGTGCTCCAACTGCTCTTCAAAGATTGTTTCATCATGAAGGAGAAATTGCAGTTGGAAAAGCTGCAGAAAAGTACGGTACAATGTTTGGTGTGTCTTCATTGGGAACAGCAAGTATTGAAGAAATTTCTCAACAAATATCCTCTCCAAAATTATTTCAACTCTATGTTCACAAAGATCAGGGTCTCAACAAAGATCTAATCGATCGTTGTAAGGCATCTAAATTTGAAACTTTGGCTGTTACTGTTGATACAGCAGTTGGCGGTAATCGAGAAAGAGATCTTTATACAGGGTTTACTATCCCTATGAGACTGACTTTAAACAGCATGATGAGTTTTATGACTCATCCTATGTGGGCCTATAATTATTTTACTAAACCAAAATGGGAGCTAAGTAATTTAAAAAATCATATTTCTGAAGGCACTAATGTTATGACAAGTATCGGAGATTATTTTACCAAGATGTTAGATAACTCTTTAGACTGGAAAGGTGTTGAGGAAATTAATAAGAGATGGGGAGGGCAATTTGCCATCAAGGGTATAATGTCTGTTGAAGATGCTAAAAAAGCAGTCGATGTTGGTGCTTCTGCTATTATGCTTTCTAACCATGGAGGACGTCAGCTAGACGGAGCTAGATCTCCTTTTGATCAATTAGCTGAAGTTGTAGATGCCGTTGGAGATAAAGTTGATGTTATTTGTGAAGGTGGAATTCAAAGAGGTACCCATGTTTTAAAAGCATTATCTCTTGGCGCAAAAGCTTGCTCAGGCGGGAGAATGTATCTCTATGCGCTCGCAGCAGGAGGTCAAAAAGGTGTTGAAAGAGCAATTGGTAATTTACGTAATGAAATTGAACGTGATATGAAATTGATGGGCGTTTCAAGTATAGACCAGTTAACAAAAAAAAATTTAAAATTTAGATAAAATTATACTAGTTATTTGTTATTTAAATGTTTTTAAAAAAATTTTTTCCTCAAAGTGATTTAGAATTTAAGTATGACGATGGAGGTAGGTCTGCAGCTGGTTATAAAGGTGTTACTGGAGATTGTGTAGTACGTTCCATAGCTATTGCTACTTCAATACCATATCAAAAAATTTATGATGATTTATATAAAGCTAATCAAATATTTAGAACAAATTCAAAGACTAAGCTTGCTAAAAGTTTGAAACCATCAAATGATAGTCCAAGAACAGGAACACACAGAATTATTCTAAAAAAATATTTAAGCCAATTAGGGTGGACTTGGACTCCTACGATGTTTATTGGAAAGGGATGTAAGGTGCATTTAAAAAAAAATGAACTTCCAACTGGTACAATAATTGTATCTTGCTCTAAACATATAACAGTTGTTAAAAATGGAGTTCTTTATGATACTTATAACTGCTCAAGAAACGGAACTAGATGCGTATACGGATATTGGAAAGACAGCAGCGATTAGGAATTTATAAAAAATAAGAGATAAAAATTAACAACAACTACAACTTGTTTTTTCTTTTTTTTGTATGTTGTTTTTAGGTTTCACATCTTTTATTTCATTATCTTTATCATGAATAGCTTTTTCTTCTTTTAAAATTCTATCCTCAAAATAAGCATAAAGTGAGCTAAAACCAAGTTTTGAAGCTTTATTTTCTTCATAATTTTTACGACCTTTTAGGTCCTCAATCATTTGAATTATTTGTGGATTTTCCATAATTATTTATCATATAAAAAAACTTAAATTTCAATAATTTTATTCTTATATTATTATCAATAATGTTTAAAATATTAAATAAATAAAAAGCATTTAAAGGAGATAATTATGGCAACAGAGATTCAAATTAAGCATTCTGCGAGTGGAATGATTAAGACAGGTTTGTATGGTTTTAGTTGGACATATTTGTTTTTTGGTTGGTTTGTTCCTTTATTTAGGGGCGAGTTAGGCGTGGGAGCACTCCATCTTCTTTTTACTTTTTTTACATTTGGTTTATGGCAACTTATAGTTTGCTTTCTCTATAACAAACAATATATGACGAGAATGCTTACTAACGGATGGGTTCTTGCTGGAACCGATCAAGATAATTTAAAGGCGCGAGCGGCTTTAAATATTGCTAGTTAGTTTTTTTAAAATAGAAGCTTTTTATAACGATTTATTAATTAAATGATTTTGTGATATGTTCTTAAAAAGATAATAAGAATACTCAAAATATATGATAAAATTAATTTATGTCTAAAATTATTTTTTCACTTTTAATTATTTTTTCTTTTAGTGCTTTCGCTTTAGAAATTAGCTCTCCAGCATTTAATGATGGAGATAACATTCCAAAAAAATATGGATGCAAGTACAATGGAGGTAGTAACATATCTATTCCGTTAGAATTCTCAAATATTCCAGATGATGCAAAATCTCTTGCTTTAATTATTGATGACCCGGATGCAATGAGCGTTGCTGGTAAAATATGGGTACATTGGATTTTAGTAGATATACCAACTGAAACTAAACAACTGACAGAAATCAAAGATGGAAAATTAGGTATCGGTCAAACTGGAAGAAATAGTAACGGTAAAAAAAATTATGGTGGACCGTGCCCTCCTAATGGAGTCCATGTTTATAATATAAAAGTCTATGCTTTAAACATTGAAATAAAGAAAAGTTTAGGGGCAATGACGCAAAAAAAATTCGAAAAGAAATACAAAAAAGAAATTATTAGTTCTTCTATGATTTCTGGAAAATATAAATAATCTTAGAGGGGCGTTCTGTTGCCCGGCCGCCCCAAGGCCGCGCTTTCCTAATTAATTAGGCAGCGAGAGCTAAGTTATTATTTTTAGCAATTATAATTAAGTCTCTATAACGAAGAAACGCTTCCAACGAGCAAAAATTATACCATTCAGAGCAAGTCAAACCTGTTTCATCCCCATAAATTTTTGGTGGAGATGGAGGGTACCGCCCCCTCGTCCTATACACCTAGTACATATAACGTTTATTGCTATAGTTGTTAAAACAACGGACTTAGTATACTTTATTTCAGGAATCTATTAAACAACAATGACAAAAAAAGACGAATCTCAGATAAAAAAAATAAGATCGAAGAGTTATTCAACTTTACGCGCAACCTCTCCAGCTATAGAAAAAATTTTATATAAACCAATAAAAGTTCTTGATCACGGTTTCATTAGAGTTATTGATTATATGGGTACAGATCAGTCAATTGTTCAAGCTGCAAGAGTCTCCTATGGAGAAGGCACTAAAAAACTCAGAGAAGACAGAGGACTTATTAGATACTTACTAAGTCATTGGCATACAACACCTTTTGAAATGTGTGAAATCAAATTTCATGTCAAACTTCCAATTTTTGTTGCTAGGCAATGGATTAGACATAGAACAGCAAATGTTAATGAATACTCTGCAAGATACTCTGTTTTAGATAGAGAGTTTTATGTTCCGGAAATTAATCAACTAGGATCGCAGTCAACTACTAACAAACAAGGTCGTTCAGAATCTCTAAATAAAAATTTTGCTAAGCAAGCTCAAAAACTTATCAAAGATAATTCTAATCAACTCTATGATGATTATCAAAATCTCCTCAATGGTAATTTACTTAATAAAGATGAATACGAAGAGGGAGAGGGTTTAGCTCGAGAACTAGCAAGAACCACTTTACCATTAAACTATTATACTCAATGGTATTGGAAAGTTGATCTTCATAACTTAATGCATTTTTTAAAATTAAGGGCTGATAGTCATGCACAGTACGAAATACAAATTTATGCAGAAAAAATGATTGATGTTTTAAAAAAATGGGTCCCTTTAACTTATGAAGCTTTTGAAGATTATAGAAACAATTCATATCAGCTCTCAAAAGAAGCAGTAAAAATTTTAAAAGATATTTTGGCTGGAAAAAAAATTAATATTAAGAAATATAAATTATCTCCAAGAGAGTTGAGAGAACTTGAAACACGATTTTCTGTTAAAATTCTTAAGGATTAATTAGCAGACTTACTTAGAATTTTACTAACAATATTTTCAAATTGTTTTGTATATTCATTTTTAAAATCAAAACAATAAGGCTTACCTGAGTCACAACTTTGTGGCACTCCTTCTTTAAAGGGAAGTTCTTCTAAAAGTTCAATATCTTCTTTTATTAAGGTTTTTTTTGTTTTGGATTTTCCAAAAATATAATTTTTATCACCATTGGTCTCTAAATATCCCATATTTTCAACAACACCTAGGATTGGTACGCCAGTTTTGATAAACATATTAATTCCTCTAATAACATCCTTTAAAGAGAGTAGTTGTGGAGTGGTTATAATAACCGCCCCAGTTAATTTTAGTTGCTGAGACATAGATATTTGAACATCGCCTGTGCCTGGAGGAAAATCAACAATCATATAATCTATTTCTCCCCAATTAGTCTTATTAATAAGACCATCAAGCCCTTTGGTAAGCATAGGACCTCTCCAAATAACTGCCTGCTCTTCATCTACTAAAAAGCCAATAGACATGGCCTTGATTCCAAATACTTCAAAGGGTTGAAATTTACCATCAATTACTTCAGGTTCTTTATCTTGTATTCCTAATAGTGTTGGGACACTAGGTCCATATATATCAGCATCAAGTAATCCGACTTTATATCCTTGATTTGCAAGGGTTATTGCAATGTTGCAGGCAACTGTAGATTTACCTACACCACCTTTACAGCTAGAAATTCCAAAACAAGTCTTGATATTCATGAGTTAGTCATTATTTATATTATATCGTGAACAAAAGCATATATAAAATTTTTTCTCTAGATGGTCCTTGGGGCCAAGCACCTGGTGGAGGATCAAACAAACCAGGCGGTTATAATAACCCAGAGTCAATCGATGACTTACTTAAAGATTTAAAAAATAAATATAATTTTAAAATGCCTTTTAAAGGCGGAGCAAAGGGTTTCTCTATATTGCTAATGATTGCCCTTATTCTTTGGGCATTAACAGGTTTTTATAGAGTAGAGCCAGACGAGCAAGGTGTAGAGCTTTTATTTGGAAAATGGAATGAAAGTACTACAGCGCCCGGTCTTCATTATTTTTTTCCAACTCCAATTGGAAAAGTTTTAACACCAAAAGTGGAGGCTATTAGAAAAATTAATGTTGGATTTAGAAGTAATGGAGATCTAACTAGAGATGTGCTAGAGGAAAGTCTGATGCTTACTTCAGATCAAAATATATCAGATTTAGACTATACAGTTTTATTTAGAGTAAAGGATGCCGGTCAATTTCTATTTAATCTTAGAGACCCTGAAGAGACTGTTAAGGTTATTTCTGAAAGTGTTCTTCGTGAAGTTGTTGGCAAGACAAGATTAGAAGATTTGTTAACAGTTTCTCGACAATCTGTTGAGAGAGAATCTAGAACCATACTCCAAGATTTATTAGATGAGTACGAGGCAGGTATATTGATACAGTCTATTCAACTTCAAGACGTAAACCCTCCAAAAGAGGTTATTGACGCCTTTGATGACGTTCAAAAAGCTAGACAAGACAAAGAAAAAACAGTTAACCAGGCTGAAGCTTATAGTAATACGATTGTACCTGAGGCTAGAGGAAAAGCTGAAAAAATACTTCAAGAAGCTGAAGGTTATAAAAACAAATTAATTAAACAAGCTGAAGGTGAAGCCAGTAGATTTACACAGGTGCTTAAAACTTATCAATCAGCAGAAGAAACAACAAGAAAAAGAATATATTTAGAAACCATGAGAGATGTACTTTCAAACTCTACCAAAGTGATGATCGATAATGACTCTGGAAACGGTGTGGTTCCATATTTACCTCTTAACGAATTAACAAAAAATAAAAATAATGGGTCTGTAAATGAAAACTAGAAATATCATCATTCTAGCAATATTGACATTTGCTATAATGTTAACAAGTGGTTTTTTCTTTGTAGTTGATCAAACTAAACAAGTTATTGTTCTCCAATTTGGTGAGCCTAAAGCAGTGCATCAAACACCTGGATTAAAATTCAAATTACCTTTCATCCAAAACGTTGTATATTATGACAGTAGAGTTTTAAATTTAGATCCAGCTCAAGAAGAAGTAATTTTAAGAGACCAAAAAAGAGTTGTTGTCGATACAATCGTAAGATATGAAATCAAAGACCCTCTCAAATTTTTCCAAACTACTAGAACAGAATTAGCTCTTATTGATAGACTTGGTAGAATTATTAATTCATCTGTTAGAGGTGTTATTTCACAATACTATCTAATTGATTTACTTTCTGAAACTAGAAATAAAATTATGGCTGAGATTTTAGAAAATGTGAAAGAAGATGAAGGAAATTTTGGTATTGAGATTGTTGATTTAAGACTCAAAAGAACTGAGTTAACCAATGAGGTCCAAGGTAACGTTTTTGATAGAATGAGAACTGAAAGAGAAAGAGAGGCTAATCTTTTAAGAGCTGAAGGTCAGGAGATTTCTCAAAAAATTAAAGCTACAGCAGATAGAGAAAAAATTGAAATCGTGGCGGAAGCTGAAAAACAATCCAATATACTTAGAGGTACTGGTGAAGCGGCTAGAAATAAAATCTTAAACGATGCCTTCGCTGAAGATCCTGAATTTTTTGAATTTATAAGATCTATGGAAGCTTATGCCGACACTTTTGATGACGGTTCTACTACAATGGTTATTTCACCTGATAGCGACTTCTTTGAGTTTTTTGAAAACTCAAGCGGAACACAATAAAGAAATACTTTTCTTGAGTTTTTCAAATTATAAATCTAGGTTTAATAACTACACGTAACTATATTAAAAAATGTTTAAAAAAATATTTATATTTTTAATAATTTCTTTTATTTCAATCCAAAATAGTTTTGCTCAATTTGAAACAGGTTATGCAGATCTTGTTGAAAAACTTTTACCTTCTGTTGTAAGTATTGTAACTACTCAAGTTGTCCAAAGACAAAGTAAAAATGTTCCCGAATTTCCTGAAGGTCATCCATTTAATGATATGTTTGAAGATTTTTTTGGAAATCAAATGCCTCAAAGAGAAAATATGACGGCACTAGGATCAGGTTTTGTTATCAGCAATGAGGGGTATATCGTAACTAATCACCATGTCATAGATAAAGCTGATCAAATTCAGGTAGTTTTTAGTAATCAAGTAAAAGAAATTGAAGCAACCTTAGTTGGCAGTGACCCAAAAACTGATATAGCTGTTTTAAAAATTAATCCAAAAAGTTTAAATAATAATGCACTTTCCTGGGGAGACTCAAATGTTTCTAGAGTGGGTGATATTGTATTAGCAATTGGTAATCCTCTTGGTTTAGGCGGAACTGTTACTTCTGGAATAATTTCCTCAATCAATAGAGATATTGGTGGAGGTCCATATGTAGACTTTATCCAAACAGATGCTCCTATCAATCGTGGTAACTCAGGAGGACCTTTATTTAATTTAAGTGGAGAAGTAATAGGCATTAACTCCATGATCATTTCGCAAACCGGTGGAAGTGTAGGTTTAGGTTTTTCTATTCCTGCATCTACAGCTCAATTGATTGTTAATGATTTAATATCTTTTGTACAAGCTAAAAGAGGATGGCTTGGAGTTCAAATACAAGACCTTTCTATTGAGTTTTCTGAGAGTTTAAGTTTTGAAGGTACTGACGGTGCTTTTGTGGCTTCAGTTGATCCTTTAAGTCCAGCTGGAAAAGCAGGAATACTTGCAGGAGATATCATTGTAGAATTTGACTCTAAAGATATCAAATCTTATAAAGACTTACCTAAAGTTGTTGCTGAAACTCCTATTGGAAAAGAAGTTAAAGTAAAGGTATGGAGAAATAAGAAATACGAAGAAGTTATAGTTAAAATTGATGAGTTAAATGAAGGTGTTATTGCTAAAGCTGACGGATCTGAGATTGTTGAATTAGATATTACTGTAGCAGAATTAAGCTCTAAAAATATCGAAGATCTAGCTTTAACCAATATTAAAAATGGTATCATTGTTAAGTCAGTTGGTTCCAAAAATAGTAATTTACTTGTTGATGATGTGATTATTCAAGTAAGTAGTGAAAAAGTCTCAACCATAAAAGATTTTAAAAATATAATTAAAGAAAATAAACGCCTAAAAAGAGACAAAATTTTATTAAGAGTCGTTAGAAGTGGTAATGAATTTTGGCTTATAAATCCATTCTTAGTTGAATAAAACTATTTTTGTTGTTGGACCGACTTGTTCCGGTAAAAATGATTTCGCCTATCAGTTGTCTAAGAACTTTAAAATTGAAATTATAAATTGTGATAGCATCCAAGTTTATAAAGATCTTAAGATATTATCAAATCGTCCTAATAAAATAGAAGAAAAAATTGTTCCTCATCATTTATATGGATATATTCAAAATAAAGTTTTTTCAGTTCAGAAATGGCGTGAAGATGTTCAAATTATTTTACCACAAATAAGAGCTAGAGGTAACATACCTGTCTTTGTTGGAGGTACTGGTTTGTATGTTCAATCTTTAATTGAAGGCATCTCAGAAATACCTGTCACACAAAAAAAATATAAAGATGAGGCTGAAGAAATGCTTTTATCTAAAGGTGCTGATTATTGTATCGATTTTTTAAATAAATTTTATAAGGAAAATATTTTCCCAAAAGATCGTCAAAGATTAGTTAATAGAGTTGCTTTTTGTCTTGAATTTAATGTTGTTATGGAAAGTTTTTATGGAAATAGAAAACCGATCACACCTAATTCTTTAGTAGTTCAAGTCTTTAAGCCAAAGAAAGAATTATATGATTTTGCGGAAGAAAGGTTTGATATGATGATACAAAAAGGAGCTATAGAGGAAGCTAGAGATATAGCGCAATATAAAAATATATCTAAAACTTTATTAAAAGCGCACGGCTTACCTGAGTTAATTCAATATACTAAGAGCAGACTTTCCTTAGAAGACGCTATTTTTGATGGAAAACACAATACCAAAAGATACATAAAAAGGCAGTTTACTTGGTGGAATAATCAAAATTTCTCTCCCTTAAATATTCGAACTTATTTCAAAAAAAGCTTTCCCAACGATGTAATTGAAAATATAAGTATATACTTAAAAAAATGAATACTGATAAAGAATTAACTGGAGCTCAGATTGTTTTAGAGGCTCTTAAAGAACAAGAAGTTGATACAATTTTTGGTTATCCAGGAGGTGCTGTGCTTCCTATTTATGACGCAATTTTTGGACAAAATTTTCTTAAACACGTTTTAGTAAGAGCTGAAGCTGGAGCGGTGCATGCTGCGGAAGGTTATGCTAGATCTAGTGGGGAAGTTGGAGTTCTTTTAGTAACATCAGGTCCTGGAGCTACAAATGTTGTTACAGGTCTCACAGATGCCTTAATGGATAGTATTCCTATTGTTTGCATTACTGGTCAAGTACCAACTCATTTGATAGGAACTGACGCCTTCCAAGAATGTGATACAACTGGAATTACGAGACCGTGCACTAAATATAATTATCTAGTAAAAGATATATCTAAATTATCAGAAATTATTCATGAAGCATTTGAAATAGCTAGATCCGGCAGACCTGGTCCTGTGTTAATAGATATACCTAAAAATATTCAACTACAAAAAACTATTTATAAATCTAGAAAGGATATAAATTTTAGACCACATAGAATTAAATCGGGTTCTACTGAGATTTCAAAAGATTTTATTGAAAGTCTAGTATCGCACATTAAATCATCGGTAAAGCCTGTTTTATACGTAGGTGGTGGCTGTCTAAATTCTGGATTAAAAGCAAGTGAAGAGCTTATAAAATTCGCAGAGTTAACAAATATCCCGGTGACCACAACACTTCATGGTCTAGGGTGTTATCCTGGTAATGGTAAGTTATCAATTGGAATGCTTGGAATGCATGGAACCTATGAAGCCAATCTTGCTATGCACAATTGTGACCTTATGATTAATGTAGGCGCTAGATTTGACGATAGGATTACTGGTAGACTTGATGCCTTCTCTCCTAATTCAACCAAATTTCATTTTGATATAGATAAAAGCTCAATCAATAAAAATGTTAATGTTGATTTTTCAACTAACACAGATATTGCACATGCTCTATCTGCCTTAAATCTTTATATAGAGTCCAATAACATTGAATTCAATCATAACCAAATCTCAAATTGGTGGGGAGAGATAAAAGAATGGCAAAATACTAATTGTTTAAACTATGAGCAAGGTGATGAAATAATTAAACCACAACATGCAATCGCAAGATTAAATGAATTAACAAAAGATAGAGAAACCATTGTTACAACAGAAGTTGGTCAGCATCAAATGTGGGCTGCACAATACTTTCAATTTAATAAACCTAATTCTTGGATCACTTCAGGCGGCTTAGGTACAATGGGATTTGGTATGCCTGCAGCAATTGGTGCTCAAATGGCTAATCCTGACGCATTAGTTATAGATATCGCTGGCGAAGCTTCATTTCTTATGAATATTCAAGAGATTGCAACTGCCGTCCAATATAAATTACCAATTAAAATTTTTATTCTTAATAATGAATACATGGGAATGGTGAGGCAGTGGCAAGAACTTATGCATGGTAGTAGATATTCTGAAAGTTATGTAGATGCCCTTCCTGACTTTGTAAAATTAGCAGAGTCTTTTCATGCGGTAGGCCTGAGAGCAAAAAATTTGAGTGAGTTAGACGATACTATTAGTGAAATGAAGAGCATTAATAGACCAGTCATTGTAGATATTTGGGTTGATAAAAAAGAAAATGTATTTCCTATGATACCTAGTGGAGCTGCACATAATGAAATGTTACTTTCTAAATACGATAAAGAAAAACCAGAAAATCAAGAAAAGGGCAAGGTGTTGGTTTAATGTCTGATGCCTCTGTTTATCCTGAACCAAGTAATACTTTTAAAAATTCTAAACGAAATGTCTTATCTTTAATCGTTGATAATGAACCTGGAATCTTAGCAAGAATAGTCGGTCTATTTTCAGGACGCGGCTATAACATCGAAGCGTTAAATGTAACGGTGGTTGATATAAAAGAAAATTTATCAAGAATTACTCTTGAAACTATTGGCGAAGAAAAAGTCATAGAACAAATTATCGCTCATTTAGAAAAATTAGTTCCAGTTCATAGCGCCATTAATTTAGCTGATTTAAATGAATCCTATGAGGCTGAAATTTCACTTATAAAGATATCTTATGAAAATAATGAGCAGAATAATAAAGCATTAGCATTAGCTGATATCTATAGAACAAGAACTGTTTCAAAGAAAGAAGGTATTGTTATTTATGAAATTTCTGGCACTAGTGAGAGAGTTAATAAATTTTTAGATGACTTAAATGGCATCAATGGTATAAAAGTTGAAATAGTTAGAAGTGGCCCTATTGGCCTTGGAGTTTAATCAATATAAGGAGTAAATATTATGAAAGTTTATTATGAACAAGACGCAGATTTTAATCTAATTAAAAATAAAAAAATTGTAATTGTAGGTTTTGGAAGTCAAGGACACGCTCATGCTTTAAATTTAAAAGAGTCTGGAGCAACTAATGTTGTTGTAGCTCTTCGTGAAGGTTCAAGTTCTATCAAAAAAGCATCAGACGTAGGTTTACAATCACAAATACCTGAAGATGCTGTAAAAGATGCAGATATTGTAATGTTCTTAGCTCCTGATGAAAACCAACAAGAAATTTATGAAACTATGATTGAGCCTAATATTAAAAAAGGTTCAGCGCTTGCTTTTGCACATGGATTAAACATTCACTTTAAACTTATTAATCCTAGAGAAGATCTTGATGTTTTTATGATTGCTCCTAAAGGACCTGGTCATACTGTTAGAGGAGAGTATTTAAAAGGAGGAGGAGTTCCATGTTTGATCGCTGTCGATAAAAATGTAAGCGGTAATGCAAAAGAACTTGGTTTAGCTTACGCTTCTGCAATTGGTGGTGGTAAATCTGGAATTATTGAAACTACTTTTAAAGAAGAATGTGAAACAGATTTATTCGGAGAACAAACAGTTTTATGTGGTGGATTGATGTCATTAATCACAAATGGCTTTGAGACTTTAGTTGAAGCTGGTTATGCTCCAGAGATGGCATATTTTGAATGTCTCCACGAAGTAAAACTTATAGTAGATTTAATGTATGAGGGTGGCATGGCCAATATGAGATACTCAATTTCTAATACTGCAGAATATGGAGATTATACAAGAGGCCCAAGAGTTGTTACGCAGCAGTCAAAAGAGACAATGAAGCAAGTATTAAAAGAAATTCAAGATGGAACTTTTGTTAAAGAGTGGATGGACGAACATAAGTCTGGTCAAATTAAATTTAAACAAATGAGAGAAGATGGGGCAAAACACCAAATCGAAGAAGTTGGAGCTAAATTAAGATCTATGATGCCATGGATTGCTTCAAATAAATTAGTTAAGGATATTTAATATTTGTCAGAAAAAGTATTAATTTTAGATACAACTTTAAGGGATGGTGAGCAATCTCCCGGAGCTTCTATGAATTTAGAGGAAAAAGTTTCTATAGCTAAATGTTTGGAAGAACTTAAAGTTGACATTATTGAAGCTGGCTTTCCTATTGCCTCTAAGGGAGATTTTGATGCAGTTAGTGCAATTAGTTCTGAAATCAAAGATTGTCAAATACAAGCTTTATCAAGAGCGAAATATGAAGATATTGAAATAGCTTGGAACGCAATTAAATCAGCTGTAAACCCAAGAATCCACACCTTTATTGCAACAAGCCCAATTCATATGGAGTTTAAGTTAAAAATGTCAGAAGAACAGGTATTGGAAAAAATCAAAGATAGTGTTTCTTTTGCAAGAAATCTCTGCCCAAATATTGAGTGGAGTTGTGAGGATGGAGGTAGGTCATCCATTGATTTTCTTTACCGATGCATTGAATTAGCTATTAATTCTGGAGCAACAACAATTAATATTCCAGACACTGTTGGATATACTCTTCCAATGGAGTTTGGGGAAATAATTAGTAGTGTTAAAAATAATGTTCCTAATATTGATAAAGCAATAATTTCAGTTCACTGTCACAATGATCTTGGTTTAGCTGTTGCTAATTCATTAAGCGCTGTTCAAAAAGGTGCTAGACAAATCGAATGTACAATTAATGGACTTGGTGAAAGGGCTGGTAATGCT
>JAQWMI010000005.1 GCA_029246865.1 Alphaproteobacteria bacterium
AATTCACCTTATCAGGCATGCTGAATCTGAGGCTAATGCCGCTATTGATCCTGAAAGCACAACTAAATATTTTGATGCTAGGATTACTTATAAGGGTAAACAACAGGCTCAAAATAAGTATTTAGAACTTAAAGATTTAAAGTTTGATCTGTATGTATGCTCTCCACTAACAAGGGCTATGGAAACATTTTCAATCATTTTTCCAGCTAAAAATCCTATTATAGTGGATTGCATAAGAGAACACTCGTTTCATTCCTGCGATGTTGGAAGGCAACCATCAGATTTAAAAAAAGATTTTCCTAAATACGACTTTAGTGATTTAAAAGACTATTGGTGGAATAATAATAAAGTAATTGATGAAAAACAGATTATTAAAGAAACCCATTCAGATACAAAGGCTAGATTTGATAAATTCAAACATTGGCTAGATAGTAGAAATGAAAAAAATATTGCTGTTGTTAGTCACGGTATGTTTCTAAGTCAAGTAACAGGTGAGATGCTTGATAACTGTGGTCACTATATTTGGGAGTATAAATAAAATTCTAGTTATCTTTAATTTTAATGTATTTGGAAAATTCTTCTAGATTATCTTCATATTGATCTGGTAATTTTATACCAAACTGAGATTTTTCTAAATCTATGACTTGATAAAAATCACCCCTTAATTTATCCCATTTGTAGAAACCGTAATAAACTAACATTACATTATTAACAAAAGATGCTACCCATTTATTAAGTTCTTCGCTTTTCTTATCCTCTAAACCTTTAGTCATGTGGCCCATAATTTCTAATTTTAATTTTTGATGGGACTCTGAATAGCTAGTTTCAGTTTTACTTTCTGGATTAGGAGTATGCTTGGGAAAATTTTTTCTAATAACAATATTTATAAATCTATTTCTCATGTAACTAGTTTCTGGTAAAATATTTTTGTTCAAAATCATCCATCTGTGATATTGAATTTGAAATGCTAAGGCCTGACCATCATCTAAGTGACTGTAATCATCTGTTATATTTTTACTTAAATCTGTGTAACTAAAATTTGGATTTTCAATACTAAAAATTTTCTCATAAATTATCAAAGAAGCTTGCTCAAAGTCAGTATCTTTAAGGGCTTTTGGTGCAGACTTTTTAAAAGCAACTGCCAAGGATATTAAGTAGGCATTTTTTGTTTCTACTGTTTCAAATATGTTATCAGCCATGCTTGTAGCGCTAGCAATATCTTCAAGAAATTCTTGAGAATCCTCACGCCATATAAATCCGATAGGATGGCTATCAAAAATTGGATTGAGCATTATTTTATTGTAAATAGTAATATATTCTTCGTTTGTGGCTGTTTTATTTTGTATTTCAGGCACTGCATAAATTTCAGTTAAAGCATCAGCAAATGTATCAATAATTTTTTGTGGATGGTCAATTGGATAATTAGAATTGTCAGACCATGATTTTATAATTTCTGAAATTTCTTTATTCTTATAATTATTCATTGTGCTCCTTATCCAGCTCTTCTACGATTGCTTTGTTTTCTTTTTCTAATTCATCAACGATGGCCTCATCAAACGATTCACAGGTTTTATATTTATCGACTATTACTTGTAATGCCGGCTCAATAAGAGTTTTAACAACATAATCATGATTGTTGATTTCAGCATTTTCTATAAGATCTATTAGTATTTCAGTTGTTAAAGGTGTTATGCTTTTACTATCCATAATTTGATTGATTAATTTATGTTAAAGTTGATGTTAGTCAATTGATTAAATTATAATTAATTATAAAGTCTGGTCCTTGATTAATTTTTTTCATAAAAATTTTGCTTTACTTACTATAGGCTTCTTTACAGCATTTGGATCTGGCTTTGGACAGACTTACTTTATATCTTTATTTGGCGGTTACTTTAGAGAATTTTTAAACTTAACAAATGGTGAATTTGGCGGATACTATTCTATCGCAACAATTTTAAGTGCTATTAGCCTAATTTGGGCGGGGAAACTAATTGATAATATTGAATTAAGAAAGTATGTATCCACTATTGTAGTAGGTCTCTCTTTAACTTGTCTGCTTGTAAGCAGTATTTTAAATACCTTCATGCTATTTATTGGTCTGTATTTATTAAGATTATTTGGACAGGGGTTAATGGGGCACACTTCTAGAACCACAATGGCTAGATATTTCGATAAGGACAGAGGTAAAGCATTGGCTGTGTCAAGCTATGGACTTGCATTTGGAGAAATATTTTATCCCTCAATTGCAGTAATATTAATTGGAGTGATTGGCTGGAGATTAACGTGGGTTTCATCATCTATATTTATAATTATTTTTTTTGGAATCGGTTTGTGGTATTTATTAAAAAATCATAAACAAGTGCATCAAAATTTTTTGAATAATCAAAAAAAAAATGAACAGAAAATATGGAAAAGAAGAGATATTTTAAAAGATACTAAGTTTTACTGTTACTTACCTAGTACTCTTTTAATGTCATTTGCTGTTACAGGATTTTTTTTTCATCAGGTGTATATTGCACCACTTAAGGGTTGGGATCTTAACTTAATAGCAATAGGTTTAATCTTTTATGCCATATTCTCCATTATAGGCTCAACTATTGCTGGATTATTAGTAGATAAATTTAATGCAAGAAAAATCATGCCATTTTTTTTGATACCATATTTATTAATATTAATTATTTTAATGTATCTAAACGGCCCATTGATTTTATTTGCCTACATGTCGGTTGTTGGATTGACTCAAGCTATTGGAGAAAATGTGTCAGGGTCGTTATGGGCAGAAATGTACGGAGTGAACAACTTAGGTTCTATAAAAGCATTAATGACTTTTTTTGGAATCTTGGCTTCAGCAGCTTCACCATTTCTTTTTGGTATTATTTTAGACCAAGGTGATACATTAAATATTTTGATATTAGGAACAATTATTTTAATTATAATTTTTTCTGTTTTGAGTTACATCGGCAAATATTTTAAATAATGTATCCCAATTTAATAGCTTCCATGGCTATTTTTGCACAGCCAACGGCGTCTGATAGCGCATCGTGATGATTGAGAGGTATTCTCAGTTCCTTACAGACTGTGTTTAATTTATTATTTTTAAAATTCCACATTTGTCTAGATATACTTACAGTGTCTTTAAATGGCTGTTCAGGTAAAGGTAATTTGTAGTGTCTGCAGCATGCATGCAGAACACTTTTATCAAACGAGGCGTTGTGAGCAAAAAAAATATCTGCTTCTTTAAGATCTTGGATTACCTCAGCCCAAACTTTATCAAAGTTACTTTTGTTTTTTAACATTTCCCAGGTAATACCGTGTATCTCAGTAAAGTGTATTTCCGGTTTTGGAGGTTTTATTAAATAAGATTTTTTTTTAAAAATTTTACTAGAATTAAATAAAACGTATCCTATAGCGCAGGCACTATTTCTTTCAATATTTGAGGTTTCAAAATCAATAGAGGCAAAAATTCCCATCACTACAAATTATCTATTAACTCTTTGTACTGCTCATATACTTTATGCCTTCTGACTTTCATTGTTGGAGTAAGTAATTCATTTTCCATTGAAAAAGGTATTTCTATTATCTCAAATCTTTTAATTTTTTCAGGCTGGGATAGAGATAAATTTAAATTGTTAATATAATTTTGAATTTCATTTTTGTTTGAATTTTCTTGAGGATTTATTACCAACAAAGCAGAAATATAACTTTTATTATCACCGAATACGCAAGCCTGTTCAATTTTGGCATCAAGAGTAAGTAGATTTTCTAATTTAGAAGGGGAAATATTATCTCCACCTGACGAAACAATAATATCTTTTTTTCTATCAGTTATGATCAAATAATTATCTGAGTCAAAAACCCCAATGTCTCCAGTATGCAGCCAACCATCTTTAATGATTTCATCTGTTGCTTCTTTATTATTCCAATATCCGATCATTAAGATTTCCCCTCGTACTAGAATTTCACCATCTTCAGCCAACTTAACTTCAACATTAGGTAAAACGGTTCCAACTGTTTCAACTTTAATATTTGTAAGTGGGTTGCAACTTACAACTGGAGATGTTTCGGTGAGACCATAACCTTGAAGTGTTTTAATACCTAAAGCGTTCAAAGTATTGCCTATCTGACTATCTAAAGGCCCTCCCCCAGAAACAAAAGCAATTAAATTACCACCAAATTGTGTTTTAATTTTTCTCCTCACCAAAAGAGACAATAATAAATTCAAAAGTATTTCTAAAAAAGAAATATGAGCTTTTTGATTTACTTTTGTACCAATTTCAACAGTTTTATTAAATAAAAACTTTTTTAAATAAGATTGCTTACTTAAGTTAATCTGCATTTTAGAATACAAATTGTTATAAAATCTTGGAACAGCAGTTAATACATGAGGTTTGGCTATTTTCAATGTTGGTAAAAGCTTCTCAATACTTTCATTATAAAATGTGATAGCACCTAGCGCAATTTGAGCAAATTGAACTGTATGTTCATAAGAATGTGAAAGAGGAAGCCATGTTAAAAAACACAAATCATCTGATTTTATTGAATGCAACACTATATCAGCAGCTTCACAATTAGATAAGATACCGCCATGACTTAAAGTTACTCCTTTTGGCTGACCTTGAGTGCCAGATGTATAGATAATGCAACTAGGGTCCGTTCTCTTTAAAGATTTATATTTATTAAAATTTATATTATGTATTGATACTAAATTTTTCCAAAAATAAATATTTTTAGTATCTAAATTCTCATCAAATTTATCCATAACTAAAATAAATTTAAAATTGAAATTATTTAATTTTGAAGCTTGAATAATTTTTTTTAATAAAATTAAATTAGAAACTATGAGACCATTAGGTTTAGAATCTTTAATAATATGTTGGAAGTCTTTTGGAGTATAAGAGGTATAATTGGGTATAGTAATAAGCTTTGATGACATAATCGCAATATCTGATATTATCCATTCAGGTCGATTTTCAGAAACAAGCATCACACGATCAAAGTCATTTAATTTTTGTTGATCTAAAAATTGGTAAACTTTAGTTACTTCGTCAAGCGTATCTTTCCATGAAAGTGTTTCTATCTGATTACTACTAGTATTAATTTTTTTTAAATGCGGTTTATTTAGTAATTTAGAAGTCTGATAGAAAAAAAGCTCAGGTAAATTATTAAATTTTTTCATCTAAATTCTTATAAAATATTTTAAGCTGCATCATGAGATCTTTATCATAAGTAACTAAATGTTTATTATCATCAACAAAAAAGCTCATTTTAGGGTTATTAGATAATTCAAATATTTTTTTTCCCATCCAAAATGGAACTATATCATCTTTAGTAGAATGCATTACAAAAACAGGAGATTTTACATCTTTAATTTTTTTATCACTTTGAAATTTATCTTTAAGCATTAATGAAACAGGCAAATAAGGATAATGAAATGAGGCAGCGTCAATCATAGATGTAAAAGGGGCTTCTAGAATAATAGCCTTAAAGAGATTTTTACTTGCCAACTCTGAAACTACGCCAGTGCCAAGAGATTCACCATACAAAATTATATCTTCTTTTTTTATTCCCTTATCTTCAATCCAAGCAATGGCACTATTTGCATCGTCATATAAACCTATTTCTGAAGGATCACCATCATTACCACTGTAACCTCTCCATGAAATTAAAAGTAAATTTTGTTCAAATTGAGAGAGTTTATTAATTTTATAAAAACGATTTTCAATTGGACCGGCATTTCCATGAAACATTACTAAAGTGGTATTAGTTTTTTTTTCATTTTTATGAAATATCGACCTTAGGGCATTTCCTTGTGAATTAAATATATTAACTTTTTCATAATTAATGATTAGTTGCTCATCATCATAACTATCTATTTTAGGAATATAAAGTAGAGACCTTTGAATTGAGTATATAAATATAACAAGGCCTATATAGATTAAAATTACTATTAAGAAGATTTTTAAAATTAAAGAATAATTCATTTGATTTTAAAAAGATAACTATCAAAAATTCCATTAGAAGATTTTTTAAATTTTTTTAAATTTTTTCCAATTATTAATTTACTTTTTTTATCTTGATAATAAATATGCCCAATAGTTGAGATATTTTTCTTTAATGATCCTGTAGAAATTGCAATATCAATAGCGTCTTTGATTTTTTGAAAAAATAAAGAACTTCCACATTTAAAACAAAAGCCTCTCCTATAATTTTTAGAAGAATGGTACCATCTCAAAGATGATTTTTGGGTTAATTTAAAATTACTTAATTTAGTTTTCGTGTAACTACTAAATTCTCCATTGGACTTTTGGCACATTGTACAATGACAAATTACAGCCTTTCTTGTTTCTTTATAGATTTTAAAAGCAACACTTTTACAAAGACAGCTTCCTTGAATCATTTAGCTAGTTCAGATTTTTTCTTTTCTATATTAAACTTAACTAGAGACATGCCTTTTTCTTTTTTGAATTCATAGGATTTATTAAAGGTTTCTAATTGCCATCCTTGCATTCTTTTTTTAAGAGTCTCTATATTGTCTGATTTCCATTGATTGGAAGTATTTTCATCTCTCCAAACTTGTTTTTCTTCATTTGTTCTTGAGCATCCATAACAATACTCAGTAATTGGGTCTGTTTTACAAATACTAATACAGGGCGTTATAACTTTTAATTCTTCCATAATTTATCTCCTAATTAATTATTATACAGATTTTCATTATAATAAAATAATCTTAATTGGTATTTGAAAAATATTAAAATTATTGTAGTTTATTCCCTCGTTCCGCAGTAGCTCAGCGGTAGAGCATTCGACTGTTAATCGACAGGTCGTAGGTTCGAATCCTACCTGCGGAGCCAGTAATATAGATGCCTTCCAAACAATTCACCGCAACAATTCTATTGATACTGGCAGCCTTTATATGGGGCACAGCCTTTGTTGCTCAATCTACTGGAATGGAGTTTATAGGCCCGCTCACTTTTACAAATATTCGTTTTCTAATTGGTGCTATTTTAATAGCCCCATTTGCTTTAAGAGAAAAAAATTTATTTTTAAATATTGAAAATCAAAAAAAAAAGAAACTTTATTTTATTCTCTTTTTTACAGGCTGCTCATTATTATTAGGGTCTTATTTACAACAATACGCTCTTCTATATACAAAAATAGGAAATGCTGCTTTCTTAACTATTCTGTATGTCCCTTTTGTTCCGATTATTTCTCGTTTTTTTCTTAAGAAAAAAATTCATTGGTCTATATGGATCTCAGTGAGTGTTTGTTTAATTGGATCTTATTACCTAACATCAGAAAATACTTTTGAAGCACAGTCAGCAGACATTCTTGTAGTTATCTGTGCAGTTTTTTTTGCTATACATTGCATCCTAATAGATGAATTTTTTGAAATTGTTGATGCTCCATTTACTCTAGCTTCAATACAATTTTTTATATGCTTTTTGATTAGTTTTCCTCTAATTTTTATATTTGAAGAACCTTCACTTTCAGGAATATATAAAGAATTATTTGAACTTTTATATGTAGGTATTATGTCAACAGGTGTTGCTTATACTCTTCAAATTGTTGGACAAAGATATGTCAAGCCCTCTACTGCAGCTATAACATTTTCTTTAGAAGGAGTGTTTGGCGCTTTATCTGCTTGGATAATACTAAGTCAATTTTTAAGTTTTGCACAAATATTTGGATGTTTTTTAATAATTATAGGAGTTTTGATTGCTCAATTAATTCCAATATTTAATAAGGAAGCTGCTAATCAAAGATATTACGATAACTAAGTTCTTAGTTTTTTATTAAAATTATACTATATTTATTTTGAGGAATTTAATAAAAGGAGGAAATTATGACTGAGGAAAGTAAATTTTATTTAAAAGACACAGATGTGCCAAAGCAATGGTACAATCTTTCATCTGATTTAAAGGAACCTATGAGCCCTCCTTTGCATCCAGGAACAAAAGAACCAATAGGTCCTGATGATCTAGCCCCCTTATTTCCTATGGAACTTATTATGCAAGAGGTTTCCCAAGATAGATATATAGATATTCCTAAACCTGTTTTAAATGCTTATATGAGATGGAGAAGCACTCCACTTGTCAGAGCAAGAGCTTTAGAAAAAGCTTTAGATACGCCAGCAAGAATTTATTATAAATATGAGGGTGCAAGTCCTTCTGGAAGTCACAAGCCAAATACAGCTATTGCCCAGGCTTTTTACAATAAAGAAGCAGGAATAAAAAAAATTGCTACAGAAACTGGAGCTGGACAATGGGGAACAGCTCTCTCTTATGCCGGTTCTGTTTTTGGACTAGAAATACAAGTATTTATGGTGAAGGTTAGCTTTGATCAAAAACCATATAGAAAAGCTATTATTGAAAGCTATGGAGGTAATGTTGTTGCTAGCCCTTCTAATTTAACAAACTCTGGAAAATCTATTTTAGAAAAAGACCCAAATAATTCTGGCTCTCTTGGGATAGCGATTTCTGAGGCTGTAGAAGTTGCCGCTACTAGTAAAGATACTAATTATGCTCTTGGGAGTGTGCTCAACCATGTTTTAATGCATCAATCTATAATTGGACAGGAGGCTATTTTACAAATGGAAATGGCAAATGATTATCCAGATATTATAATAGGCTGTACTGGTGGTGGGAGTAACTTTTCTGGATTATGTAATCCTTTTTTAGGTAAAAAATTTAGAGGAGAACAAGATGTCCATGCTATAGCCATCGAACCAAGTTCCTGTCCTTCTTTGACTAAAGGCAAATTTGCTTATGATTTTGGAGATACCTTAAAATCAACACCTTTAATGAAAATGCATACCTTAGGATCTGATTTTATGCCTTCTCCAACCCATTCTGGTGGTCTTAGGTATCATGGAATGGCACCTATGCTCAGTCATTTAGTTCATCATGGTCATGTTGAGCCTAGAGCCTACGGTCAAAAAGAATGTTTTGAAGCAGGTATACAATTTGCAAGAACAGAAGGTATTATGCCTGCTCCAGAAGCAACGCATGCTATTAAGGGCACCATCGATGAGGCCTTGAAATGCAAACAAGAGGGAAAATCTAAAGCCATACTATTTAATCTTTGCGGTCATGGTCACTTTGACATGCAGGCTTATAATGATTACTTCTCAGGAAATTTAGCAGAAGATAAATTTGATGAAAATGCCTTTCAAGAATCAATGGGAGCTATACCTCCTGTCAATTAGCTATAGGTAATTCATTAAAGTTTGTAGTATAGGAAGGGCTTAGATTTCTTCTTTTGGTTATATAGAAGCGCTCGTGATTTTCTCTTGCTAGAGAAATAGAGCCCCCTCCATATCTCTTATTTATAGAGTCAAAAACCTTGTCAAGTTTATTTAACTTTTCAGACCTAGCTTTACACTCTCTGTTAAATAAGTCTTCGTTATAAGAGTTTTCTAAGTATAAATCTGACAATATAACTCCTGCTTTCTTGTACTGTATTCCCTCTTGAAAAATACTATTTAACGCTTCTAATGATTTTTTGACTATATCAAAAATATGATTGGTAGGATTAATAAAAGATAGTGTTTTAAAAGAATGGTATTGTTTTTGATTTTTACTAAATTTATTAGATCTTATAAAAATAGAAATATTTTTAACCTGCAATTTTTCATTTCTGATTTTTTCTGAAGCTCTTGTAGCATAAGAGACTATTCTTTTTTCAAGATCATTTTTATTGATGATATAATTTTCAAATGATCTAGACACAATGCATTGATTTCTAATAGAATTTTTTTCATTAAGATTGAGGCATCTTTCACCTTTAAGCTCCCTGTAAGTTCTTTCTCCTACAACTCCTAAATGCTGTCTAATCCATCTAGGGTCTTTTTTACACAAATCATATCCTGTGTATATATGATTTGATTTTAAAAACTCAGAAATACGAGCACCCACACCCCAAATTTCATTAACATCAAGTATTTTTAATGCTAATTCTATTTCTCTTGTATTAGTGAGACTAACAACTTGGGATCCCATCTCATCTTTTTTAGCTAAAAAATTTGCAACCTTGCACAGAGTTTTATTTGGAGCAATACCAACACTAACAGGAACACCAATCCACTTGTTAATAATGTTTTTAATATTTAATGCTCTAGAGTAAAAAGATCTTTGAGAAGATTTGTTAAAAATCAAAAATGCTTCGTCTATAGAATAAATCTCTAAGTCATCTGATAATTCTTTTAATACACTCATCACTCTTGAGGAAATGTCTCCATAGAGAGTATAGTTAGAAGAATAGACATGAACTTTGTTTTTTCTTACCAATTCTTTTATTTGGAAAAAAGGCGCACCCATCTTGATACCTACTTTTTTAGCTTGTGAACTCCTTGCTATCACACAACCATCGTTGTTGGACAAAACAACTACAGGCTTATCAGCTAGATATGGGTTAAAAATAGACTCACAGGATGCATAAAAAGAATTACAATCCACTAATGCTAGACATTGCATTTTTTAATATTTTATGAATTGATGAATAACACTAGTGACTACACCCCAAATAATTAAATCTTCCTTATTTTTGATTTCTATACTTGAATAAAGCTCATTTTCAGACTTAAGTTGGGGATTACCATGGATATCGAGTAGTAATTTTTTAACTGTTAATTCACCAAAAATTGAAGCGATGACTATATCTTTACTTTTTGCATCCAGGCTACGGTCAACGATCAGAATATCTCCATCATATATGCCTATATTGATCATAGAGTCTCCGCCTGCCCTTATGAGAAATGTAGAAGGCCGATTTTTAATCAATAACTTGTCTAAATTTAGATTATTCTCTAGGTAATCATCAGCTGGAGAAGGAAATCCTGCAGAAACCTTGGAGATAATATAAGGAACATGGCAAGAAGGCTGGACTATATCGTTCATACTTTGTTCTTTTTATATTAGATTTTAAAAATAGTGAAGTATTTTGTAAAAATTACTGTGGATTATCGGTAGAGTCTTCGGAAGAGGCAATTTGTTGGTTAAGAATGGCAAGAGTTTCACATAAGTTTTTCGTATGATTAATAAAAGTATATAAGATTAAAAACATACCAATAAAAATCATAATGCTTTCAAAGCTAAAGATATCTGGAGATTTAAGAAAAACCTTATTAATAACAATAGAACAAATAAAACTAGTAACCAAAGGAGCTAGTCTTGAAAAGATCATAAAATTTCTTATTTGTAATGCTCTTTGCTCCAGTAATTTATTCATATAAGTTGTATATAATGCTTAGAGATCGAAGTAAATAATAATGGGTATAGTTAAAAAGATTAATATCACTAATCAAAGTGGAGCAAATACTTTCTATGTTGCGGATGCTTATTTAGAAAGTGGTATGGGAATAGTTGGTGACAGATATTATAATAATTTTAAGCACCCAAGAGAGCAAGTTACTTTAATTGAAGAAGAGATAATTCAGGATTTTGAAAAAAAAATACATAAAAAAATAGATAGTAAAGATTTTAGAAGAAATATAATTACTGAAGGTATTGAATTAACAAAATTTATAAATAAAAAAATTAAAATAGGTAATGAAGTAATTTTAAAAATTCATGAACTATGTCAACCTTGTATGTATTTACAAAAGAAACTTAATATTGAAAACTTGGTTAAGCTCCTAGTGAACAAGAGTGGCATTCAAACGGAAGTTCTTACTTCAGGAACAATAAAAGTGAAAGATATAATTACAGTTATTGACTAAGATCTTTATCTCTTTTCAAAAAATCAAATATTTTAAAAATTCTTTTAGTTTTACCTGGTGTAACAAGAGATAAAGGATTAATAGTAACTGAAGTATCATCTTCAATTCTTGTAACAGAAAAATTTGCTCCTAAAATACTTTCATTTTTATTATTAGTTAAAAGATTATTAAATAAAGGAATGTCGTCGATATACTTATCAAATAAATACAAAGGTCCATAGAAACCATCAAAATTTGAATTTTTACTTGCTCTATTTATATTTCCACTAAATGTAAAACCTATCAATCCCCCTATTACGAAGGCATCTTTTACTTTAGTCATGTCCCCTTCTTGACTAATTGGAACTTCCATATAGCTAAATTCATTTTGCGAGTCTTTAATTACGGATATAATATCAAAGAAACGCGTTGATTTAATTAAATTTTCATACTTTGAACCATTTCTAATTGAAAAATCCTGAACTTTCATAATAGAATTATGCTTTTCTCTTGAACTATAAGAGCCATTGATTTGCAAAGTTCCACCGGTAATATCTTTAGTTATATTTCTTATGGCAAGTATTTCGCCAGCATTTTTTGAATAACCATAAACTTTACTAATATCTTTGTCATTTTTAGGATAAATTAAAAATTGTAACTCTTTCGCTTTATCGGAAATAGAAAGTTCATCATATTTACCCTTATAAACAGCTTTTATGCTAACCTCATAAAGTGTGTAATTTTTTGAAACAACAAAGTTTTCAATATCCCAATTTACAATTATTTTTTTATTAGTTTTCTTGCTGTTCTTAGGCAGAAGGTTATTAATTAATTCGTATTCTATATTTTTAGATTTTAGAGAGAAAGTTATAGAGTCTGCATTACTTAGGTCTAAAGAGCCTGTAACATCATTATTCTCGTCAATTTCATGCTTAAATTGAATAAAATTTAATTCATTATTATCTGTTAAGAACTCTAAATTAAAATTATCATTTTTATATTGAAAGTTTTGCGCTTCAGCAAAACTGAAAATTAAAATGAAAATTAAACTATTTTTTATTAGCATCAATTAAGCTACTTTCTAAAAATTCAAATATGTTACCATCTAAAATATTTTCAGCATCTGAGGATTGATGATTAGTTCTAAGGTCTTTAATCATCTTATAAGGATGAAGAACATAAGATCTAATCTGATGTCCCCAACCTATTTCTTTTTTACTATTCTCAGCTTCAAGTTTTTTTTCATTTTTAATACTTAGCTCATGATCATAAATTCTTGATTTTAGCATTTTCATAGCTGTTTCTTTATTTCTATGCTGAGATCTCTCTGCCTGACTTTGAACAACAATATTAAGTTTTAAATATGTAATTCTGATAGCACTATCAGTAGTATTTATATGCTGACCTCCAGCACCTTGCGCTCTAAACGTGTCTATTCTCAAATCCTTTGGATTTATTTCTATTTCAATATTTTCATCTATCTCAGGATAAACCCAAACACTCGAGAAGCTTGTATGTCTTCTGCCATTAGAATCAAAAGGCGATATTCTGACTAATCTATGGATGCCAGATTCATTTTTTAAATATCCATAGGCTTTGAATCCTTTAATTAAGTATGTTGAAGATTTAATTCCTGCTTCCTCACCCCTCTGTCTATCAATTAGATCGTATTTGTAATCATTTTTATCACAAAATTTAAGATACATTCTTTCTAACATCTCTGCCCAGTCTTGACTTTCCGTGCCACCTGCACCAGCATGTATTTCAACAAAAGCATTATTACTATCTGTTTCATCACTTAATAAAGTTTGAATTTTTAAACTATTTATTTCTTTTTGTAAGAGATCTAAATTCGATTGAATTTGTTTAATATCTAAATCATTAAGACTGTCATATATTTCCTCATAATCTAACAATTCACTAAAAGAATTTTCAATTAATTCGAATGCGTTAATTATGTTAGTTTTATGCTTTAAGTCTATTTGTAATTTATTCAGCTTATCAATATCTCCCCACATTGATGGGTCTTGTAGCTGTTTGTTTATATTATCGATTGAAAGATGAAGGTTATCATAGTCAAAGACCCCCCCTTATAATAGTAAGGTTATCTTTGATAATTTTTAAAAATGCACTGAATTCAAACTTATCCATTAATTAATTCCTTTTAGATTATTATCTATATTACTCATAATGTCTATTTGATCTAATGTAAAATAGTCTTCAATTGTATTTTCTCTCCAATTATCAAAAGATTTATAATTATTCTGATCAGTATACTTTTTAATCATTTGCTTAGGTACATTAAATTTGACACTTTTATCAATATTTTCAGCTTTTAGATAGTTGGTTATAAAATTTTTAAAAACTGGTAAAGCCACGGAAGATCCTGTTTCTTTATAGCCAATTTTTTTTGGATTATCATAACCTACATACACCCCTACAACCATCTCAGGTGTTAGGCCAAAAAACCATAAATCCTTACTTTCATTTGTTGTTCCTGTTTTACCAGCTATTGGATAATTTATATTTTTTAAAGATTTCCCAGTACCATTCTTGATAGCACCTTCAAGAATATTGAGTATTTGAAAAGATGACTGCTCATCTAAAATTCTTTCACTTTCATTTTTAATCATTGGTGTTCTGTAAGATCTAGAGTCATCATTAAAACTACAATATTCACAATCTAGAAAATAAGAATTATCAATTGAATATCCTTTGTCGGTTACTAATTTTTTTATTATTTTTGGTTCTACTTGATATCCACCATTAACAAAAATGGAATAACTCTTTGAGAGAGTTAATAAGTTCTGCTCCACTGAACCTAAAAGTAATGAGTAAATTTCTTTATTATTATCCTTATATAGAGAAATGTTATTAAAAAATTTATTAATTTCATCTAACCCTAAGTCAAGACCAATTTTAAGAGTTACTAAGTTATTTGATGTTTCTAAAGCTCTTCTAAAAGATATTTTTCCATAAGACTTATTAGAATAATTTTTTGGTATCCAAATAGGTAAATTAGGACCTTGGGAAAGAGATATTTGAGAGTCTAGAATTACAGTATTTGGAATAAATTTTTTATTTGATAGACCTAGAGCATAAATAAATGGCTTAACCGAAGAGCCTGGCTGTCTAAATGCCTGAGTTGCTCTATTAAATTTACTTTCTGTATAATTTACACCTCCAACCATAGCCAAAATATTGCCATTAAATGGGTTCAAAACTACCATAGAGCCATTTATTTTCGGTGGTTGCATAAGGTAATAGTTATTTTCTATTTTAGACACATAAAAATAATCATCAATTTCAAGAAAACTTATTGGAGATTTTTTATTAGGACCATAAGAATTAATGTCCAAATCAAGAGTTTTTTCTGAACCATTAATTAGATATTTAATATTATTATCTTTACTTAATACCCTACCTTCTTCCCAGTGATTTAAATATTCTCTATTTATTTCTTTTAATTCTTTGTTGTAACTCCCTTCCCATTTTCTATATTTTTTTTCGTGTAGACCTAGAGAATCAACAAGAGCTTTTTCACTTAATTTCTGTATTCTTGGATTAATTGTTGACTGAACATAGTAAGCACTATTAGTTTTTTTATTTAATAATTGAATTTGATTTAAAATAAAATCAGTATTGTAACTTTTGCTATATTTTTTAATGTCATATGTAGTAGTTCTTATAGATGTATTTTTGGATTTTTTAAATTGATTAATATCAATGAAATTATTTTCGTACATTTGATTGAGGACGTAATCTCTTCTTTCTATAGCTTTCTTGTAATTTTTTTTTGTATCATAATTATTAGGACCTTTAGGTAATGCTGCCAAATACGCATACTCATCTAAAGTTAGATCGTAAATTGATTTATTAAAATAGTTACTTGCAGCTGTAGCTATTCCGTAAGACCTTCTTCCAAAATAAATTTCATTTAAATAAAGTTCCAATATGTATTTCTTTGAATAATCCCTTTCAATTCTGATTGATAAAATTAATTCTTTAATTTTTCTTGTTAGTGTTTTTTCATTTGATAGAAGAATATTTTTTACTAATTGTTGAGTAATTGTTGAGGCACCAACATAGTTATTTGATTTTTTAAAAATAATATTATCTATATTTACGTATACCGATCTGAATATCCCTTGTAAATCAAACCCCTTATGAGTGTAAAAATTTTTATCTTCTGCAGCAATAATTGCATTGATCATATCTTTTGGGATTTGATCATAATCTAGATAAAATCGATCTTTATTTCCCACATGGTACAAAAGATCATAATTAGTGTCGTAAATTTTAGTTATTTCATTTGGAAAATAATCAGATATATTAGAACTTGGTAACTTTGACTGAATATTCCAAAGAGTTATTATAATTATAGAGGCCCCTAATATGGACCCCAAAAAAATGAGTTTAAATATTAAAAAAAAAATTTTCATAAAATGATTAAAACTATCAACACTTTAACACACACCAAAGGAATTTATAAATGTCTAAAAAAATTTTTATTGAAGGAACAACAAGTACAGAATTATCAATTACAGCCTCAAATGACCAAAAAATTGAGTATTTTGATTTTTCTGTAGAAGAATCAAAGAGTAAAAAAAGTAATATTTATCTTTGTACTGTTTCTAGAGTAGAGCCTTCTCTACAAGCAGCTTTTGTTGACTACGGAGAAGATAGAAAGGCTTTCCTACCATTTGATGAAATTCATCCTAGTTATTTCAAGATACCGCAATCAGATAAAATAACAGAAGAAGTTAATGCTACTAATGATGATAATCTCAATCAGGAAAAAAATAATAAGAAAAATTTCTTAGACTTTTATAGAAAGTATAAAATTCAAGATGTAATTAAAAAAGATCAGGTAATTTTGATCCAAATAATTAAAGAAGAAAGAGGCAGTAAAGGTGCTGCAGTTAGTACATTTATTTCATTACCAGGCAGATATTGTGTTCTCCTTCCAAATAATTCAGCAACTGGAGGGGTATCTAAAAAGATTAACAATCCACAAGATAGAAAAAGATTAAAAACAATTCATGAAAAACTAAATTTACCTGAAGGAATGTCTTTAATCATAAGAACAAATGCCACTGACTCAAATGCAGAGGATATAACTAATGATTTTGTTTATCTTAAAAAGTTATGGACAGACATTAGAACTGAAACATTAAAATCTAAAGCACCAAAATTAATTTATGAAATTGACAGTCCGTTAATAAAAATTATTAGAGATATTTATAATGAGTCTTATGAAGAGATAATTGTGTCTGACCCTAAAACTTATAAAGAATTTAAAAAAATTGAAAAAGATTTTACGAGCAGTAAAAAATCTCTCATTAAACAATTTAAAGGTAAAGGAGCGTTATTAGAGTCATATGGTATTAAAAATCCAATAGCAGGATTAAGCAATACTAACGTGTATATGAAATCAGGCAGTTATCTTGTAATTAATCCTACTGAAGCACTTACTACATTTGATATAAATTCAGGAAAATCAACATCTGAGAAAAATATTGAAATTACCGCCTTAAATACAAATTTAGAAGCTTGTGATGAAATTTATAATCAAGTCGTATTAAGAAATATCGCAGGGCTAATAGTCATAGATTTTATTGATATGACAAGTAATGCCAATAATTTTAAAGTTGAAAAAAAAATGAGACAGTTATTTCAAAATGATAAATCAAGAGTTCAGCTGAATAAGATTAGTCAATTTGGTTTAATGGAAATATCAAGACAAAGAGTAGGACATAGCATTTATGAAATTTTCTTTAACAAATGTGAATGTTGTGACGGAAATGGACTTATAAAATCTAAAAATATTGTTTTTCAAGAAATAACATCGACAATTAAAAATATGATTGCTATTGAAAAAATTGAAGAAATAAATTTGAAAATTGATAAGAATTTTTATGAGGAGAATAAGGATGAATTATTAGATAGAATTAAAATTTTTCTTCCAAAAAAAATTAAAATTAACTATTTTTGTGATGAAAAAATTAATAAATATTTTGAGTTTGATAATAATTTATTAGAAAAAATTGCACATAATTTGAAAAATAAACAAATTAAGTTGTCTGAAGAACAGATCAAGCATAAAAATAAAGAAAATGAAGAAAATGAAGAAAGTGACATCAAGGAAAGTAAAAATGATAACAAAAATTATTCAAGAAAAATTAAAAAGAAAACTTCAAATGTTAGTGAAAAAAAAATAAGAAAGAAAAAACGAGAAATTAAAAGTGATGAAATACCAGAAACTGAAAAAACATATAGAAGAAAAATTAAAAAAAAAATAATAGTTGAAAAAGATAATACTGATAATAACGCTAATTAATTTTAGTGATTTAAATGCATTTGAGATAATAAGAGATCAAGTATTTGAACATTATCTGAAAGAGACACTATTTAAGTTAACAGGCGAAGAAAATATTGAATTTAGATTAATTAATGATGTTAAGGAAAATGCGTTTGTAATTAATAACGATTATATTTTTTTTACTAAAGGAATTTTAAAAAGCATTAATAATGAAAACGCATTAATATCTATAATGCTGCACGAATACGGGCATATAAAAAAAAATCATATATTTCAAAAAAAAATTAAGGCAGAAAAATTAAAGGAATTTAGTAAATACAATAATATTTTTTCATTACTAGTCGGATTGTCATTAAGTAATACAGAAGTAATGTTCGGAACCTCATTAACAATAAATGAAGGTTTAATTCAAGATTATTTAAAAAACTCTGTTGTATTTGAAAATGAAGCAGATGATTTAATGATTTATTATTTAAATAAAAATAGTTTAGATAAACAGCCTATTTATGATTTTCTTGATGATTTAAGTATAAATAATTTAGATGATAGCTATAGAAAAACTCACCCTACAATTAATGATAGAAAAAAAAAGGTTCTTGCTCATATAACTAAAGGCAATAAATCAATTAGAGATAATAAATTTACTTATTTAAAAGCAAAGTATTTTATGAATTCTAAAAATGAAAAATATAATAATTTTTTTAGAAATATTAAAAATGGAAAAAATGTTAAAATTGAAGATCCTGAATTTAAACAAATTTTTGAATATGAATTATTTAAAGTTGGTATGAGTCAAGAGAGTTCTATTGTTATTTATAACTCTGTTATTAAAATTTTTAATAATTCTTACGTAAAATTAGAGTTTTTAAATCACTTGATTGATAATGATTATCATGACTTGTTATTAAAAAATATAAATATATTTAAAAATAACAAAAATATTAAAAATGAATTTTACTATTTGTATATAATGGGTAAGGTTTATGATTATTTAAATCAAAAAAATGAGAGTTTTTTTTATTTTTGCAATTTTTATAAAAAAAATAATATTATTAAATTATCTAACTATTATTGTAATAAATATGATAGAAGTAAAATAAGTATAATAGACCTTGTGAATGAAATAAATGTCGATATTAATCAATAAATCTATAAAAGAATTTATCAATAATAAGAATATTTTAGTTAGTAGAAGCTTTAATAAGTCTCAAATTCAACCAGCATCATTAGATCTAACTTTAAGTGCTAACTGCTACAGGATCAAAGCATCTTTTATTCCTAATAATAAAAAAATATCTCAACTAATAGAAAGTTTAACATTAAATAAATTAAACTTAAATCATGAAAACCTCTTAGAAAAAAACTGTATTTATTTATGCGAATTGAATGAAAAATTAGATTTACCAATTAACTTTTCGGCAAAATCAAATCCAAAAAGTACAACTGGAAGATTAGATATTTTTACACGATTAATTACTGAAAATGGCAAAGAATATGATCATGTAATTAAGGGATATAAAGGCAAGGTATATTTAGAAATAATTCCACAATCATTTAGTATAATAGTTAAAAGAGGAATATCTTTAAATCAATTACGATTTTACAATAAAACTCATAATCTAAAATCATTTATCAAATCTCAAAATATTTCAATCCATATAAAGAAAAATGAAGTCAGTGCTTATAAAGCAAAAAAAAATACTGGCGCTATTAATTTAACAAAAATAAATTATTACAAGATTAATGATTATTGGGATAAAATTGTACCAATAAAGAATAGTTTTATTATTGAAAAGGATGAATTTTATATATTAAGATCCTTAGAGAATATTATTATTTCAAATTCTATAGCTGCAGAGCTTGAACCATTTGGAGATAATTTTGGTAATTTTAGAGTACATTACGCTGGTTTTTTTGATCCTGGATTTGGCAGTACTGGAAGAGGAACTCCTGCTGTATTTGAGTTAAGGGCATACGACACGCCATTCTATGTTGAAAATAAACAACAAGTAGCAAAACTTAATTATTATAAATTAGTAGAAAATACTAATAGTACTTATGGAAAAAAAATTAAATCTAATTATCATAATCAAAAATTAAAATTAGCTAAACAATTTAAGAAATAAAAATAAAATTTTCTGACACAATTTTATCTAATTTTGCTATTTGAAGTTTCGAGATAAAAAGATATCATATTTTTCATGATTGATAAAAAAACTGAAAATTCTATTAAATCTCTAATTAAAATTTTAAAAAAAGAAAGACTCAGCTCTATAAAGTTTTCTAATAAATTCTCCTCCATCGAATTATCTCAAGAAATAACTTCTCAAATCACTAGAAATAGTAACAATATTACAGATGAAGAAGTTAGTTCAAAAGATAGTGTTGATTCGAATCAAACTCGCGTACTAGACACAATAGACTCTCCAATGGTAGGAGTAGTATATTTGTCTGCAAAACCTAGTTCACCTACTTTTATCAAAAAAGGTCAGAAAATAAAGAAAGGTACAACAATTTGCCTTATTGAAGCTATGAAAACTTTCAATGAAATTAAAGCTGATAAGGATGGTGTAGTTTCTAGAATATTAGTTAAAAATGCTGAAGCAGTTGAATTTGGTCAGCCTTTAATCGAACTTAAATAATTTTGTTTAATAAAATTCTAATAGCTAATAGAGGTGAAATAGCAGTTCGAATTATTAGAGCCTGTAAAGAGTTAGGTGTTAAAACAGTTGCCGTACATTCTGATGTAGATAACGAAGCAATGCACGTTAAACTTGCTGATGAAAGTGTGTGCATCGGTAAATCTAATGCAGCCTCTAGTTATTTAAATATTCCTAATATACTGAGTGCTATAAATATTACTGGAGCAGAAGCGGTGCATCCTGGATATGGTTTTCTAAGCGAAAGTGAAAAATTTGCTGAAATTTTAGATAAATATAATGTTAAATTTATTGGGCCAAGTGCTAAATCTATTCTTTCATTAGGCAATAAGAATAATGCTCTCAAATTAGCTAAGAAATACAAAATCCCAATTTTAGGTTCAGGCGAAGATGGAACAATTCAAAATATTAAAGAAGCAAAAGAATTTGCTAAAAAGTTTAACTATCCGGTAGTCATTAAAGCCTCTTATGGTGGTGGTGGA
>JAQWMI010000006.1 GCA_029246865.1 Alphaproteobacteria bacterium
ACCAATACCCGTTAAGGCTGACTCAGGGGCTATTGGTGGTAATTTATCACATGAATTTCAAATTCTTGCTAACACAGGCGAAAGTGAAATTGCCTATGATCCTAATTTAACATCAGACAATTTACTTGATCTATCATATGAAGATATCAATAATCTTTATTCAGCTTCAGATACTCTCATAGATAAATCTAAAGATAACATTACAGTCGGTAGGGGAATTGAAGTAGGGCATATCTTTTATTTTGGCACTAAGTATTCTAACCCTTTAGGAGCCAAAATTTCTAATAAAGAGGGTAAAACTGAAGATCTTCACATGGGATCATATGGTATTGGAGTATCTAGGCTTGTTGGAGCAATCATAGAAGCTCATCATGATGAAAAGGGCATAGCATGGCCATTTCAAGTAGCACCTTTTAAAATTAATATTATCGTCTCAGATGAACTCTTAAATGACGATAATATTTCTAAGCTCTATAGTTTTTTAATCCAAAAATATAAAGATGTTATTTTAGATGATAGAGGAATTACATTTGGAAAAAAAATTAAAGACTCGGAATTAATTGGGATTCCTTGGACAATTATTGCAGGTAAAAATTATATTGAATCCGGAAAATTTGAATTAGTGAATCGATTAACAAATAGTAACAAAAAAAAATCTTTAGAAGATTTGGAGAAATTTGATTTTGAGAAAAATTTTTCTTAAACTTGCAGTCGCTTATATTTTTAATTCAAAAAAAGATAAAGCTTTTTCAACTTCAACAATCTTATCATCACTTGCTTTAATTCTAGGTATATCAATTCTCATAACAGTTATGTCGGTTATGAATGGATTTAGAGAAGAATTAGTATCTTCACTTGTTGGTGTTAAAGGAGATTTAACTCTTATTGAAACAAACGACAACGATCTTGAGAGTTTGAAAAATAAATATCCTAATAACACTTACATTAAAAACAGTGAAAATAGAGTTATCATTTCTTCAGATGATCATATAGAGGGAGTTTTAATGAAAAGTCTTTCTTATAATGACTTTAAGTTAATGCCTAAATTCAATACAAATCTTTTTGAAATTGAATACTTCGATGAAGATTGGGTTTTCATTGGAGTAGAATTAGCTAAAATTTTAAATCTTAAAGTAGGAGATCAAGTTACTTTAAATACCTCAAGTAATGATATGACTATTTTAGGTCCGGTTTTAAATTCTGAAATTCTTACTATTAGAGGTATTTTTAATTTAGGAATGTACGAGTTTGATAGGTACTACATTTATTCTAATATGAGTTATTTTGAAGAGTTATCTAAAGAGACAATCATCGATGTTTATCTAAATGGTGGTGATAATCTTTTGTTCCTAGAGGATTTAAATGATTTTAATTTTCTGTCATGGGCAGATCAAAATGCTTCTCTATCTCAAGCCTTGATGACGGAAAAAAATGTGATGTTTATAATTCTTTTTTTTATAATTATCATTTCTTGCTTTACAATTATTTCAAATCAGATTTTCTTTATCAAAGAAAAATATAAAGATATTGTACTTCTTAAATCTATTGGTGTTAGCACCTCTACAATAAATCTTATCTTTTTTATTAATTCTTTTATTGTCAGTTTCATATCGGTAATTTTTGGAACTTTGCTTGGAATTTTACTTTCCTTTAATATAGCTAAAATTGAAAAAATCTTTTCATATTTTCTTGATTACAGTTTATTTAATAATGAAATTTATTATCTATCAAATCTTCCCCATTCAATTAAATTTAATGATATTGCTTTGATCATTATCATAGCTTTATCATCAATTTTAGTTGCTTCTATTATTCCACTTTTCCGCATTTATAAAATTACGCCTAATTTAGTTTTAAGATGAACAATATTTTACAGACACAAAAAATCAATAAATCCTATGTATCACCAGTTGAAACATTAACAGTTTTTAAAGATTTAGACTTTAATCTTCAAAAGGGTAAGAGTTTATTTCTTTTTGGTCCATCAGGTTGCGGTAAGTCAACTTTTCTTAATATGATAACTGGTTTAGATGAGCCTGATAGTGGTAAAGTTTTAATAAATAATAAAAGTTTGAATATTTCTAATTCATCAAATTTTCTTAAGAGTGATATTGGAATTATATTCCAAGATCATTACCTATTAAATGAGTTAAATATTAAAGACAACCTAATGTTAAAATCAGAAAAAGAAGAACAATTAGATTTTTTATTAAATTTCTTAGATATTAAAGATATTAAATTAAAATATCCCTTTCAAATATCTAATGGACAAAAGCAAAGAGTTTGCGTAGCGAGATCCTTGATGAACAAACCCCAATTAATTATTGCAGATGAACCAACCTCATATCTTGATAAGGTTAACTCAGATAAAGTTATAGAATTACTTATTAATTACACAAAACAATTCAATACATCTCTTGTAGTTTCTTCTCATGATATTTCCTATAAAAACCTATTCGATTTTTCATATACTATTAAAGACATGAAGCTTATTAAATGTTGATACCTCTTAGAAACTATTCTCATTATTCTATTTGTGAGTCAAATATTAAAATTGACGATTTAATTCTTCATGCTGTAGAAAACAAAATCCCGGCAATTTCATTGACAGATTATAGACTTTTATCTGGCGCTTTAGAATTCTCTATGAAGGCTTCAAAAAAAGGGATACAGCCAATTATTGGTCTTGATATTGATTATATCGATAACTTAAATAGAACTTCGCGCCTAACATTTTTATGTAAAAATCTAGATGGATACTCTAATTTGTGTAAGTTATCGACAGAATTTAATACCAATCCTGAATTTAAATTAAATATTTCTAACATTAATAATTATGCTAATGGTTTAATCTTAATCTGTGGCGGACTATACAGTATTTTTGATAATCTAGTTTTTGATAATAAATATTTTAACGTACTCAAATCTGAATTAATAGAATTAAAAATGTTTTTTCAAGACGATTTATTTTTTGAGTATGACAGCAACTTAGATAACACTTATCTTGCAAAATTATCAAATGATTTAAAAATCTCATGTTTTGCTAGCTCTTTTACTTTTTATAAAAATCAAAAAGACTTTGGTGGGATTGAAATTTTAAACTGTTTGAAAAATGGTAAATACAAACAAAATTCTATTTTTAATATAGATAATAATTATTTTTTAAGAGATCATAATTACAAAGGTATGAGTGATCATCTTGTGGTTAATTCAGTTAAAATTCAAAATAAAATAAATTTTTTTCTTGAAGCAGAAGATCCAATTTTACCTGATTACAGCGATGAGGATGATTTTGATGAAATTAAAGAACTTATCAAGCAAGCACGGTCTGGTTTAGATTTAAGACTTTCAAAAAAATTTAGTGCACTTTCCATTGAAGAGTTTAATAAAGTTGCTCAAATATACCGAGACAGAAATGAATATGAACTAAATGTTATCAACAATATGAAATACTCTGGTTATTTCTTAATAGTATCTGATTTTATACAGTGGGCCAAATCTAATGATATTCCTGTAGGCCCTGGAAGAGGTTCGGGAGCTGGATCTATTGTAGCATGGGCCTTAATGATAACAGATATCGATCCTATTCAGTTTGGCTTGTTGTTTGAAAGATTTTTAAATCCAGATAGAGTTTCCTTACCTGATTTTGATATTGATTTTTGTAAAAGTAGACGCGAAGAAGTTGTTAATTATGTTAAGGAAAAATATGGTAATGAGAATGTTGCTCAAATTATCACTTTTGGATCTATGATTTCTAGGGGTATTTTAAGAGATGTTGGTAGAATTGAAGGTATGCCTTATGGAGAAGTGGATAGAATGGTAAATAAAATTCCTTATAATCCCACACAGCCATTAACAATTTCAGAATTAAAAGAAAACCATTCTGACCAATTGGGAGATTTACTTGACTCTCCTTTGCTTTTGAAGGCTGAGTCAATGGAAGGCGCTTTAAGAAATGTTGGAACACATGCTGCAGGTGTCATTATTTCTACGAAATCTTTGTATGGAAATATTCCTTTATTTAAAGATGAGGGCTCCAATTTTATGTCAACACAATTTAGAGACAAGGATTGTGAGAAAGCAGGTTTAATTAAATTTGATTTTTTAGGTTTAGCCAATTTGACAATTATAGACGATACAATTAAATATATAAAAAAAACTCAATCAATTGAAGTTGATTTAGAAAATATAAATTTTGCTGACGATAAATCATTTGCCTTATTAGGAACGGGGAAAACTCGTGGAGTATTTCAAGTTGAAAGCCCTGGCATGATTGACACGCTTATAAAACTGAGACCATCAAATTTAGAGGAAGTTATTGCTGTTATTGCTCTATACAGACCTGGTCCTATGGAGTTGATTGATAGTTTTATTAAAAGAAAAAAAGGGGAAGAAGAAATTATATACGACCATCCATTATTGGAGCCAATTTTAAAAGAAACCTTTGGTATTATTGTTTATCAAGAGCAAATTATGAAAATTGCTCAGGTAATAGCTGGATATTCATTAGGAGAGGCTGATTTACTAAGAAGAGCAATTGGAAAAAAAATTAAGAGCGAACTTATGAGTTTGAAAGAAAGTTTTATAAAAGGAGCTTCAAAAAAATCTATTAATATAAAAGATTCTGAAAAACTTTTTTCCTTAATTGAAAAATTTGCCGATTATGGATTTAATAAAAGTCACGCCGCAGCTTACGCTGTTATAACTTTTTATACTGCTTATTTAAAAGCTCACTTCCCATTAGAGTTTTACTGTCAACTTTTGAATAACAGCTCCAACGATACAGATAAAATATTTTCAATAATGAATGAAATATCTTTGATGAAAATTGAAATACTTCCACCAGATATAAACACTTCACACTATAAGTTTATAATAAAAGATAATAAAATTATGTATTCACTATCTGCCGTAAAAGGAGTTGGCATTGAGTCTATGAAGGAATTAGTATTAGAGAGAAATACTAATGGATTATTTAAATCTATTTCAGATTTTAATAGGAGGCTTTCTCAATCAGTATTAAATAAAAAACAAATTGAAAAATTAATTTTATCTAATGCATTTAGTTCTTTATATTCAAATAAAAATATTTTGATGGCAAATTTAGAAGAGATTCTTAAAAAAATGGATGCAAATTCTCTCTTTGAAAATGACATAAGTGACGAATATTTTTTAAATAAAAATATCTCAATTGAACTTGACGATATTAAGTCTGAATTTGAAAGTTATGGTTTCTTGTTTTCTACAAGAAAACAAACAGATCTTCTATCTAAAATAAATAATAGTAATTTTGCTGAATTAATTTTAGCTAAAGTAGAGTTCAAAAAATCTTTTTATTTTTATGTCATCAAGGTTCAATATAAAACTACAAGAAATGGTAAAAGGTATATCTTGTTAACAGTAATAAATGAATCTGGCAAATTTGATTTGAGATTATTTGATGATGATGTTGATGCTAGTTCTTTTCAGGCAAATTTTGTCAAAATAGGTATTAAATCATCAAATAAAGACGATTTTTATAATCAAAATATTACTGATATCTTAGTTTTTAGTGAAAGTGCTCTACTTGCTAAAATTACCAATTTTACATACAAAGATATGTTAGATTTGAACTTAGAAAAAAAAGACTCAGATTACACTATTAAGGGAAATAATGGATTAATTAAGATTTCATTGCATTAATAGCTTGTATTTTCTTTATATTGTATTAAAAAAATAAAAAAAAACAAACTAGTGCCACTTCGGTGTTTTCGTAGCATTAGTTGAAGTAAAACCGGAGGACTATAAATGAATATTGAAATTACACTCGAAGACCTATTAAAAAATGGTTCACATTTTGGCCATAATAAAAAACGTTGGAACCCTAAAATGGGTAAGTTTATTTACGGAGAAAAAAATGGTACTCATATCCTTGATTTAAGGAAATCTTTACCTCTTTTAGAAAATTCTATCAAATTTGCTTTTGAAAGTGCAAAACAAAATAAAAAATTTCTTTTTGTATCTACAAAAAAGCAGCACTCTGACATAGTTAAGACTATAGCTGAAGAAACTAATAATTTTTATGTTAACTTTAGATGGTTAGGTGGGATGCTAACTAACTGGAACACAGTTAAAAAATCTATTAACACGCTTAAAGAATATGAATCTACTCTCTCATCTGAAGAAAATCTTTTCACAAAAAAAGAATTAGGTGATATTGAGAAAAAGAAAATTCGTCTCGATAAAACGTTAGGCGGTATTTTAGAAATGAAAAATACACCTGATGTAATTTTTATAATCGATACTAATAAAGAGCATATTGCAGTTCTTGAGGCAAAAAAATTAGGCATTCCTATTATAGCCATCATTGATACTAATTGTGATCCTGATCCTATTGATTACCCAATACCCGCTAATGATGATGGTGTAAAGTCTGTTCAGTTTATTTTAGATAATTTTTCAAAAGTTATTAAATTATCATCTGAAAAAATTGAAACACCTTCTGAAAAAGAAAGTACTGAAAATGAGAGTGTTGAAAAAAATGTCTAGTATGGAACTTATAAAAAAATTAAGAGACTCTACAGGAAGTGGTATACTTGATTGTAAAAAGGCTTTATCTGAAAATAATGATGATCTCGAGTCCGCTGTAAAATGGTTAAGGGAGAAGGGTATTCTTAAAGCACAAAAAAAACAAGATAGAGAAACTAAAGAAGGTTTAATTGCTTTTTATTTTTGTAGCACCTCTAATGACTTCACAGTTTGTAAGATTTCATGTGAAACTGATTTTGTAGCTAAAAATGAGGATTTTCTTTCTTTTGCAAATTTAATTACAAACACTATTCATGATAATAGTGAGCCTGATAAAATTTCCAGAGGAGCATTTGAGGACATTAAAACATTAAAACATAATTCAAAATCAATTGAGGAAATCTTAACTGACACGATTTCAAAAATTGGTGAAAATATTCAAATCGAGAGTTTTACCTCATATAAATCAACTGAATATGTATATCTTACTTATTTACATAACAAATATTCTGATACAGCTTCTAAGATTGGAAGCATTATTGGTGTTAAGTCCGATCATGATCTTAGTGAAGAAGTTAAATCAGAATTAAAAATACTTCCTATGCAAGTTTCTGCTATGAAACCAATGGCGATAGATAAAGAATCCTTAGACCCTAAAGTTCTTGATGACGAAACAGATATAATTAAGAAACAACTAGGTGAAGTGAATCCTGATAAAATAGATCAAATTATAACTGGTAAACTAAGCAAGTTTATAAAAGAAAATACCCTTTTAGATCAGTCATTAATTTCTGACCCTAAGATGACCGTTAGCAAATTACTTGAAGACCTATCTTCAAAAAATGATATTTCTTTAAAAATTATGCTTATGGACCTTTATTCTATATAGTAGATTTTTATGTATAAAAATATTCTTCTCAAAATCTCTGGAGAAACCCTGGCTGGTGAGGGAAAATTTGGTTTTGATTTTGATGTTTTAAATAAACTTTGTAAAAACATAAAAAAACTTCATACAAAAAAAATTAAAATTTCAATAGTAATTGGTGGCGGTAATTTTATGAGAGGAAGTGAATTATCAAATGGAGTTTTAGATAGAGTAACATCAGATTATATGGGAATGTTGGGAACTGTCATGAACTCTATGGCGCTTCAATCTAATTTAGAAAAATTAGGTATTCAAACTAGAGTTATGACTGCTTTAAATATTAATCAGGTAGCAGAGCCTTATATCAAAAGAAAAGCCTCGAGACATTTGGAGAAAAATAGAGTAGTGATATTTGCTGCAGGTACAGGCAATCCTTTTTTCTCAACAGATACTGCCGCAGTTTTAAGAGCATCTGAAATGAAATGTGACGTAATTCTTAAAGCTACAAAAGTTGATGGAATTTACGATCAAGATCCTCATAAAAATAAAGCTGCAAAAAAAATACCTAAAATTTCATATAATGATTTTTTGAACAAAGAAATTAGAGTAATGGATGCTACGGCAATTAGTCTTGCTAAAGATAGAGGTTTACCAATTGTTATATTTTCAATACTTGATAGCACAAATATAGTTAAAATAGTTGATTTAAAGGGAAATTATTCAATAATAAATTAGTATGTTTGATTTGTCAGTTTGTAATAATGATATGAGTACTGTAGTTAAATCTTTTAAAACAGAAATTTCAAATATAAGAACGGATAGAGTATCTCCTGATGCATTAAACGGCATAGTAGTAGACAGTTATGGTTCTAAAATGAAATTAAATCAAATATCAAATATCACTAATATTGATAATAAATCTCTTAATATTTCTGTATGGGATGCCGGGTTAATACAAACTGTAGAAAAGGCTTTAATCGACTCAAATCTTGGAGCAACACCTCAAAGTAACGGTCCTAATATAATACTATCTTTTCCTGATTTAACTACTGAACGAAGAAAAGAATTGGTAAAGATAATTTCAGACATATCTGAAAAATACAAAATTTCAATCAGAAATGTTAGAAGAAAGTTTATTGACGATATTAAAAATTATGAAAAAGATAAAAATATATCTCAAGACGACTCTAAGAAATTCCAAGAAGATGTCCAAAAGACTACGGATGAGCATATAAAACTTATAGAATTAGACTTTAAGGAAAAAGAAAAAGATCTTTTAAAAATTTAAGTGAAAAATAATATCCGCCATATATCATTTATTATGGATGGTAATAACCGTTGGTCCAAATTAAATAATATTGATCTAAAAACATCTTATAAAAAAGGTGCAGAAAAACTATTTAATATAGTTGATCGTTGTTTTTTTTATCATAATGTTGATTACGTTTCTGCTTTTGCACTCTCTTCTCATAACTTGTCTAGGCCAAAAAAACTTATATCACCTATTATCAAGTTATTAGATTTTTACTTAGATGAATTTTTAAATGATTCTTCAAAATATAAATATAATATTAGATTTATTGGAAATCTTAACTTTTTTAAAACAGATACCAGATCTAAATTAGAAATTATTAACAACCAAAATAAATACCCTAAAACACTTATTTTAGCATTAAATTATAGTGGCACTCAAGACATCATACAAGCTGCAGATTTATTTAAAAAAAATAAAAATTCAAAAATTCATTTTACTGATTTAATGAGTACATCTCATTACCCAAATCCTGATTTATTAATTAGAACAGGTGGATACCAAAGATTGAGTGATTTTTTTTTATTCCAAATGAATTTTACTGAATTATTTTTTCTAAATGTGCTTTGGCCAAATCTAAAAAATAAATCTGTTGATGCTATAGTAGATAAATATTCAAAAATTGAGAGAAAATTTGGCAAATAATTTCAAAGTAAGATCTTTGTCTAGTTTGATATTATTGTTTTTATTATCTTCTTTATACCTATTTAAATTATCACATTTTATTTTTTTAATATTTTTTGCTTTAGTCTATTTTGAATTATTTAATAATAAAATCATTAATAAATATGGGATTATTTTACTTACACTGGGTTATTATTCATTTTTAAATTTTGATTTATTTATTTATGATTTTTTTTTAAGTCACAATTTAATAATTTTATTAGTATTTCTAATTATTACTTTAGTTTCTTTTATAAAAAAAACACTTCAATACAGTAAAATTCTATTAAATTTATATATTTATATGTGTTTTATTTTATTCACTTTATTATACATACATAATTTTAATTTATTTTTTATAGTTATTTTATTTACATCTATTAACGATATAGTGGCATATGTTTTAGGTAGTTACTTTAAAGGTCCTAAAATCATTCCTTTTATAAGTCCTAATAAAACTTGGTCTGGAACTATTTCTTCATATCTTATCTCTTTATTACTCCTTTTTTATTTTTTTGATTTTAATTATGTTTATAATTTTTTATTACCATTTACTTTTTTTATCGGAGATATTTATTTTTCTAATTTTAAAAGAATTTTTGATATTAAAGATTATGGAAGTTTAATTAAAGGTCACGGTGGTTTTTTAGATAGATTTGATAGTTCTTTTTTATCTTTAAGTTTTTCTTTCATCTTTTTTTCTTTTATATGATTAATAAAATCGCAGTTATTGGATCTACGGGTGTTTTGGGAACTAAATTATTATCATTTTTTCATAAAAATAAAAAAAAAGTTAGTTTAGTAACATGTTATTCAAACTATAAAAAACTTATTAAACAAAAGAAATCATCTGGCGCTAAACACGCAATTGTCTTAGATAGTAAGTTGAAGAATATAAGTAAAAATCTTAAATTTGGTGAAGATAGTTTGTTTACATATATTGAAAATGAAGTAATTGATTTATTTTATATTCTTAATACAGGTTTTGATTCATTAAAATATATTAATTACATAATAAAATATCAAAAAAACTGTACTATTGCTGTTGCTAATAAAGAAGTACTTGTTGCTGGTGGAAAAATTTTAATAGATAACATTTTATTAAGCGGTAACAAATTTTTGCCTTTAGACTCGGAGCATTTCTCATTAATTGATTTATTACCAAAAAGAGATTTAATTAAAAATCATGTTGCTAAAATTTATTTAACTGCTTCTGGTGGTCCTTTTTATTATGATAATAATTTTGAAATTAACTCTGTTAATTTAAAGCAAGCTACTTCTCACCCAATTTGGAAAATGGGATACAAAAATTCAATAGATTCCTCTAACTTAATTAATAAAGTGCTTGAATGTTTTGAACTGTCCTCTGTTTACAATTTCCCACTTTCTAATATTGGAATTACTATTTCACCAAAAGCTTTCGCACATAGTATTGTATTTCATAATGATAAAAGAATTTCAATTAATTGCTTCTTGAATGATATGATGATTCCTCTTACCAGTCCTTTTACTAGCAGTACTTCTAATTCAAAAATTATTACAAGAGCAAATATAAATATCTTGTCTGATAATAATTTATCATTTTCTACTTTTAATAACAAAAAATTCCAAATATTAAAATATTATAAGAGAATAATGACATTTAATCATATTCAGCAAATAAACTTTATGATTCTGAATGCTGAGGCTGTTAATAGATTTGTGTCTAAACAAATCAGTTACAAAGATATAATACCCTTTATATTTAAAAATATTGATAAATACCCTAAGAAAAAAACGTTTAAAAACCTTTATGAAATTATTAAATATACTAATATGTTATCATCTATGGTTATTAAAATATGAATATTAAAAAAAAATTAATATATGTGTTAATCTTGCTATTTTTTTCTAATATCTTGAGCTCCAAAACATTATTATTAGAGAATAATAATAGACTTACTTTTGACGATATAGATAACTTAACTTCATTTGATCTAACTTCTTCTATTATCTCTGAAAATAACCTCAACTTAATTATTAAAGATCTTGTTTCTAGTGATTTAATCAATGATGTTGAATTTACATCAGACTCAAATTACTTTTTTTTAAAAATATTTGAATCTTTATTTATAAGTAACATATACATAAATGGTAATGTTAAATTAACAAACTCAGATATAATTCAAAATTTAACAATTAAAAATAATTCTTTTTTAGATGAAAGTAAAATTATTTTCAATTCTAACGTAATTCAAAACTTATATTCTTCTATAGGACAAGAAAATATAATTATAGATTATTACTTGGAAGAATTTAATAAAAATTCATATAATCTGATATATGAAGTTAAAGAAAATTCTGAAAATTATGTTTCTAATATACATATTAATGGAAATACTTTTATTTCTAGTAGATTCATTAAATCCTCAATCAGTATAAAAGAAAAAAAAATTTTCAGTCCTCTTTCAGTTTCAAATTTTATAAATGAAAATAAAATTAATAATAGTCTATCCAAAATTCAGAAAATTTACATTGATCACGGTTATTTTGATTTTTCCATAAACTATGAAATTAAAAAACATAAAAATAAAGTCTCGCTTTTTTTATTTATAAATGAAGGATTTAGATACAAAATAGATGATATTAAATTTTTATCTGATAATGAAATAGTTAAATCTTTATTTTCTAAAAACAATGAGAGGATCAATAAATCATTAAAAAATAAATTTTATGATGATAATTTTATCTCTACTACTTCGGATAAATTTAATAAAGAATTATCTCTTAGTAATAACCCTAATTTAGTAGTAGATCATTCTTATTCTCTTAATAACAACAGTGTCGTATTAAATTTTTTTGTTGTTGAGCAAATCCCACTTACTATTAAAAAATTATCTTTTTATGGTAACTCGGTTACAAAGGATAGTACTTTAAGAAAACAGGTTTTTATCAAACCTGGTGAAATTTATAATAAACGATTAACTATTAAATCTCTTAATAATTTAATGAGAAAACCATATATTGATAACGCTATTGTTAGCAATGAAAAGAATACTGACAATTCTGTTGATGTAAAAATTAACATTACTGAGAAAATAAAATCTGGTAATTTTAAATTAGGTGCTGGTTATTCTGCACAAGGTGGCGCTGCCAGTAGTGTTAGTCTATCTGACTCAAATTTCTATGGAACTGGTAATAAAATAAAAGCAGATTTATCTCTAGCTAGTGAGTCAATATTTTATGATTTGTCATATAATCGTTTTTATATTGGTAATTACAATATTGATAACACTATGAGGATTTTTAATAGTAGTGAAGATTTAGTTAAATCTTATGGTTACAAAAGAAAATCTTCTGGTTTTGATTTTACCTTAAAAATTCCTTATAAATTTGATGTTGGCAATGATAAATACTTTCTTATGTCAACTGGCTATGAAATGAATGATATATACTCTCTTTCTTCTTTAGCTTCTAGTTCTGTTACGCAAAATAGTGGTAAAAGTAATAATATCTTTTTTCATAATTCTTATGTAGCCAATTCTACTAATGATAATTTTAATCCTACTTCTGGTGTATTTCATAAAACGACATTAAATTTTGTTCCAACTGGCATAAGTGATGATGATTATATAAAAATTTCCTCTGTAAATAATTTTTATTTTAATAATAAATTAAATGATAATTCTTTTTTTATCCTTTCAAAAATAGGATTAGCATCGGGACTTTCAAGTAAAATAAAAACTAAAGATTCATTTTCTCTTGGAGGAGATTTTAAAGGTTTTCAATTTTCTGGCATTGGACCTCGAGATTCTTCTCTAAATTATCTTGGTGGTACTAAAATGTACCAGTTAACCCTTGGTTATTCCACTCCTTTTCTATTTGATAATTCTGACACTTTTATATTTAAATATTTTGGTACTGTTGGTTCAATTTTTGATTCTGAATTTGCTTCAACTTATAACTCTAATGCCCCTAGAGTTGCAATAGGCGCTTCATTTGATGTCATGACGCCAATTGGACCATTATCCTTTTCCTTAGCTTCTCCAATTTCTAAAAATGATAATGATAAGACACAATCATATGATTTTAGTATTGGCAGTACCTTTTAATTTTTTTAATGAGACATCAAGATTTTAAAAGAATTACATTTTTTGATATTTTAAAAAAAAAATCTATAAAAAGTATTTTAACTGATAAGTCAATTATTCTAAAAAATAATATTCAAAAAAATTTTTTTGTTTTAGACGTAAGTACTCCTGATAACTTAAAAAATAATTCTATTATATTTTTGAAATCTGATGCTATAGATTCATATTTATCAAATTTAAAATCTAATTCAAATTATTCTATTCATGCATTTATTGAATCACCTTATATTGCCAATAAGAAAATACAGTCATTTACATTGGTCAATAATCTAAAATCTGCATATAATATGATTATTAATAATTTATTTATTCATCCTGACCACTTAAGTTATAAAGATAAATTTGTTAAATATAAAAATAGCTTTATTTCCACAAAAGCTAATATTCATAACTCATCAATAATTGGTAATAATTGTGTGATTGGTAAGGGTGTTAAAATAGGTAAAAACTGTATCATTAAAGACAATGTTGTTATTAAAAACTCCATTTTAGAAGAGAATATAATTGTCAATGAAAATTGTGTAATAGGTAGTACTGGCTTTGGTTTTAATGCGCAAAATTTATCTAATTTAAGACACGAACCGCAAATAGGCATTGTATATATATCCAGTAACTGTTCTATTGGTAGTTCATCTACAATTGATAGAGCTAAAATTGATTGCACATACTTTGGAGAATTTTGTATGCTTGATAACCAAGTTCATATTGCTCATAATGTCATTTTGGGTAACAACGTAATTATTGCTGCTCAGTCTGGTATTGCTGGTAGTACTAAAATTGGTGATAATGTCATGATCGGAGGCCAGTCTGGTATTTCTGGCCATTTAGAAATCGGCAATAATGTTGTAATTGCTGCTAAAAGTGGTGTTACTAAAAACATTATTAGTAATTCTATTGTTGCAGGTTTTCCTGCTATCGATATAAAGAAATGGAAGAAAATGATTATTAATCAAAGGAAAGTTTAGGCATGGATATAAATTATATTAAAAATCTTCTACCTCATAGATACCCTTTCTTATTAATTGACAGGATAATTGAATGCGTTCCTGATGAGTCAGCACATACAATTAAATGTGTAACTATTAATGAGCAGTTTTTTCAAGGTCATTTTCCAGATAAACCAATCATGCCAGGTGTTTTAATTGTTGAAGCTTTGGCTCAAACTGCTGCAGTTGCAGTGGCTAAAGCTAAAGAGCCAAATCTAGAAAATTTATCTGTTTTTTTTATGACTATAGATAAATGTAAATTTCGCAAACCCGTTACTCCTGGAGATGTATTAGATTTATATGTTAAAAGAACTAATAAGGTTAAAAACGTTTACAAATTTGAAGGTAAATGTCTTGTTGATGGTGTTATATTCGCTCAATGCAATTTTACTGCCATGATTCAAGATGACACAATTAATTCATAAAACTTCTGAAATATCTAATTCTGTCAAAATTGGAAATAATGTTTCCATAGGACCTTATTGTTATATCGATGGAAATATTACTATAGGGGATGATACAAATATTGTCTCTCACAGTTGTATATTTGGAAATACAACAATCGGAAATAATAATAAAATTTATCCATTTACAAATATAGGTTGTGATCCTCAAGATTTAAAATATGAAGGTGAAGATAGTATCTTAGTAATTGGTGACAATAATACAATAAGAGAAAATGTTACTATAAGTAAAGGAACTAAAGCAGATAACTTAACAACACAAATAGGTAATTCTAATCTATTTATGAACGGAACACACATAGCTCATGATTGTCAAATTGGAAATCAGAATATTTTTGCAACTAATGCAGCTATAGCAGGCCATGCGAAAATATTAAATAAAGTTATTATTGGCGGATTATCGGCAATTCAGCAATTTACTACAATTGGATCATATTCAATGATTGGTGGAGCATCAGCTGTTGATAAAAATATTATGCCAGCATCTTTAGTTTTTGGAAATAGAGCAAAATTGAGAGGTTTGAACTTAGTTGGATTAAGGAGAGCTAATTTTACTAATGAAGAAATTAAAATAATAGAAAAATTGCATAAAAATATAGAATTCATTGATACGCTCAGACAAGATAAAAAATTTGTGAATGTTATAGAAATGTTTGAAAATTATCTAAAATTACATAACGAGAAAATTGGTACAGTTAAAGAATAAAGTTTGCCTGATAGGGGGAAGGGGTCAAGTGGTCCTCGATTCAGCTAATTCCTTATTAAGTAAAAATATTCTATCAAAAATTATTTTAATAGAAAAAAATATCGAAGTTGTTAAAAAATTTAATAATATTACTTATCACTATTCAATTAAAAAATTTGAAAATATTTTAAAAAAATTAGAAGAATTAAATATAAACAAAGTATTAATCATAGGGTATGTGGAGCTACCAAAATTTAACCAAATTAACTTTAATATAAAATCAAAAATTTTTTTAACAAAAAATTATTTTTTAAATAACGAATCAAATCAGACCAAAATTTTAAAAAAATTTTTATTATCAAAAAATATTCATCTTTTATCACCAACTAAATATTTAAATGAATTACTTATTAATCCATTTGATGAAATAAAAGTTAAAAATTTTGATAAATATAAAGAATCATTGTTAAGTAATATGAATAATTTAAAAAAAATATCTTCAATAAATATAGGTCAGAGCTTAATTATGAATGGTGACAGAATTTTAGCTTTAGAAAGTTATCAAGGAACTAATAAATTGTTAGAATTATTTAATAATAATAAATCTTTTAGTGAATTAATTTTTGTAAAATTTAAAAAAATTAATCAAATTAATGAATTAGATTTTCCAGTTATTGGCCCAGAAACTATCAAAAAATTAATTAAAATTAAAATTAAAGCAATGGTTCTATTTAAAAATAAAACCCTTATTGTCGACAAAATTAATTGCATAAAATTATTAAAAAAAAATAATATTAATTTAATAGTTTTATAGTGAATATTTTATTTGTTGCATTAGAGGAATCTGGAAAAAAGATATCTGATAAAATTTTAAAAGATTTAGATAATCAAAATTTAAAACATACTTACTATTCGTTTGGATTAGACCAACAAGCTACATCTAATATTAAAGAGGTGAATGAGATGAAAATAAAACCAATAATGGGTTTCTTTCAGGTTGTTGGAAATTTAAGATACATACTTAATCTTAGAAAATATATGATCTCTTTAGTAGAAAAATTTAATATTGATCATATATTTTTTATTGACTCATTTGATTATTCAAGATTTTTTTACAAAAAATTTAATAAGATTAAGTTTTCTCAAATTGTTGGTCCTTCAGTATTTATCTGGAAAAAGAATAAGGCTAAATTTATAAATGATAATTTTGAAAATATTTTTTCAATATTTTTAGCTGACCGCAAATATTATAATCCAAATATTTATTCTTATATCGGGCATCCTTTAAGTAGTAATGTTGTTCCTAAAAATACCAACACTAAAATTATTAAAAATCTGGGAATTTTTCTTGGCAGTAGAGATCAAGAGGTCTTTAATAATCTTAAAACTATTTCCAATTTTATTAATAACTCTTCAAATTATAATTATTTTTTTTTCACACTTCCTAAGTATGAATCTCTTATTAGTAATCATTTTATTGGTAATTCAAAAATTCACATATATCTTAATCATGATGATTATTATTTAAATATTTCTAAATTAGATTTTGCAATTGCATGTTCTGGAACCGTTCATTTAGAGCTTTCATTATCTTATATTCCTCATTTAATTTTTTATAATACTAATTTTTTAAATATTCTTTTTTTTAAATTTTTTATTAAAGCTAAATTTATTTCACTGTTAAATATTTTCGCTGAAAAAGAAGTAGTTAAAGAGTTTCTTCAAAATAGTTTTAATTCAAATTCCCTAAAAATATATATTGATTCTATTAATAATAAAAAAGATCTAGATAAGATCACTAATGATTTAAAGATAAGTATTAGAAAATTTAATATAAATCATTTTAACTTAACTCCCGTTATTGATTATTTAAAAAGGTTTTCTTGAGCCATAGTAGGTTGAACATAGATTTTTTCTCTCTCTCCATAACTTTCTTATAATTTTTATCAATTTCACCAGAATATAACTGTCTTGGTCTTGATATTTTAAATTCTTGATCTTCTATCATTTCTTTCCATTGTGATAGCCATCCTATTGTTCTACCAACTGCAAATATTGGTGTAAACATACTTGTAGGTATTCCTAATGCTTTTAATAAAATACCTGAATAAAAATCAACATTAGGATACAGATTTTTTTCTTTAAAATATTCATCGTTTAATGCAAGTTCTTCTATTTCTTTTGCTATTTCTAATTCTTTTGATTTAATCTTAAGTTCTTTAAACAATTCTTCTGTGCTTTTTTTAAGTACTTTGGCTCTAGGATCATAATTTTTATACACTCTATGCCCAAAGCCCATAAGTCTTATTTTGTTTTTTTTATTTTTAACCTCTTCAATAAATTTTTTTGGGTTCAAATCATTATTTTTTATTTCCTGTATCATATCAATTACAGCCTCATTTGCCCCTCCATGAGATTTTCCCCACAACGAAGATATCCCCGCAGATATACAAGCGTAAGGATTTGCAAGAGAGGATCCTGCTGTTCTCACTGTCGAAGTTGAAGCATTTTGTTCATGATCTGCATGTAATATAAATATTTGATCCATAATTTTTGAAAATAGTGGATTAATCTCATATTCTTTTGTTGGAGTTGCAAAACTCATGTGCAAAAAATTATCTGTATAATCATACTTATTAAGAGGATACATAAAAGGCTCTCCTAAATGGTATTTAAAGGCCATAGCAGCTATTGTTGGCATTTTAGCTAATATTCTATGAGTAGAAATCATTCTGTGATTAGCATCTTCAATATTTAATGAATCATGATAAAACGCTGATAAAGCTCCAACAACTCCGATCATCATAGCCATAGGGTGGGCATCTCTTCTAAATCCCCTAAAGAAGTGTGTTATTTGTTCATTGAGTAATGTGTGATTTTTAATTGTATTCTCAAATTCAACTTTATCTGATTGTGATGGTAATTCTCCATGCATTAGTAAATAGCTAACTTCTAAAAAAGAACTATTATTTGCTAATTGTTCTATTGGATAACCCCTATAAAGCAAAACACCTTTTTCACCATCGATGTATGTGATTTTAGAATTACAAGCAGCAGTTGACGTAAAGCCAGGGTCATATGTAAATAATCCTGTATCCTTATAGAGACTTGAAATATTAATTACATCAGGACCGATAGATCCTTCCATACCATCTAACTGATATTCTTTTTTGTTATCGTTATCTATTAATGTAAATCTTTTTTTATTCATTATTTATTGTATGAGATATCATATCAATGACTTTTTGAATACCAAAAAATTTTATTATAGAATCAATTGGTAATTTACTATGAAAATTAACTATTATATTTCTAAAAATCTTACCAGTTTTTTTAAATGATAATTCTTTTTCCTCCAAAGATTTAATAAATTCATCAAAAGTTAAAACACCTTTCACACACTCATAAATATTTTTCAAAATCATCAATTCATTTTCATTAAGTGTAGTATTATTATCATGATAATTTTTAATAAGATTTTCAATTTCTAAATTAATATCTTCGTAGTTATTAGATCTTTTTAATATATCTGCATAAATTTCTTTCAAATTAAAAGGTTCTAATTTTTTTTTTATTTTTTCATTTATACAATTGATAAAACTATCATAAGATATTTTTTGTAAATAATAGTTATTATAAAATTTTAACTTGTCTAAATTAAACTTTGCAGGAGATAGTACAGTTTTTTCTATTTCAAAATTATTTATACTTTCTGAGTTATTCAAATACTCAATTTCATTAAAACTATTACCTAATTTAATTATAAAGTTAAATAATGCTTCTTTTTGATAACCCTTTTCTAAATAAGTTAAAACATTTGTAATATTATCGCGCTTAGACAGTTTTTTACCTGATATGTCATGTATTAAAGGAATGTGTGCATATGTTATTGGTTTAAACGATAATGCTTGTGACAACATTATTTGTTTAATTGTATTGATAGAATGGTCATTACCTCTAATCACATTTGTTATATTTTGTGTATGATCATCTATAATATTGGACAATATAAATGTTGGAGTCTTGTCAGATCTTGCGACTGAAAAATTTTCTATGTTTTCATTTGGTATTTTAATATTTCCAAGTATTACATCACTATATTCAAAGTGATCAAGTTCTCTTTTAACTAGAAACTTATATGGACCTTCATCGGATTTATAAACTAAACCCATTGTTATTAATCTTTCTAAATATCTTATATGTTCATCTTTATTTGCTGATTGGTAATTTAAATCATCATATTGAAGTCCAAATAAGTTAAAAACTTTAATAATTTCATCTTCATATTCTTTCTTTGATCTTTCTTTATCAGTATCTTCAATTCTTAATATAAATTTTCCATGTTTTTTCTTGGCATATAGATAATTATAAATAGCAGTCCTGAGACTACCAATATGGAAGTTTCCCGTAGGAGAAGGGGCAAACCTAGTAATTATCATCTATAATTTCTAATTAACTTAATCATTTTACCAAGAATATTTATTCTATCTTTATTATATGTAGTTTTTTTAAAATTTAATTCATCGCCTAAAATATCAATTGTTTCTGTATTTATTTTCAATTTCTTCAACGTGATATCACTGTTATCAATTTGAATAGCATATATGTTTTTTTCATTAATAAAGGTTGGTTTTTCTAATAATACTGTATCACCGTGATAGATACCATAAGAATGCATTGAATTACCATTTATCTTACATGCAAAAACATCTATTGGATTTTTATCGAGTTGCAACAAATCATTAGCATCAACCTTTGAAATAGCATCTGACTCTGTTTCAATTGGTTTGCCCGCAGATATTTCATTAAAAAAATTAATAGTTGCTTCCTCAGATCGTAATTTAATTGATCTAGCTTTAAGTGAGTCTTTGTATAAGTAATTATGTGAAATTAAATATTCTATATATTGAAAAATACTAGATTTTGATTTCAGATTCATAAAATTTTTCATTTCATTGTAGGAAGGAGAGTATTTATTTTCTGCAATATAAGACTTGATATAATCAAGTAGGAGTAATGCTTTTTTAGTCATTGATGTTTATGTATTTTATATATTCTGAATGATCGTAATACACTAAGATATTACTTTTAATAATATTTAATATATTAGAACTTTCTTGATCGTCAAATATTTTAACCTTATTATTATTTAAATTTGCAAATAAAAAGGATTTTCTTTTCAATTTATCAAAAGGAAATTTAGTAATCATTAATGTTTCAAATTTTTTAATTGTCATACTTTCAAATTGTATTGTGTCATTAGAATAATATTTACTAAATAAACCTTTTAGCAATATATTAGTTAAAACAAAACTGGAACATGGGTTTCCCGGAAAAAAAAAGACTATTTTATTTTTTATTTTCATAACTTTAAAGGGCTTACCTGGCTTAAGATTCAGACCGTTAATAATTAAATTTTTATTTTTAAAATAAAAATCATCATCACTCTTACCGGTACCGCCAATTACTATAACTATATTAGATTTTGATTGTTTAATTAATTTTTCTAATTTTTTTTGGTTATCTTTTATAATTTTTATTTTATCTAAAGTCTGATTATTTTTTTTTAAAAAATTTTGCAAATAAACTATATTTGTCGGTTTGATTTCTTTTTTTTCAAAAAATTCATTACCTGTACCTATCAAAGTAAATGAAAGAGGTTTTATAATTTTTATTTTATAATTATAAAAACTTTCTACAAATTGAATATCTTTATTATGTAATTCATAACCTTTTTTAAAAACTATAGAGTTTTTTTTAATAACATGACCTTTCGCTCTTATAAAATCATCTTTACTATTATCTTTTTGATAAAAAATATCATTTTCTTTTACTAGATCTTCAATAGGAACAATTTTTTTTATACTACTATTAATAAAAGATCCTGTTTTAACTATTAGACATTCATTATTTCTAATAATTTTTTTATTTAATCTAGTAAGAGATGTTTTGCCGACAATTTTATAGTTCTTAGATATTTTTGATATTCCTATACCGTCCATTGCAGATTGATTAAATTTTGGCACATCAATCTTACATATAAAATTATCTCCCACAAAATCACCAGAATTTGTTAGGCTTGTCTTCTTATAAAGATATTTTTTTTTTGGAAGAATTGCGCTAATAAAATCAATAGCTTCAAAAATATCTTTTTTATAATTTTTTTGATCCACCTGTTTTCTTAACCAATTGAATATTTTTAATAATTATTGTTTTTTTATATGATTTCAACATATCGTATAATGTTGTTGCTGTAACAGCTACAGCATGGATAACTTCAATTTCAATTCCAGTTGAATAGTGTGATTTGGCCTCAGCTATTATATCAATTTTAGTATTATTTTTTAATTCAATTTTTATATCTACGTAATCAATAGGTATATTATGAGTTAATGGAATTACGTTGGAAGTATTTTTAGCTGCTAACACACCACTAATTTTTGATGTGTTAAATAGATTATTTGTAATTTTCTTATTTTTTAACAAATAGTCGTATAGTGATTTGTCAATAATCATTTCTCCTTTAGCAATGGCAATTCGTTGTGATTTATTTTTATTCGAAATATCAACCATCTCGGTATTTTTATTTTTTTTATTAAAATGTGTTAAACTCATTATTTTGATATTTCAGATATATATTTTTTTATATCTTTATTATTGAGGATACTACCACCAATTAGGAATGTATTAATTTTATTTTTCTTTATTACACTGATATTTCTAAGTGTTAATCCACTCTCACTTACTATAATTCTATTTTTAATCTTTGATGATAATTCTAATGTTTTTTTAATATCAATTTTTTGAAGAGCTAGGTTTCTATTGTTTATTCCAATAAGATTTGTTTTAGTCTTTTTAATTTTTAAAAGATCTTTTTCTGATTCAATTTCAATTAATACATCAAGTCCATATGAATGAGCACAATTTTCTAATTCTAACAATTTTTTTTCAGTTAATATTCTTGCTATTAATAAAATTGCATCAACTTCATAAAATGCACTTTCATAAATTTGAATTGGGTCTATGATAAAATCTTTTCTAATAATAGGCTTATTTGTATATTTTTTCGCTATAACTATATCATTTATACTCCCACCAAAATTTTTATCAGTTAGAATCGATATGCATGTCACGTTAGCTTTGTCATAACTTTTAATTACTTCTCTTATACTTTGTATTTTTTTAAATTCTTTAACTGATGGACTAAATCTTTTAAATTCCGCTATTAAGCTAGTTTTATTTTGTGAATTATTTTTTTCAATTTCTTTAATAAAACGTGATTTACACTTGATCTTATTACGAATTTTATATTTGTGGTTAAGGTAGCTTAATTTACTATTCTGTTCATTAACAATTTTTTCTAAGACATTCATGAGCAAATCTTATTAAGATGATCTAAGGATTGTTTACTATCAATTGATGACACAAGTATTTCGTAAGCTTCATCAAATTTTTTATTTTGATCTATTGTTAAGACTCCGTAAACGGCATTTATAATTACCATATCTCTATAATTATTTTTCTTACCTTCAAATAAATTAATTAATTTCTTGGCATTATATTTCGGTTCTTTTCCTTTAATGTCCTCAAATGATAAGTTTTTTTGGGATAAATATCTTCTAAATTTATGATGATCTATTTTTTTCCTTTTAATCTGATTGCTTGTTGTTTTTTCCCACATAGTAGTATTTGAAAAAATACTTATTTCATCTAAACCATCATCTGAAGTAAAGACTTTGAAATTTCTTAATTTATTTTTTAATAAGATTTCTGCTATAGCCTTACAGGATTTCTTATCAAAAGTTCCAACAATTTGATATTTAGTTTGAAGAGGATTAAGAGTAGGGCCTATCATGTTAAAAAAAGTTTTGAATCCTAATAATTTTCTTGTTTCGGCAACATTTTTCAAAATAGGATAAAAATTAGGCGCGTTTAGATATGTGAAATTATTTTTCTTAAGATTTCCAATAATTTTATTTTCTCTAAACTCCATTTTTATACCTAATTCATTTAATATATCAGATGACCCTGATAATGAACTAGCTGCTCTATTTCCATGTTTGCTTATTTTGATGCCAATACTTGCAAGCAATAAAGCAACTGTCGTTGATATATTTAAAGTTTTTTTTCCATCTCCTCCAGTACCACAAGTATCTAAAGAGTTATAAAAAGGTTTTATTTTCTTTGATTTTTTTTTGATATATTTTCTAAATTCATCTATTAGTTCTGGGTCATACATATTTTCATTTAATTTAGATATGATTAAACCTTGATGAACTGGATTGTCTGATGAAAAAACAAAGTCAATTGCCTCATTTAAATCAAAATTTTTATTATAATATAAGTTTTCAATCATTTAAATTGTTTTAATAAAGTTACTTATTATCCTATCTCCAATTAATGTTTCTATGCTTTCTGGGTGAAATTGCACTCCATGAATATTATATAATTTATGTTTAAGTCCCATTATAACTTTGTCATCTTCTGATATGCACGTAATTTCTAATTCTTCAGGTTTATTCATTTTATCTACGTATAATGAATGGTATCTAGTTGCCTGAAATTCATTTTTAATATTAGAAAAAATTTTATTTTTTTTTTGAATTTTAATATTTGATATTTTTCCATGATAAGGGTGTTTTAATGTTTTAATCTTACCTTTAAAAAAAGCGCCAATGATTTGATGACCTAGGCAAATTCCAAAAATGGGCATAAAGCTGTATATTTTGTCAATTAAATCTAAACACTCTCCTGCATTAAAAGGATTGCTTGGCCCTGGTGATATGATTACAGCTTCAGAGTTTATGATTTTATGATAATTAGATAATAATTCATCATTTTTTAGTATTTGAACTTTTTTATTATTTTTACATACAGAGTGGTAAATGTTGTAAGTAAAACTATCGTAATTATCAATTAGAGTTATCATTGAATTTCGTGTGCTATGGAATACGCATTAAAAAGTGCTTGAGCCTTATTTATGCACTCATCATATTCACTTTTATCTTTACTATCGTAGACAATACCGGCTCCACTTTGGGCATAAATCTTTTTGTCTTTAATTAAAGCTGTTCTCAAGTTTATACAACTATCCATATTGCCATTAGCATCTAAGTAGCAAACAGAACCCGCATAAAATTCCCTATTATTGTTTTCTAATTCTTCCAATATTTGTAATGCTCTAATCTTAGGTGCTCCTGAAACAGTACCGGCCGGTAGTCCTGCAAATAATACATCAATAGGACTTAGTTTCTTCCTAATTTTGCCTGTCACATTACTTACGATATGCATTACATGAGAATAATATTCTACAATATTTTTTTCAGTAACCTTTACGCTGTCTATTTGAGATATTGTCCCAACATCATTTCTTCCTAAATCCACCAGCATTAAATGTTCTGCTAATTCTTTCTTATCATTTAATAGTTCGTTTTTATTGAATTCATCCTCTTCATTCGTTTTTCCTCTTTTTCTTGTGCCTGCAATAGGTCTTAGTGTGACAAGGTCGTCATTAACCTTAATCATCGTTTCAGGACTAGAACAAATAATTTGGTATTCACTAAAATTTAAATAAACAAGATAAGGAGATGGATTGATCGATCTTAAGGCTCGATAGAAATTAAAAGGATCAATTTTATAATCATTTTCAAATCTTTGTGATAAAACAGCTTGGAATATTTCACCTTTCGTAATTTCTTTTTTTATTAAATTAACTTTTTTAAGAAAGGAATTTTTAGACATCAATGGTTTGAATTTCTTATTAAAAATTTTAACTTTTACTTTTTTAAAATTAGTTTTTTCATTATTTATAATATTATTTAGTTTTTCAATATACTTGATAGATTTATTTCTATTATTTGAAATATCAATTAAGTGAACTTGATTTAAAATATTATCAATAATAATTAAATTTTTTGGTTTAACAAAATGGGCTAGGGGAATTCCAATCGTATTTTTATTTTCATCATAGTTCAACTTTGGAAGTGTGAATTTACAGAGATCAAAAGATAAATTACCTATAATAATTGGAAGAGGTATGGCTTCTTTATAAAAAATATTAACTTGATAATTACTATATATACTTTCTATGTAATCTTTATGAGAATGAAATTTTTTTTCTACTCCATTTTCTATTGCATGACTTTTATATATTTTAATTTCTTCTAAAGAATTAAAAAAAATAATTGTAAAACGTCCTTTATTATCTCCTCCGATAACTGACTCTAACATAGAAACGTCTTTATAATTTTTTTTGAGTTTTTCTACAAGAGATATGGAGTTTTGATTATCTAGGAATATTTTTTTTCCATAAAGATTATTCATGAATTATTGAAGGATTTTTTCGTTATTAATTTCAATTTCATATAAAGATTTAACTGCATTTAAAAGTTCATTATAAAATATATTTACAACGGTATTCTTTATTGATTCTGGATCAATTGAGCCATCATCAGTGTATTCTAAAATATAGACCTCATTATCAAGTGCTATTTTTGTTGGTTGATTCTTTTTCATCAAAATAACTTTTCTCATTTGATCCTCTGTTAATACCTGACCTTCTAAATCAATTGATCTTGAAAAATAATTAGCCTTAATAGTTTTTAACTCTAAGAGTTCATCAGGTGTAAATTGATCGATATTTGTGTCTTTTTTAAAATTAAAATTAAGAAATTTATTAACAAAAATGTCCCTTTCAGCGACTGGGATACTATCTACTGATATTTTTGTAATTGTGTAATCATAGTAATAGTTTGCATCTTTAAAATTTCCTTTTTCTTGATTTTCAAATATTGGATAATTATCTTTCATTAGATTTTCTTTAAATAAAAAGTTATCTGTAAAGTATAGTTCTTTATCAATGTAGCGACTATTAACTTCATTTAAATTTATACTATTAATATTATTTATTTCATTTTGAATAATTTGCTCTTTAATTTCATTTCTCTTTTCTGAAATTGAATAAGTTTTTTCTTCATTTTTTTCTATGAGCTTTAAGATGTAGTTCAAATCCCCTATATTAAAGATATCTGAAGCTTGATTTTCCTTTAGATTTTTTAATACCTCTAGTATTTTTGGTATTATTTTTTTTTCTTCAACACTAGTAAATGATGAAAATAAATTTATTTCATTTTTATAATCGATAAATTGATTTGATGTTAAATCTTTATCTTTAATTATAATTTGCTCATAGCTGTAATTTTCTGCTTGAGTAAAATCAATTATATTTTCATCATAGTAATTTTTAATTATTTCTTCATTAACAATAGTTTCTTCTAAGTATTTAACCAAATCTACTTTCTGTATATTGATTTGATAATTGATTATAGCATTTTGATATTTGGATATTGCTGCACTATTGATATCTAATTTTCTATTTTTAATTTTAAATACTTTAAATGTCTTTTCTTTTAAAAGTTTCTCATCAATATCTATATCTCTAAATAAATTAGCTTCTAAATTATTGATAAATATCTCCTTACTAATCTCGTCTTTCAAGTTATCTAATACTTCTTGAAGTTGAGTAGATGAGATAGCATTAATATCTTCATTTTCTGCTAGTGATTTCTTAAGTATTACCATTACAGATTCTTCATTTAATTGAATTTTTTCGCTTAAATACTTTTTAAGAGATTTGTCATTAATCAATTGATTTATATAATTGATTTTAGCAACTATTTCTTCTTGAGGACTTAGCTGTTGTAGTCCTAAACTAGACTTGTAATTAGAAAATAACTGATTGAATTCGTCAACAGTAACAGCATCATTATCTATTTTTAGTATATAATCAGGGCTAATAAATCTATTAAAGCCCATAAAAAGGAAGCTTGCTGCTAATAAGCAACTAAAAAAGATTGTTATAAATTTTGTTTTCATAGTTAGAGATAAAGTGTTATTTCTATCAGATATTTATGAAATTTATAATTTTTAATTGGAAATCTTATCTTAACTTCAAAGAGTCAACTTCCTTAGCAAAGTTTCTCGCCAAGATGAAATTTGACAAAAGATTTAAACCTATAGTGGCACCAAGTAACATATCATTAGGCCATCTTAATAAGACCTTTAAAAATTTGTTATTTTCTGCCCAAAATTTTGATTTATATGGAAAAGGGGGCTTTACTTCATATACCTCCATTAATGATATAAAAGATCAAAATATAAAATTTGCCATTATAGGTCATTCAGAAGTGAGGCAATATTCTGGTGAAAATGATTATATTGTAAGCCAAAAGCTTAAAATTGCTCTAAGTTCAAAAATTACACCAATTATTTGCGTAGGTGAAGACCTGTTAACTTACAAAAAAAATAAAACTAAAAGCCATATCAAAAAACAATTAAATATTATATTTGATAAAAAGCTCAAATATGATGAGGTTTTAATTGCATATGAACCATTATGGGCAATTGGTTCAGGATTAGTGCCCACTAACGATGAAGTATTAAAAATTGCTGATTTTATTAAATTATTTCTAAAAGATTATACTTTTAAAAAACTTAAAATTTTATATGGTGGTTCCGTTAATTCTGATAATTTAGAAATGCTTTCTAAAATAAAGAATTTAGATGGCTTTTTAGTTGGATCGGCTTCAATAAAGAAATCATTTATTAACAATTTTAAATTATGATTAATATTTTTCTTATAGTCAGTGCCATAATCGGGGTTGTTCTCGTATTGATCATATTGTTTCAAAAAACCGAAGGAGGAAGTCTGGGTCTTGGTACTCAAACTACAATCGGGACTGGTGGAATGACCACACCAAAAAAATCTGGTGGAATTACAAGAGTAACTTACATAATTGCTTTTGGATTTTTACTTTGGTGTCTTGGAAGTGCAGCTTATATGAATAGAACTTTTGCTCCTGAAATTGATTTACAAAAAATAGCTAACGAAATTGAAATAGACGACGACTTATCTGAAAAAATTCCTGAAGTCCCTCTGAAGTGAAATTCATTTTTGTTACCGGAGGTGTAGTATCATCATTGGGTAAGGGCATAGTGACTGCATCGCTTGCAGCATTATTGAGGTCAAGAGGAGTTAATCTTAAAATTAGAAAATTAGATCCCTATTTAAATGTAGATCCAGGAACCATGAGTCCGTATCAGCATGGCGAAGTTTTTGTAACTGATGATGGTTCAGAAACAGATTTAGATCTTGGACATTACGAAAGATTTACTGACATTAATTGTACTAAAAATGACTCTATTTCATCTGGAAAAATTTACTCTTCCGTAATTGAAAAAGAACGAAAAGGACTCTACTTAGGTTCTACTGTTCAGGTAATACCTCACGTTACAGAAGAAATTAAATCATTTGTTAAACTAGGCATTAAAGATAATGAAGTTGTTATTTGTGAAATAGGAGGAACTGTTGGAGATATTGAAAGTTTACCTTTTCTTGAAGCTATTAGGCAATTTAAAAATGAAAAGCCAAATGACACTCTATTAATTCATCTGACTTTACTTCCTTATTTGGAGTCATCTGGAGAATTAAAAACTAAACCAACTCAACATTCAGTTAAAGATCTTCTTAACTCCGGAATTCAACCTGATGTAATTGTTTGTAGAAGTAGTAAGAAGATATCTGATAATGAACTTTCTAAAATAAGTTTATTTTGTAATGTATCTAAGCAGTCAGTAATTCCTTCTTACGATGTAACTAGTATATACAAAGTGCCAACATTACTTAGTAAATCTAAATTAGATGAAATAATTATTAAGAAATTAAAAATTAAAACTCCTAAAAAATTAAATTTAAAAATATGGCAAAATTTTGAACTACTTGAATCTTTAGCTAAAAAGGAAATGGAGATATTAATTATTGGTAAATATATTGATCTTAAAGACAGTTATAAGTCATTGTACGAAGCTATATATCATGCCGGTGTCCATAACAAACTTGATGTAAAAATTAAATGGTTAGACTCTGAAACAATCAACTCTAAAACAGTGAAATCTCTTTTAAAAAATGCAAATGGCATACTAATTCCTGGGGGATTTGGTAATAGGGGTATTTCAGGTAAAATCGAGGCAATCAAATTCGCAAGAGAAAATAATATTCCCTTTTTGGGTATTTGTCTCGGCATGCAATTAGCTATTATTGAATACTGTAGAAATGTTTTAAAAATGAAAAATGTTGGTAGTTCAGAATTTGGAAAATTTAATAATAATGTTGTTTCTCTAATGAAGGAATGGACTAATAAAAAATTGATTATAAAAAGAAATGAAAAAGTAGATTTAGGTGGTTCGATGAGACTAGGATCCTATCCTTGTTTTATTACTAAACAAACACTAGCTCATAACATTTATAAAAAAAATCAAATTAATGAGAGACATAGACATAGGTATGAAATTAATCCAAAATTTAAAAATAAAATTGAAAAAAACGGATTAGTTTTTTCAGGTATTTCAAAAGATAAAAACTTATTAGAGATAATTGAAAATAAAAACCATCCATGGTTTTTAGCTGTTCAATTTCACCCTGAACTTAAATCAAAACCTTTTAAACCTCATCCGATATTTCTTTCATTTATAAAATCATGTAATAAAAAAAATAATGAACAAAAAAATTAAATTATCTAATTTCACAATTAAAAATGACTCTGATATATTGACGCTCATATCTGGCCCATGTCTTTTAGAAAATGACAAAATGGTCTATAAGGTTGCTTCTAAACTTTCCTCCTTATCAAAAAAATATAAATTTAATTTAATCTTCAAATGCAGCTTTGATAAAGCAAATAGAAGTTCCCATACATCCAAACGCTCTCAAATGTCCTTTAATTCAGCAATGGATATTTTGAAAACTATCAAAAAAGATTTTAAGCTATCCGTCACAACTGATGTTCATGAAACTTCTCAAATATCAAAATTAGTGGAATACATAGACGTGATTCAAATTCCAGCATTTCTGTCAAGGCAAACAGATTTGATTATTGCTGCAGCAGATACTCAAAAAATCATAAATGTCAAAAAAGGTCAATTTTTATCTCATTCTGAAGTAATAAATATAATTAAAAAAATTGAGTCTAGAAAAAATAAATCAATTTTTATTACAGAGAGAGGAAATACTTTCGGTTATAACTATTTAGTTAATGATTTTAAAGGTATCCAGTTAATGAAAAAATTTGGTTATCCGATAATTTTTGACTCTACTCATAGTGTCCAAATTCCAGGTGGTCTTGGTGTAAAAAGTGGAGGTGCTAGAGAGTATGTTCTTCCATTATCTAAAGCAGCTTCAGCTTTAAGAATAGCTGGGTTTTTTATAGAAACTCATCCAAATCCAAACGTGGCATTAAGTGACGGTCCAAATATGGTTTACTTGGATAAAATGGAATATCTGATTAACTCAATAAACAAAATTAATAAAGCTGCAAAGGAGTAAGTGAATGATTAAAATTATAGATATTAAGGCAAGAGAAATTTTTGATAGTAGAGGTAATCCAACTGTAGAATGCGAAATGTTAGTTGAAGGTCATTCTGATCCTTTTTTTGGATTAGTTCCCTCTGGTGCTTCAACTGGAAAATTCGAAGCTCTCGAACTTAGAGATAATGATAATCAGAGAATGAGTGGTAAAGGCGTTCTAAAAGCAGTTGATAATATAAATACATTTATGAAACCACATTTAATAAATACCAGCTTCACCGATTATAAGGATTTTGATAACTCAATATTATCCTTAGATGGAACTAATAATAAATCTAAGTATGGTGCAAACGCTATTTTGTCTTTGAGTTTAGCTTTCTACAAAGCTTGGTCTTACATTAACTATAATAAAATATATTTATCACAAGGCAGTAATGATCTTAGTATTCCTGTACCTATGCTAAATATTATCAATGGTGGTCAGCATGCAGACAATGATGTGGACTTCCAAGAATTTATGATTTTACCCATAAATTTTGGAAATCTAAAAGAAGCTTTATCTGCTAGTCATGATGTTATAAGTAAAATAAAAAAAAATCTTAAGTCAAAAAATCATAATACTAATGTTGGTGACGAAGGTGGTTTTGCTCCAAATTTAAAATCACATATTGAAGTTTTGGATATTATTTGTGACTCAATTGAAAGCGCTGGTTATCAAATTAACAATCATTTCAAAATTTCACTAGACTCTGCTTCTAGTGAATTCTTTGACTCTGGTAAATATAACTTTGAAGGTAAAAACCTATCTACAGACGAAATGATTAAAGTCTATGAAAATATCTGTAAAAATTATCCAATTTTTTCAATTGAAGATGCGCTTGATGAAGAAGATTATGATGGATGGACGAATATTACTAGCTCCTTAGGTCAAACAATCAAACTCGTTGGCGATGATCTATTTGTAACAAATATTCAAAAATTACAAACTGGTATCGAAAATAAACAAGCGAATAGTATACTAATTAAGTTAAATCAAATTGGCACAGTCTCTGAAACTCTGCAAGCAATTGATCTAGCAAAAAAAAATAACTTCGTATCAATTATGTCTCATAGGTCTGGTGAAACTGAGGATAGTTTCATTGCAGACTTGGCTGTAGCATCACATTGTCCATTAATTAAAACTGGATCTCTTGCAAGGTCTGATAGGGTAGCGAAATATAACCAACTATTAAGAATTGAAGAATCAGATTTGGTTAACTCATACAGCGGTAAATCCAATAAAATCTTTAAATAAATAAAAGTTAATTTTACTTGATTTAGTTTATCAGTTGTTCTTTTAGCTAATTTGACAATAATAAACAAATGAATTTCAAAAATATATTTAATTTAAATACTTTTTTTAGTTTTATAATTGTATTTGTATTGATGTATCTATGTTACCACCTTTTATATGGTAAATATAATATTGGTAATTATTTGATTAATGATTTCAATGAAAAATTATTAATAAATGAATATAATAATCTAACTATAAAAATTTCTAGTATAGATAAAGATCTAAATGCGTTATATACTAATAAAGATGATTTTATTGATGAAATTACAAAAAAAAAATATGGAAATACTTCCTCTGGCGAAGTTCTTATAAAAATTAACTAATGACATCTTTTACTAAAAAACAATTATTGGGATTTTATGAGAAAATGTTTCTCATTAGAAAATTTGAGGAAAAAGCAGGTCAACTTTATGGTTCTGGAGCAATTGGTGGTTTTTGCCATTTGTATATTGGTCAAGAAGCTGTTGTAGTTGGAATACTGTCATCTATTAATTCTGAAGACACAGTAGTCACCTCTTACAGAGATCATGGGCATATCATTGCGAGAGGCGTCGATCCTAAGTTAGTAATGTCAGAACTAACTGGAAGATCAGGTGGTATCTCAAAAGGTAAGGGCGGATCAATGCATATGTTTTCGAAAAAAAATAGATTTTTCGGTGGTCACGGTATTGTAGGAGCTCAAGTTCCAATAGGTATAGGGCTTGCCTTTGCCCATAATTATAGAAATGAAAAAAAAATATCAAGAATTTACATGGGTGATGGAGCTATGAACAATGGACAAGTATTTGAAGCTTTTAATTTAGCTTCCCTGTGGAGTCTTCCTGCACTCTTCATAATCGAAAATAATCAGTATGGTATGGGTACTTCAACTAAACGATCTGCAGCTGGAAATGATTTATATGAAAGAGCTAAAGTATTTGGAATTGAAGGCGTAAAAATTGATGGCATGAATTTTTTTGATGTAAGCAAAGCAGCAATTGTAGCAAGGGATTATATTATCAAAGAGAATAAACCTTATGTTATAGAAATGGATACTTATCGTTTTAGAGGTCATTCGATGTCTGACCCCGCACTATATAGATCTAAAGAGGAAGTTTTGCAAAAAAAAGAAATTGATCCCGTCCTCACCATGAAAGAAACTTTAATTAAAGATCACCAAATTTCAGAAAGTGAAATCAAAACTCTCGAAACTGAAATTAAAAAAATCATTAAAAATGCTGAAGACTTTGCATTATCTAGCCCTTTACCTGATTTAGAAGAGCTTTATACAGAGGTTTACTTATGAAAATAACACTACCCGCTCTATCTCCTACTATGGAAACTGGTAATTTAGTAAAATGGCTGGTCAAAGAAAATGATTCTGTTATATCAGGACAAGTTTTAGCAGAAATTGAAACTGATAAAGCTACTATGGAGTTAGAATCTCCTGATGATGGTATAATCTCAAAAATAATTATTCCAGAAAATACTGAAAATATTAAAGTTAATTCAGAGATTGCTATATTAAAAATTGAAGGTGAAGAGGAGGGTGACCAAAATATCACTGAGACCAATAATAAAATTATTGAAACAGAAGCTGTAAGTGTAGAGTCTAAATTAGAAGTTAAGCCAGTTTTGAATGAAATTAAAATCAATTTCTCAGATGGTACTGATAGTGACTCATCAAAAAAATGGACTGAAAAAGAAATGACTATGAGAGAAGCCTTGAACATGGCTATAAGTGAAGAAATGTCATTAGATAAAGATGTTTTCTTATTAGGTGAAGAAGTAGCAGAGTACGAAGGTGCTTATAAAATTACTCAGGGTCTTTTGGATAAATTTGGCAAGGAAAGAGTTTTAGATACTCCAATTTCAGAACATGGTTTTACAGGTCTTGCAATTGGTGCTGCTATGTCTGGATTAAAACCAATCTGTGAGTTCATGACATTTAATTTTTCTATGCAAGCCATTGATCAAGTTATTAATTCAGCTGCAAAATCTCTCTATATGTCTGGTGGAGAAATTAATGTACCAATTGTTTTTAGAGGACCTAATGGTGCCGCTGCTAGAGTTGGTGCTCAGCATAGTCAGTGTTTTATCTCTTGGTATTCTCATATTCCTGGACTGATTGTAGTGGCTCCATCTAATGCGAGAGACGCAAAAGGGCTACTAAAATCATCAATTAGAAATCCTAATCCAATTGTTTTTTTAGAACATGAAATTCTTTATAATCAAAAAACTTTAGTTCCTGAAGAGGAAGATTTTACAATTCCTCTTGGCAAGGCTAACATCATAAGTGAAGGTAAAGATGTTACCATTATTGGCTTTAGCATGAGTATCAATCGTATACTGTCAGCCATGCCTGAAATTAATAAACTTGGACTAAATCCAGAAATTATTGACTTAAGAACTATCAAGCCTTTAGATGAAGAAGCTATATATAAATCTGTTAAAAAAACTAATAGGGTTGTTATTGTCGAAGATGGGTGGGGCAATACAAGCTTTGGCTCTCACTTATCTTATCTAATACAGTCAAGTTGTTTTGATTATCTTGATTGTGAAATCATTAAAGTTAGCGGTAAGGACGTACCTATGCCTTATGCTGAAAATTTAGAAAAACTAGCTTTACCATCAAGTGATGAAATTATAGAAGCAGTAAAAAAAGCTACGTATAAATAATGTTTACTAAAATTTCTATGCCTTCTTTATCTCCCACGATGGAGGAGGGTAAAATTGTTAGCTGGATAAAAAAATTAAATGATGAGATTGAGTCAGGTGAAGTTTTATTTGAAGTAGAAACAGATAAAGCAACGATGGAGTATGAAGCTCCAGATGATGGTTATTTAGTTAAAATAATTTGTGAAGTTGGTCAAACTGTTAGTGTTAATTCCTTGGTAGCTGTCATTTCAGAAAGTAAAAGCTTTGATGATGAGGACTTAAAAGTTTTTTTATTAGATCCAAAAATAATTGAAGATAAGCATATTGAGACTAATAATATATCACAAACTAATATTGACCAAAATAAAATATCTCAAGTGTCAAATAGTGCTAAGTTAACTTCACTGGCTAGAAGAGTTTCAGAACAAAATGATATAAATGTTTCATCGATTTCTCCCGCTGGTAGAAAAATTAGAGTTAATGATTTATTTCAAAAGGAAAATGTAAGCAAAAATAATTCTAGAACATTTATAAGTCCTGCAGCAAAAATTATATCTATTAATAATAATATAAATTTTAAAGATATTATTGGCTCAGGTCCTGATAATAGAATAATATTAAGAGATCTTAAAATGACGCCTGAAACAAATGAAAATAAACTAAGAAAAGCAATTGCTAAAGCTACATTATATTCAAAACAAAATATCCCGCATTTTTATCTTAATTCTAAAGTTAGGATGGATAATTTATTAGAATTTAGAAAAAAACATAAATTAAGTGGAAATCGATACTCTTTAAATGGTCTTTTGATGTTCGCAATATCTGAGTCTTTTAAAGCATTCCCTCAAGCTAATTGTACTTATTCTAAAAATGATGAATTTATTGTTAATAACAATATTGATATTGGTCTTGCTGTAGACTCAGATGCTGGATTAAAAATGCCTGTATTAAAAAATATTGAAACTATGGATATGAATAAACTTTCTTCTTCTCTAAATAATCTCATAGACTCAGCTAGATTAAACTCACTAACTCCTGATGATTTAAAAGGTGGAGTAATTAGTATTTCAAATCTTGGTTCCTTTAATATTCGAAGCTTCGATGCGATTATATTTCCTGGTCAAACTTATATACTTTCTGTTGGTCAAATATTTGAAGATGTTGTAGTTTCTAAAGGTGATATATCAACTGGTAACTTTATGAATTTAACTTTAGCTTGTGATCATAGAGCTGTTGACGGTGTTCTTGCAGCAAAATTTTTCTCAAATATAGCTAATACCATGGAGAAAATTAAATAATGGATAACTTCGATATTGCTATTGTTGGTGGCGGTCCTGGTGGTTATGTGGCTGCAATAAAAGCATCTCAATTAGGTTACTCAGTATGCTTATTTGAAGAAGATAAATTGGGTGGTGTTTGTTTAAATTGGGGATGTATACCCACTAAATCTTTATTGCACTCTGCTGAATTTATAGAAAAATCTAAAAATTATGGATTATCCGAGGTATCTTTAAAAAAAATGACCCTCGACATGATTGTTCAAAAATCACGACAAGCTTCTGAAAACTTATCTAAAGGTGTTACCTCTTTGATGAAAAAAAACAAAATCGAAGTCTTTAATGTTCGTGCTGTTCCAAAAAAATCAAATGATAATTTTATCTTTGATATAGGTGACAGTAAAAATATTTCTTCTAAATACTGTATTTTAGCAACTGGATGCAGCCCAAGAAAACTTATGGATATAGATTTTGATGAAAATATATGGAGTTCAAAAGAAGCCATGATTCCAAAATTTCTTCCTAAAGATTTAATTATTGTTGGGTCAGGCGCGATAGGTATTGAGTATGCTAGTATTTATAATGCATTGGGTTCCAATGTTACTGTATTTGAAACTCAGGATCGAATTTTACCGCAATTTGATAAGGATATTTCCACTGAAGCAAAAAAAATTTTTGAGAAAAAGGGAATTAAATTTGAATTAAATGCTACTATTGAAAAAATTAATAAAAAAAATAAATCTATTACTGTCAATTATAATAATAAAGAAATAACTTCGGAAGCATTAATTGTATCAATTGGTGTTGTACCTAATATTAGTAAAGACATTACTGATGAGTTTAGTTTAAATTTTGATAAAAGCGGTTACCTTGAAACAACTAATGAGAGCATGACTAACTATAATAATTTATTTGCCATTGGTGACATAAGTGGTGGACCATGGTTAGCACATAAAGCTTCACATGAGGCTATAAATTGTATTAATTTTATAAAAACAAAAAAAAATACTCATAAGATATTAGAAAATAATATTCCTGGATGCATATATAGCATTCCACAAATAGCCTCAATTGGTTTTACAGAGGAGCAGTTAATATCTAAAAAGATTAAATTTAAAAAAGGTAATTTTCCTTTTATGGCAAACGGTAAATCTCAAACAATTAATAATATTCATGGTTTTGTAAAAACATTATTTGATGCAAAAACTGGTGAGTTATTAGGTGCCCATCTTATAGGTCCAGACGTAACAGAACTATTATCTACTTTCGGAATTGCTATGACCGCTGAAGCAACAGAAGAAGATTTTATCAATACAATTTTTGCTCATCCAACCTTATCTGAAGCAATCCATGAAAGTGTTTTGTCTGCTTTTGATAAACCAATACATTTTTAAATTGTGATCAGACATCCAGAAAAAATTAAAAAATATAATCCAACGGTTTTAAAAAAACCAAATTGGTTAAAAGTAAAAGCACCCACAAGTAAAACCTATTTCGAGACTTTAGATATTGTTAAGGAGCATAATTTAGTTACAGTTTGTCAAGAAGCTGCATGTCCTAATATTGGAGAATGCTGGAGTAAAAAACATGCTACCTTTATGATATTGGGCGACACTTGCACTAGGGCTTGTGCTTTTTGTAATGTAAAAACTGGTAAACCGTCCAGTCCGCCCGATCCCCTAGAGCCATTAAATGTTGCTAAATCTGTACACAAACTTGGTCTTAAGCACGTTGTTGTGACAAGTGTTGATAGGGATGATTTAAAAGATGGAGGTGCACAACATTTTATTGATACTATAAAATATATAAGAGAATTATCTCCATTGACTACAATTGAAATCCTAACACCTGATTTTTTAAGAAAGAATAAAAATTATATTGATATTGCAAATGTTAAACCGGATGTTTTTAATCATAACGTAGAGACTGTTCCTAGACTATATAAACAAATAAGACCAGGTTCTAATTATAATGAGAGTTTGAAATTACTGTTCGAAGTTAAAAAACATGATCCTTCTATCTTTACTAAGTCAGGAATTATGGTAGGTCTTGGTGAGGATTTAGATGAAATTAAGTCGGTATTAAAGGATATCAAAAAATCTGAAATTGATTTCATAACTATAGGTCAATATTTACAGCCATCCATTCATCATGAAAAAGTGCACAAGTTCTATTCGCCTAATGAATTTTCCTACTTGTATGACTTTTGTGTTTCTTTAGGTTTTAAAATGATCTCATCTTCCGCGATGACCAGATCTAGTTATCATGCTGATGAAGACTTTATTAGACTGAAAGAACTAGCCTAAAATTCTTTTAATAAGACGCTGGACCAAACAGCAATAAATTTCTCATTACCTATTAGCCCAGATTTTTCATTTGTTGTCGCTTTAAGTGTTATATGTTTATTATTGACATCAAGTAAATCAACAAGATTAAGGATTATTTTATTATAAATAATATTTATTTTGGGTTTTTCTGATACGACCATAATATCTATGTTTCCGATATAAAGATTTTCTTTTCTTAATTTATTCATAGCAAATTCTAAAAAATATTCTGAATTTCTATTTTTATTTACTTTATTATTTGGAAAATAAACACCTATATCTCTCTTTGATAGTGCACCTAATATACTATCAGTAATAGAATGAAGAATTACATCTCCATCTGAATGTGAAATGATCTTATAAAGAGACTGAATCTCTACTCCGCCTAATTTAATTTTACACAAACTTTTTTGTTTTTCTAATCTATGGATGTCATACCCAATACCAAATTTTATATTTTTAAATTCAAGATATTTTAATTTAATAGAGTCTTCTTTGACTGTAAGTTTAAAATTTTCATTTTTTTCTTTAATATATTTAATTTTATATTTTTTATTTGATTTTCTTATCAATTCACTGTCATCAGTAATGTTTGTATCCTTATTTTTAGAATGAAGTTCTTTCAGAGTCTTAGTTACAAAACCTTGTGGTGTCTTAATTAATTTAACTTTTTTTCTATCGATATTTTTATTATTTAATAGAACTGTATCCGTCGCATCAGAATACGGAATTACACATGAGTAACCAACTTTTAAATTTTTTATAATTTCCAAAATTGTATTTTCATTTATTAGTGGTCTCGCAACGTCGTGCACAATAGTAAATTTACTATTACTATTTTTAATTGCATTTTTAACACTTAAGCTTCTTGTTACTCCACCTTCAATTAACTTGCATTTTTGTGCATATTTTTTGAAATGAACTTTATTTGTTTTATTATGTACAACTGTAATATTGGTTAAACCTATTAACATTAAATTATCAATAATATTAACAATTAATGGCTTATCTCTAAATTTAATCGTTGTTTTATTTACATTCTTGCCAAATCTTGTACTTTTACCACCAGCAAGTAATATAAAATTATAATTTTTAAATGACATTTTTTAGTAATAGAACTTTAATTTCTTTTTTTCTATTTATATTTTTTATTCTTTTAAGTCTAACAGTATATTCATTAATTTCATCAAATGAAATAGTTAGAAATGCCGAATTAATTCAGTACGTTGTGATTTTAGATTTAAGTTATCTTATTTTTTTAAGTTGTTTTCTCTTTATAAGCCTTTTTAAAATATACAAAACAAGAAAAAGAGAAATTATTGGACTCAGGTTATTTTATAAATTTTTTTTATTTTTCAGTATTTTTTCAATTATACCAAGTACTATTATTCTAATTTCTTCTCTAATATTTTTTAATATTGAAGTGAGTACATGGTTAGGGCCTGCATTCAAAAGCACAGTTAATAATTCATATTTAATCGCTAATAAATATATAAAAGAAAGAGAAGATAACCTTATTACAGATACAAATTTTATAAAAAATTATATCTTAGCTCAAAGGGATCTAGATCCGTCCATTATAGAAAGATTTGATATAGAAACCGTTTATTTATCAAGTCAAGATCAGCTTAATAAGGTTTATTCTTCAGATAATCAGATTGAAATTAAGGATATAAATAGAGATTTAATATTCAAAGAACATTTAAATGATCTAAACGTTTTCTTTAATGAAGGGCAATTTTTTTCAAAAGCTAAAATCACTAATGATACAAATCTAATTTTAATAAAAAAAATAGATTTAGATCTTCTAAAATTTTATCAAAATATCATTAAATCCTATAATGCTTATCAAGATATTGATAATAATAAAAAAAATTTACAAATCACTTTTTTTACTATTTTCTTTATTATATCTAGCTCCATAATATTAATTTTTTTAATTATTGGTTATAAATTTAGTGTGAATTTAGCAAATCCTATTAGGGATTTAAGTATTAATATTCATAATTTAAAAAGGGGTAAAATAAGTAGCACAACCTCAAAAACTTTAGATAAAAAAGATGACATTTCTATATTGTCAAAATCTTTTGACTCAATGAGCAAAACAATACTTTCTCAAAAAAATTCTTTAATTTCCAAAAATAAAGAAATTCTTGATAATATGCCTAAACTTATTAATTCTGAAAAAAATAAGGCTTTAGCTGATTTAGCTAAAAAAATCTCGCATGAAATTAAAAATCCTCTAACTCCTATGTTATTGTCTACAGAATATATTGAAAAAAAAATTAAAAGTCATGAATTAGAGAGTGATATTTTAAATTCAACGAATTCCATTAAGAGACAAATTTTTTTAATTCAAAACTTAATTAATGAATTTTCGTCCTTTGCAAGAATGCCCAAGCCTCAATTGACAAAGCTTAATATTTCAGAAATTCTTAATATCTATTATGATGAGTACACTAAAAATTATAATTTAATCATTTTTAATAAAGATATTGATAATGATATTCACCTAAATTTTGATCAATCTTATTTTGATCTTGTATTAAATAATCTTTTTAAAAATGCAATAGAGGCTGGTAAAAATATAAAAAACTTTAAAATTAGTATTTCTTTGAAAAAAATTGATAACAAAATTGAATTATATTTTATTGACAACGGCCCTGGCTATGATGGTGATGTTGAAAAGTTGATGGAACCATATTTTTCAACAAAAAATTCAACAGGTCTTGGTTTATCGTTGGTCAATAAAATTATTAGTGACAACGAGGCACATTTCCAAATTACTACTTCTAAGGATAATGGCTTTAAGGTGAAAATTATATTTAATGCCTAATATACTAATTGTTGATGATGAGATTGATATTTGCAAGCAAGTTGCAATAACTCTAAATGATGAAGGTCATAACGCTTCGTATGTATTAAATTCAGATGATTGTTTGAATGAAATTTTGAATAATAGTTATGATTTGGTCTTAGTCGATTTATGGCTAAAAAATAGTAGTTTACAAGGTAATGATTTAATTTCTAAGATTTCATCTAATTATAATGATTTAGTTATTATTTCCTTCAGTGGTCACGCCAATATTGATAACGCTATTGACTCATTAAAATCAGGTGCAGATGATTTTATTGAAAAACCTTTTGAGACAAAAAAACTTTTACATGTAATATCAAAAAACTTAGAACACTTAAAAAATAAGATTACAATTAATAACTATAGAAATAAAATATCCTTTCATACTAAAATTAATTATATTGGCTCTTCAAATGAAATAAATCTACAATTAGAAAAAATTAAAAAACTTAAAACTAAAGAAAATATCTTTATTTCTGGTCCTAACGGTATAGGTAAATTTTTTTTAGCAAATCTTATTCATAATCAAATATCAAATAATAATTTTGATACTTTCATAAATCTTAATGAAGTAATTCTAAGTTTTAATGATATCTTAAAGTTAAGTTCTATCCATAAATATTTCTCGTTATATGTTAATGATCTACACGTCTTTAATAGTATGAATCTTTTGGATTTAAATCAGTATATTATTGATCATAATATTAATGCCTCAATAATTTCTGACTCTTTTAATGATGACATATTAAGAGAATATAATTTTTTTAAGACAAAAATTAAATTGAAATCTTTAAATTTTAGAACTGATGAAATTTTTAACATTTTTAGTCATTATTTAAATTTATTTTCAACAAAACTACTCAATAAGAAACTAATTATTCACGATGCCGTTAAAGAGAAAATCATGAGTTATGATTGGCCTGGCAATGTTTTTCAGATAATGAACATCACAGAAAATATTGTTAAAAATATTGATGTCACAAAAGATATCATTTCTTCCTCAGATGTAGATCTTTATATTAATGATACTCAAAATGATAATAACCTATACAATTTAAATTATAAAGATGCTAAGGACTCCTTTGAGCGTGAATATTTGATGAATAAATTAAAATTAAATAGCTGGAATGTTACAAAAACTGCATTATCTTTAAATTTAGATCGTGTATCTCTTTATAGAAAAATCAAAAGTTTGAAAATTAATTTAACTGAATGAATATATTAATTTTAGGTTCAGGTGTAGTTGGTGCTAATTTAGCTAAAAAATTATCTGAACAAGGTAAGAATGTATACCTTATTGATGATAATACAGATGAACTGAATACATTGTCTGAAAATTTTGATATTAAAACAATATCTGATGACCCATTAGATCCACAATTTTATAAAAATTTTAAGCAAGACATTAACTATTTTATCGCTGTTACTAAAAGTGATGAAAAAAATATTTTATCTTGTAAATTTGCTAAAGATTATCTTGGTGTTGATAAAACTATAGCTCGTATAAGAAATCAAAATTTAATTAACGAGGCTAGTCATAGCGAATTTAAAACTAGTAATAAATTTCTAGATTATGTTATTTCACCTGAACAAGAAGTCTCTTCAAATATTTTTGAAAAAATTCATATGCCTGGTGCTTTTTTTAGCGAAAAATTAATTTCCAACCAACTTTCATTAATTGGTTTAAAATCTTCTGATCTCTTTAAAAATCATTCTTATGATGAAATTAAAAATTTCTTTAATAGTAATAATATAATTTATGTTGGTCACTCTATTGAAGAAGAAATTTCATTAGACTTCCACGGCATTAAAGACTCAGATCATCTCTATATAATATTGAAGCTGAATAGCATTCAGCCTTTAATTAAATTTTTTGGTTTTGTAGATGATGCTCTAAATATATTAATAATCGGTGGAGGAACAATAGGTTATAATCTTGCTAAACTTATCGAAAATGACGATCAGAAAATTAACTTAAAAATTCTTGAAAATAGTACTTCTAGATGTGAATTTTTGGTTAAGGAGTTAAATGATACAAATATATTTAATGGTAATGCCCTTGATCAGTCGCTATATGACGAAATGGACCTCTCTAATATGGATTTAGTCATAAGTGTTACTGATAATGATCAAATTAATATTATTTTATCTATTATTGCAAAAAAAAGAGGTTCTGACTCTGTGATTTCAATTATTAATAACGAAACTTTCTCATCTTTTGCTAATGATCTTGGTATTGATATATTTATAAATCCAAGAGAATTAACAACATCTAGAATTATTGAAAAGATAAGCCAAGGTAATTTATTATCATATCATTCAATATTGAGAGACTCTCATACAATTTATGAAGTAAAATACCATAATGACTTATTTGAAATCATAAAAGATAATAAGATTTATAATCATATATGTACTTTTTCTGAAGAAAAACTGCATTTAAGTTCAAGTGATCATCTACCTACTACAAATGATATTCTATTCATATCCCTAGAAAATAAATATTTAGCAAAATTTGAGAAAATACTTGATGATTATTGATAATAATTTTTTTATTGATCTAAAGGTTTTTTTAAATGATATTTCAAAAAATCATATTCTTCCTAACTTAGGTAAAGTTAGTAGTAGTGATATTAAAATTAAAGTTGACTCATCTAAGGCAACTATTCATGATGAAAATATTGAAAGTCTTTTAATTAGCTATTTTACATCCAAAGGTTTTACATCTTTTATAGCAGAAGAAACATATCCATCTAATTTCAATAACAAAAATAAATATTTAACATTAGATCCTATAGACGGTACTAGGAATTTTATAAATGGTGTTAATAAAATAGCTATCATGATCAGTTATATTGAAAATAAAAAAAATATATTTTCTGTTATTCATAATCCGATAAACAATGATTTTTATCATATAGTTGATAATAAGATTTTTAAAAATTTTCAATTACATAATATTAGAAATTTAAACGGTCATATTGGATACCTTAGCAATATAGGCATTAATAAATTTTCATCTATTATTGGTGATTATAAGATAAAAGACAGATCAAGTTCTATTGGCTATGATATGATTCAAATATTAGAGGGTGATAGAAGTTTTTTGCCATTACATAAAGGTAAAATCTGGGATATTTTTCCAGTATTAGGTTTTCTAGAAAATATCAATTTTTATTCTTTAAATTCAAAACAGATTAAATTTGATTTAGATCTTGCCAATGAAAGTTTTTTTTATTATGCCAAAATCTAATGTGCTCTTTTTTGGACTTGGCAGACTTGGCTATCAAATGTCTTCTCACTTATCAAAAGTCAAAAATATAAATTTATTTATTCATAATCGAACAAAAAATAAATTTATATCATGGTCTATAAACAATAAAGCAACTTACTTTGATTATGATAGTCTACTAAAAATTGATTATGTAATTACATGTGTAAAAGATGACAAGGCAGTTAATGATGTTTTGACTAATAAAAAGCTAGTTAAAAATTTACATAAGAAAACAATAATCATTGATCATTCTACAATCTCAATTATTCAAGTTAAAAAATTAAATAATTATTTCTTAAAAAGAAACATCTCTTTTTATGATGCGCCTGTTACTGGAGGAGAAGAGGGTGCTAAAAATGCTTGCCTTTCCTCAATGATTGGTGGTCCTTCTAATCATTTTGGTTTAATTAAAAAATTAATATCAGTTTATTGTAAAAATATTATTTATATGGGAAAATCAGGTTCCGGACAGCTAAGTAAATTTTCAAATCAAATACTTATTTGCGGTATTTTAATATCAATTTCTGAAGCTATAAAATTTAATAAAATTAATAAATTAGATCAAAATAAATTCTATCACGCAGTTATAAATGGAGCTGCTGGCTCATGGCAACTAAAGAATAGATTCCCTACAATGATCAAAGGTGAATTTAATTTTGGTTTTTCATCCGAACTGATGGCAAAGGACCTAAAATATGTTATTGCTCATGCAAAAAAAATGAATATTGATTTATCTTTAACCAAAAAATCTCTTAAACTTTATAATAAATTAGCTAAATCTAAATTTAAAAATGACGATACATCCTCAATATTAAAATTAATATGAACTACTGGTCTGATGGAATTAGACATATAAAAAAAATTGATCCTATATTTCAAAATTATGGATCAAAAAAAAATATTTTAAATATCAATAAATCCGCATTTGAAGTTTTATTTAACTCTATATGTTCTCAGCAAATTTCAACATCAGCTGCGCAATCTATACAAACAAAGTCTAAACTAATCTTTAAAAAAATTTCTATGACTAATTTTAACTCTAATTTAAATAAGATTGACAAACTACCTATTACCAGCAATAAAAAAAAATGTTTAATAAGTTTAGTTAATTATTTAAACAAAAATAAATCAATCAAATGGAGATCTCTAAGCGATCAAGAGGTTCATAATCTTTTAATTAACATCTTTGGAATTGGTCCTTGGACAATACAAATGTTTAATATTTTTTATAGAGGAAGTAGTGATATTATTCCTTTAAAAGACATTGGTTTTATGAATTCATATAAAAAATATTATAATGATCCTTCTCTAGAGTATTTGAACTCTTATATGAATAAATGGTCTCCGTATGGTACAATTATTACAATGAATTTATGGTTAGCTTATGATGGAAAGTCAGTAGATTTATAATGACTCATTTTCCCAAGGAAAAATTATAAGTTCATTCTTATTGAAATCATATAACGATAAATCAACTTTATTTTTATTAATAGTCTTAACATAGAGACTTACAATTTTTGAATTAGGTTCATTTTTTTTTATTGAAGTAGCTATTTTCCCATCACTATACAAACTATCTACGATAACTAATTTTTTATTTGATTTATTTTTTTCTAAAATATCCTTTTTTAAATGACTCACATATTCTATTTCTTTTATATTTAAATAATTGGCTATTATGTTACCCGGTATTAATCCTGCTTGTGATGTAATAATTATTTTTTTTGGTTTAATTTTTTTTTCAATTATTTTTGCTAATTTAACACTATCTGTATGAATATCATGGTAACTTAAATGTACTTTTTTCATTTAATCATTATATTACAATTCTAATGAAAAGCAATTTAGGTATATTAAGTTCTAATATAAATTCTTTAGAATTTTTAACTCTAAACGGACTAAATGATTATTTCAATTACTATGCAGTCGCGTCTAGAAATATTGAAGACTCTCAAGCTATTTCATCTAATTTTAATATTAAAAAATATTATGGATCTTATGAGGAGTTAGTTAAAGATCCTAATATAGACTTTGTTATTAATTTTTTGCCAAACTCTATTAAATTTGAATATTCTTATTTGCTCCTAAAAGCCCAAAAAAAAGTTATTACAAATTATCCTGTTTTTAATTCTACAAAAGATATTATTTATGTTGAAGAAATTATATCTTCATCTTTAGATCAAAATATTTTTTTAATACAAGAATATAATTATTCTAAATTACTAGATGATATTCCAAATCATATTTTCTATTCTAAATTTTCTAGTAATAACTATAAAAGTAATCTTTCTATGATGAAAGATTTATTAGTTGAGGAGTCTCCAGATCTATTTTTCTTGTTAAACCACTATAAAAATAGCAAAATTAATATTGATATCTTGAAAAAGAAATACGATTCATTGCATTTTCGTTTGTCTTATCTGAATGCCTTAATTACTATTGATGGCGATAAATCTATTAACGTTTTAATAGATAATATTAATAAAATTCATGAGAATTCAATAATTGTAAATTCAAATAGCTACAAAGATAATTTTGAGATTAGAAAAAACGTTATTAAAGCCTATAATCATGATGATTTACTGCTATTTATAAAAAATAATAAAACCTTTGATAATTCTACTTTTTTTCAATACTATCCCTTCAAATTATTCAATGAGGTTTTAAATGTCTGAAAATATTGCTTTTTTTGTTTCTGGTTCAGAAACTTACTATCACAAAGATTGGTTAAAATCTAAGGGTTTTAAATGGGTTTCTTCTGGAAAGAAATGGGAGAGAAATAATATTCTTGAAATAGAAGCTGATGCTCTAGGAGAATATTGTAGAGAATTTGGTCTTTATTATGAGAGATCAGATAAAGGAATGCCAAAGTTTAATTATGAAAGTTATTTGTGGGATGGGAATATTCCTGACAAGAATGTCTGGTTTGAGGAAAAAAAATTGCCTGAAGTTTCAAAAAAATAAATTAGTGAATTAAAGCTGAAAATACAGCGTACATAAAAAATAGGATAGCTATAACAAAAGCAATATAATAGGGAATCTTATCTTTCTTCATTATGATGAAACCATTAATAACAAATACTTTTATAATAAACAACAAACATTTATCATCAGTTTTATCACCCAGTACAGATATTGTTGATTATAATTATGATATTGACGGTGTTCATAAGTTAAATTTACTTCAAATCCTAAGACCAGATATTTATTTTGGTAAAAATTTATCAGACAAAAAATTTTTTGAACATTCAAAAAAATATTACCAAAATCTTATTGATAAGAAAATAATCTCAAAGAAAAATAAAAATTTTAATCTCTATAAAATACACTCTGAAAACCATTCTCAAGTAGGCTTAGTTACTTTGTTAGATATTAATGATTATCAAAATAATAATATTAAGCCCCATGAAAAAATACTTGTGAGCAAAGGGAAAGAAAGAGCAGCTCAACTAAAAAAAGTAAGGTACCAAATCTGTCCTATCTATCTTTTTTTTGATGATAAGAAGTTAAAACTGGATTTCCATAAAGAAACAAAAGGTAATCCAATGATTTATTTTAAATCAGGAAATTATTCTCACTCTATCTTTCAGTCAAAAACTAATTATATGGACAAAATCAATTTTAATGAACTTTTTATTGCTGACGGGCATCATAGGGTAGAGGGTTTTTCACAATTAAATAAAACTGAAACAAAAACTTTATTTCTTGCTGTAATATTTCCAAAATCTCAATGTAATAATTTAACCTATAATCGCTCAGTTAAATTCCCAAATAATTATAAAAGAAAAAATTTCTTAAATGATCTTAACAAGTTTTTTGATATTAATGTAGCAAGTAAGCCTATTAAAAATAAATTTCAAATATATTTTGATGGTCAGATGCAAAATTTAAAATTAAAACCACAATTTGAATCTTTAGGTGCTGATTGCTTGGATTTCGGAGAGTTTATATTAAAAAGAATTCTAAGCATTAAAGACGAAACAAATGACGAAAGAGTTGAATTTGTCCCACCTTCTCTTGGAGATGGGTATTTGAAGAATCAAGTCGATAATGATATCAATAACTTATCTACTTTTATGAGACCAGTTAAAATAGATTTAGTGATGGATTATGCTAAAAAAGGTAAATTTATGCCTCCAAAAGCCACTTGGTTTGAGCCAAAACCACTTGATGGTATTTTTTTTCATCACATTAAATAATTTATAAAGAATAGGAATAAAAAAAATGAACAAACCTAATATTAAGCCTAATCACCCTTACTTCTCATCAGGACCATGCTCAAAAAGGCCAGGATGGTCTTTAAATGCTTTATCTGACGCCTTTCTAGGTAGATCTCATAGAGCTAAAACTGGTAAAGCCAAATTGAACGAAGTTATTATTAAATCCAAGCAGGTACTTGAACTTCCAGATGATTATTTTGTAGGTATTGTTCCTGGTTCAGATACGGGAGCTATAGAATTAGCAATGTGGAGTTTGTTGGGTGAAAGACCTGTAGAGGTCTGCGGTTGGGAGACTTTCGGTCTAACTTGGGTAAAGGATATTACAAAACAATTAAAACTTCCAAATGTAACAACTCATCAAACAAGTACTTATGGTGAAATTCCCGATCTAAGTAAAGTTAACTTTGATAATGATGTTGTCTTTACGTGGAATGGTACGACTTCAGGAGCATGCGTTCCTGACGCTGAATGGATACCTAATGATAGAAAGGGACTTTCTATTTGTGATGCTACCTCTGCTGTTTTTGCGATGGATATGGATTTTACAAAATTAGATGTAATCACTTGGTCTTGGCAAAAAGTTTTAGGGGGCGAGGGCGCACACGGAATGATTGCTCTATCACCAAGAGCAGTTGAGAGACTTGAAAATTATGAGCCTACATGGCCTATGCCCAAAATTTTTCAAATTGCTAAAAATAAAAAATTTACTAAAGATATTTTTGAGGGTGCAACTATTAATACCCCTTCTTTACTTGCTACTGAGGATGCAATTGATGCTCTTAACTGGTGTATTGAAGTTGGAGGTCAAAAAGAGCTCATAAAAAGATCTAAAAATAATTTAGAAGTAATTAAAAATTGGATTGAAAAAAATGATTGGGTGGAATTTTTAGCCACTGATCCAAAAACATACTCTTCGACTAGCATTTGTTTTAAATTCACTCATCCTGACTTCACTAAATTAGATAATGATAATCAAAAAAAATTAGTTAAGGAACTTTGTTCTTTGATAGAAAAGGAAGATGCAGGGTACGATATAAATGCTTATAAAGATGCACCTGCGGGTATAAGAATATGGGGTGGCGCTACTGTTGAGTCGTCTGATATAGAAAAAGTATTGCCTTGGATTGAATGGGCATTTTTTGAAACATTAGAAGGGTATAAATAAAATGAAAATATTAATTTCTGACAAAATGAGCGATAAAGTTGAGAACGTATTAAATGAGAACAAGATACCATATGATATTAAAACAGATCTTTCTCCTGAACAATTAACTGAAATAATTGATGATTATGACGGTATATTAATTAGATCTGCTACAAAACTTAAGGCTGAGATTATAGGTCACTGTAAAAATTTAAAAGTTATTGGAAGAGCTGGAGTTGGTGTTGATAATGTCGATATAGACACTGCTACTAAAAATAAGATTTTAGTTATGAATACTCCTCTTGGAAATTTAGAAGCTACTGCAGAATTAACCATAGGTTTAATGTTCTCATTAATGCGTCATATACATCTTGCAAGCCCTAGCACGCACGAAGGTAAATGGGAGAAGTCAAAATTTTTAGGCAGTGAACTTAAAGGTAAAACTTTAGGTATTGTTGGTTTTGGCAATATTGGTCAGCGTGTTGCAGAAATTGCTTCTGTAATTGGTATGAAAATTATAACAAATAGCGCTTCTGCATCTGATGATATTTTATCTAGATTTAATGCATCAAAAGTTTCGACTGATGAACTTATAAGCACTTCAGATGTCATTTCATTGCATACTAAGTTAAATGATGAAACTAAAAATATGTTTAACGCAACATCATTAAAATCCATGAAACCTAGCTCTGTTTTAATTAATTGTGCAAGAGGTGGTTTAATTAATGAGGCTGATTTAAAAGTAGCATTAGATAATGATGTTATCGCAGCCGCCGCTGTTGATGTGTATGAAACAGAACCAGCTACGAATAGCCCTTTATTCAATGCAAAAAATTTATTATTAACACCACATTTAGGTGCTTCAAGTAAAGAGGCTCAATCTAATGTTGCAATTGATGTTGCAGAACAAGTTGCTGATTACTTGTTAAATGGAAATATAATCAATAATATAAACATTATTGAATAAAGCAAAAATATATCTTCGACCATCTTTTACTGAAAATGTTAATATGATGGTCGGAAGAGCTGTTCAGTCGTCTAGGTTTAATAAAAACTTCTTAAAAATTCTATCCGCTAATCATTCAACAATAAAATTAAATTTTCCTGTTTTAATAAAAAATAAAACTGAAATTTTTACAGGCTGGAGATCTGTTCACACTCTCCATAAGCTCCCTTCTAAGGGAGGGATAAGATATTCAACTCAAGTAGATCCTAACAAGATAGAAGCCCTTGCTTCATTAATGACATATAAATGTGCAATCGTTGAAGTTCCTTTTGGAGGATCTAAAGGTGGTTTAAAAATCGATAAAACAAAATATTCTAATAATGATTTAGAAAGAATTACTAGACGGTTTGCTATTGAGTTATCTAAAACTGGATTTCTTTCGCCTTCCACTAATGTTCCCGCTCCAGATATAGGAACTTCTTCAAAAGAAATGTCTTGGATAGTTGAGGGTTATAAATCAATTCATCCTAATGATATTAATCATATTGGTTGTGTAACAGGTAAACCAATTGAGCTAGGTGGTATAAATGGTAGAAATGAAGCTACAGGAAGAGGAGTTGCTGAAGCCTTATTAGAATTTTTTAGACACCAAGACGAAGTAAAAAAATCAAAATTAAATAAATCTTTATCTGAAAATTCTATTGTAGTTCAGGGATTGGGAAATGTAGGTTTTAATTTTATTAAATCTGTATATCAAATGTGCCCTTCAGTTAAGATTATTGGCATAATTGAAAAAAATGGATCGATTTATGACTCTTCAGGAATTGACCTCAATAAATTTATCAAAAAATATGAAAAATATAAAAATATTGAAAAAATTAACTCTAAGAATTTTTCAAAAAAAAATTCAATAGAGAGTTTTCCTTCAGATATTTTAATTCCCTCTGCTATAGAGAATGTAATAAACAAAAAAAATGTTAATAAGATTAAAGTAAAATTAATATTAGAAGCTGCAAATGGACCTATTACTTATAATGCTGATGAAATTTTAACTAAAAAGGGAATTACAATTATTCCCGATATTTACGTAAACGCTGGTGGTGTTGTTGTTTCTTATTTTGAATGGGTAAAAAATATTTCACAAATTAGATTCGGTAGACTTCGTAAAAGATTTGAAGAAGAGAGAGATGCGAATATTGTTGATTCAATTGAAAAACTTACAAATAAAAAGATCTCAAATCATCTTAAAAATAAAATCATTAATGGTGCGAGTGAATTAGATTATGTTAATTCAGGATTGCAAGATGCTATGAGGAATGCATTCCAAGATATTTTAAAAATTAAAAATAAATTAAAATTAAGATCATTTAGAGATGCGGCATACACTCTTTCATTGAAAAGACTTGAAAAAACGCATTTGGATTTGGGCTTATAATAAAGTATATATATTCCTATTTCGGGGAGTAGCTCAGGCTGGTAGAGTGTCTGCTTTGGGAGCAGAAAGTCGCAGGTTCGAATCCTGTCTCCCCGACCATAATCAGATTTAAATATTATTTATAATTATAATCTGGATTAGTTCCTGTAGCATATTCTTTTCTGTCAATTATAACTTTTGTCTTAATTCCAATTCCTACTAGCTGCGATGTATTATCTAGATATTTTTTTATTTCATTTTGAGATTAAAAATCACTCATAAACTAATTAAGTTTTGGATAGTTATTTAAATTCATAAATGCTCTAGGCAAAATATCTTCAATTAAATTTTTTTTATTATTAATATGCTTATCTCCTGTATAGATATTTATTGAAGGATTTAAAGGTAAAAATAAATCATGGGCAGATTCATAAAGCCCTAAGTTTAAAATAAATTAGTTGTAATTTTTTCATGTTTAATTAATAGTCTATGTACTATTAAATTTAAATTAATTAAATGACCAAAATACTTATAAAAAAACCTTGTAAAACTAATATGCAGTCTGGTCTTCATAAGACAAAACAATGGGTTATTGAATTTCCTTTTGATCCAACTATAAAAAAAGATGTTTTAATGGGGTGGAATAGTTCTAAAGATACTTCTAAGCAATTGTCACTCAGTTTTTCATCATTAGAAGATGCAAAAAAATGGTGTATTAAAAATAAATATGATTTTTCTATTGTAGATGAAACTAAACGCACCTTAAAACCCAAAAGTTATGCAAGTAATTTCGCTAATAATAGACGTTCCTCGTGGACTCATTAAAAACTAGTAATTAAAGATTTTTAATTTGAGCATTTTTCATTTATACCTTTATTAATATAATATTACGTAAAGAGGAGATATTTATGAATAATAGAACTATTACTATTGGTGCTGTTGCAATTGTTGCTCTTGCAGCAATTTTTTATTTTGCATCATCACAAAAAAAAGTCTCTGAAGACATTAAAGTTGGAATTCTTTTAGGTTTTACTGGACCAATTGAATCTTTAACTCCAGATATGGCTTCAGGTGCGGAACTTGCTTTTAATGAAGCTTCAAATTCTGGAGAATTACTAGGTGGTTCAAAAATTACGATTCTAAGAGCTGACTCAACTTGTGTTGACTCTGCTGCTGCAACTGCTGCAGCTGAAGACCTGTTAAGTCAAGGTATGACAGCGATGATGGGTGCTGATTGCTCAGGTGTTACCGGTGCAGTTGCAACAAACGTTGCAGTGCCTAATGGCTTTGTAATGATCTCACCTTCAGCAACTTCACCTGGTCTTACTGATTTAGAAGATAAAGGTATGTTTTTTAGAACAGCACCTTCTGATGCTAGAGGTGGTCAAGTTCTTGCTGATATAACCAATGATAAAGGAATTAAAAGTGTAGCTATAACTTACGTTAATAGTGATTATGGTCTTGGTCTAGCAGATGTATACAAAGCTGCTGTTGAAGCTTATGGAATAACTGTTACCACAATGGCTTCTCATGAGTCTGATAAAGCAGACTACAGTGCTGATGTTGGAGTTTTATCTTCTGCAGGCGGAGATGCTTTAGCAGTATTAGGTTATCTTGACAATGCAGGTGGACATATAATTGAAGGATCTCTTGACTCTGGTGCTTTTGATACCTTTGTTTTATCTGATGGTATGATCGGGGACTCATTAACTGATCGTTTTGGATCTGATCTAAACAACTCTTTTGGTTCTATGCCTGGTTCATTAGGCGAGGGAGCTCAATTATTTAAGTCTGTAGCAGAAGCTGGTGGAATTAATGCCTCTGTTTATGTAGGTGAGTCTTATGATGCTGCAGCTTTAATTGTTTTAGCTATGCAGGCGGGTGAATCATCTGATAAAGGATCAATTGCTGAGAATATAATGTCTGTAGCTAATGCTCCTGGTGAAAAAATTATGGCTGGTGAAATTGCTAAAGGATTAAAGTTATTGGCTAGTGGTAAAGAAATTGATTACCAAGGTGCAACCGATGTAACATTTACTGATGTTGGTGAAGCTGAAGGTGCTTTTATTGAAAAAGGTATCTCAGGCGGTAAATTTACAGACGTAGCACAAAGATAAGCTTTTAAATTTTTAACCTCAGCAGCTTAGACTGCTGAGGTTTCTGTAACAAATCTAAATTTTCTGTATTTTAATTTTTTCAGGTAACAGTCCTTTAGGTCTGTACCTCATAATAAATAAAAGTCCTATACCCATAATTATGAATCTAAAGTAGGGGACACTATTAATTAGGTGTTTTTTAAATTCATTAGAATGATCAAAATTAGATGTTAAAATATTTATTAAAAATAAAGATATAGGTGCAGCCTCAATCCATAAAAACCATACTATAAAGGCACCAAGTACTGATCCGTAGTTGTTACCTGTTCCACCAATTATAACCATAATCCAAATTAAAAAAGTATATCGAAGAGGTTGATAGCTCACAGGTGTAAACAAACCATCATATGTAACTAACATTGCTCCTGCCATTCCAATTATTGATGAGCCTATTATAAAAATATTTAAATGTTGTTTAACTACATTTTTTCCCATTGCTTTTGCTGCTTCTTCATTATCTCTAATTGCCCTCATCATTCTTCCCCATGGAGAATAAAGAGCTTTTTGTGTTAAGATTAATAAAATAATTACAACAGTGGAAAATAAGCCTGCAAAACATAATTTTACAAAAATTGTTGAGGCATCCATTACCAGTTGATTTAAAAATTTTTCTTTTTTTATAACATCATTAATTAAATTTAATTTACTACTATTTAAAAATGTAACTAAATTAATAAACCATTCGGCTTGTTGTAAATCGATTTCATAGGGAGCAGGTCTTTTCATGCCAATAACATTCTTAACTCCTCTTGATAGCCAATCTTCATGTTTAACAATAGAAACAATAATCCCGGAAATTAAGAGAGTTGCTATTGCGAGATAATCAGATCTGAGGCCTAATGCTACTTTGCCAATTACAAAAGCAACTAAAGCTGCAAATAATCCTCCAACTATCCATGAGAAAATTATCGGTAATCCTAAACCACCCAAAAATCCTTGAGTAGCAGGGTTTACTGATTCAATAGCTTCAATTGCAGGCCCACTTATGGTTCTAATTAGAATAATAAAAAGACCAATAATTATACCGATTAAGATATTTCTTTTCTTTGATTGCTCAATTTTTTTAGAGATAACTTTAATTGTAAAAACTAATAATAGTACTAGTCCAATTGAAACTAATATTTCAATTCCACCAACACTCCAAGCTTCTCTCACTGGATTTACTGAAACTAATACTGCAGCTAAACCTCCTAAGGCTGTAAAACCCATAACACCAAAATTTATAAGTCCCGCATATCCCCATTGAATATTAACGCCAATGCTCATTACTGCAGAAATCAAACATAAATTTAATATTGATAGCGCAACTCCCCAAGATTGAAGCACACCAACAAATACAATTAAGACTGCCATTATTGCAAATGAAAGAATTACATTTTCATTTTCTCTCATAAAACCTTACCTTTAAATATTCCATTTGGTCTAAATAATAGAACTATTACAAGAATAGAAAATGAAACTGCAAATTTATAATCAGTTGATAATAACTGCATCAGACTTGTAGGCTCTAAGCTCTCTGGTAAAAGATAAATCAATACTTTTTTATATGCATAGGTAATCATGATTTCAGAAAAAGCCACCAAGAAACCACCAAAAAATGCGCCTATAGGATTTCCTATTCCTCCAACAATTGCCGCAGCAAAAATAGGTAATAAATTATTAAAATAAGTGAAAGGTTTAAAGCTTTTATCTAATCCGTATAGAGTTCCAGCCACTGTTGCTAATATTGAAGCTATTATCCATGTAATCATTACAACTCGACTAGGGTCTATTCCTGATAACAAAGCCAGGTCTTCATTATTTGAATACGCCCTCATGCTTTTTCCAGTTTTTGTTTTTTCTAAAAACCAAAAAAGCATTAAAGCTATAATAACTGTTGTTATCAAAGTTATTAATTGAGTTGATTTTATAGCTAATCCTTCATTTAATCCTGTTAATTCTTTAAACTCATTAGCCTTAATTAAAAATTTTTGACCGTCAAAAAATTGTTTATCACCAGTACCTATTACAATTCTTACTATACCATTTAATACAAACATCAATCCAAGGCTTACAACAATTAAAGTCACTCCAGGACTTTTTTTTATTCGGTAATATTCAAAAATAAATTTATCAAAGATTAGACTTACAATAATTGTAACTACAACAGCAAAAGGTAGTGCCAGTAAGGCTGTTGGAAGAAATCCAAAAGTAATACCCATAGATTGAAATTTCCAAGTTATTAAAATGCTTATCATAGTTCCAAAAGCCATTAAGTCTCCATATGCAAAATTGGCAAATCTTAAAACACCATAAATGAGGGTCACACCAATCGCCCCTAATGCCAATTGTGATCCATAAGTTAAGGCGGGAACTATTACAAAATTAGCAATAAGAACTATTGCATTTAAAAAATCCATTTAACCTCCAAGAAAAGACCTTCTTACTTCAGAATCATTTAGCAAGTCGCTACCTGTTCCAGTATATTTATTTTCTCCCATTACTAAAACATACCCTCTATCTGAAATATTTAGAGCTTGTCTTGCATTTTGCTCTACCATTAGTATTGCTACATTTTTTTCTTTAATCCTTTGAATATGATCAAATAACTCATCCATCACTATTGGTGAAACACCTGCCGTAGGCTCGTCTAACATGAGAACTGAAGGTTTAATCATTAAAGCTCTTCCAATAGCAACTTGTTGTCTTTGTCCACCCGAAAGCTCGCCAACAATTTGATTTCTTTTTTCGAAAAGAACTGGAAATAATTCATATATTTCATCAATTGTTTCTTTATAGGAAGCATCTCTTAAGAAGCCGCCCATCTCTAAATTTTCTTGTACAGACATTTCAGTAAAAACATTTTTTGTCTGAGGGACAAATGAAACACCCAATTTTACCCTAGTTTGTGTATTGAGATTAGATAAATCTTTCCCATCGATAGTCACTTCTCCTGAGGAAAGCTCTAACATTCCAAGCATTGCTTTCATCGCAGTTGATTTACCTGCACCATTAGGTCCAAGAATAGAAACAATTTCTCCTTTATTTACCTCAAAAGAACAAGAATGAATAATATCTACACCACCGTAACCGCCAGATAAATTTTTAGCAGAGAAAAACATTCAGTTAACACCTTTTCCGAGATAAGACTCAATTACTTTTTCATTTTTTTTTACTTCGTCAGCATTTCCTTCAAATAATACGGAACCTTCTGCTAAAACAATTACTGGTTCACAGAGTCTACTGATAAAATCCATATCATGTTCAATCATACAAAAAGTATAACCTCGTTCCTTATTTAGTTTTAAGATAGAAGTTCCTATATCTTTTAGTAATGTTCTGTTAACTCCAGCTCCAACTTCATCTAAAAAAACAATTTTAGCATCAGCCATCATGGTTCTTCCTAGTTCTAGTAGTTTTTTTTGACCACCAGATAAATTTCCCGCAATTTCATTTGTCAAATGATTTAAATTTAAAAAGTCTAAGACTTCAAGAGCCTTATTTTGAATTTTTTTATCTTCTTGCTGAATTAATTTTGGGTTAAGCCAAGTATATAATAAATTTTCACCTTTCTGGTTACCTGGAACCATCATTAAATTTTCCAATACTGTTAAATTTGTAAATTCATGAGCAATTTGAAAAGTTCTTAAAATTCCCATTGAAAATAATTCATAGGAAGGAATCCCAGTTATATCATTTTCTTCAAAGTAAACCTCTCCTTTTGATAAAGGTAGATTTCCAGTAATAACATTAAATAATGTACTTTTTCCTGATCCATTAGGTCCTATAATTCCAGTTATCGAGCCTTCTTGAATGGAAAGAGAGCAATTATTTAAGGCCTTTAAACCACCAAAATTTTTGGTTAAATTTTTTACCTCTATTATTTTTTTACTCATTCTTAAACAATTCTTATATGAATTTACGATCTTTTTTCTAGAAATCTAGTATTTGTAATTCAAATTTATTAATTTATAGATATACAGGTATTATATAGCTTATAATCAAATAAAATCTATGAACATATTTAATGATATAATGGAGCAAATTCAATTTGTCTTTTCTCAAGGAGTTCTTGGAATAGGTCTTATTGATTTAGCCTTTATAATACTAGCTAGCATTTTTGCCATCATAGTAAGAAGTTTATTTGCAAAAATAGTTATCAAAAGAATTAAAGTAATAATTGTTAAAACAGGTAATAATATTGATGACGCGTTATACGATGCCTTAATACCACCCCTTAAGCTTGTTCCCATAGTACTAGTATTTTTATTTATAACTTTGTTTACTCAAATTGATTCAACTCTAGGAATATACCTTCAAAAAATTAACAATACTCTTTCTACGATATTTATTTTTTGGCTTATACATCAGTCTTTAATTCCCCTTTCAAGTCTATTTAAAAGTTTGGAGAAAGTTTTTTCTAAAGGTCAGGTTCAGTGGCTAACCACATCAATCAAGTATTTAGTTGTGTTTCTTGGTATAGTTGCAGTGCTAGAAGTTTGGGGGATTAAAATTGGACCAGTAATTGCTGGTCTGGGTTTATTTGGTGTAGCTGTTGCTCTAGGTGCGCAAGATTTATTTAAAAATTTAATTTCAGGTATAATGATATTATTAGAAAAACGTTTTGAGATAGGGGATATCATTGATGTGACAGGACATACAGAAGGTACGGTTGAACATATTGGTTTTAGATCTACTGTTATTAGAAAATTTGACAGCACTCCCATATCAATTCCAAATCATATATTTGCAGAAGTTCCTGTTATAAATCTTACTGACAGAAAATACAGAAGGATTAATTGGACGATTGGCTTGGAGTATTCATCAACTTCTAAGCAATTAAAAGATATTACAGCTTTAATTAGATCTTATATTGAAGAAAGTCCAGATTTTGTTGTTAATGAAAATTATTCATTAATGGTAAGACTAGATAAATTTAATGATAGCTCTATTGATATTATTATTTACGGATTTACAAATACAAATAATTGGAAAGAATTTTTAAAAATTAAAGAAAGTTTGGCTATAAAAATAAAAGAAATTGTTGAAGACAATGAGTGTAGTTTTGCTTTTCCTTCAAGAACAATTTATACAGATAAGTCATAAAACCTTCAATTCTCAGACTTTACTTATACATAATAAACCTGTAAAAAATATTTACCTTATTGCGCTCTTAGCTCAGCTGGATAGAGCACCTGCCTTCTAAGCAGGGGGTCGGAGGTTCGAATCCTCCAGAGCGCGCCACAGTAGAAAACATTTCAGTTTAAAAAAGATAAGTACTTACCTATTCTGAATCAATCGACCTAATCTAGTAATTGAATACTACTCTAGATAACATCATTTAAATTTTTTAAATATTTAAATATCAAAGGCCAATTTCTGCGACAAACAATTAAAAAAATCTATCGTTGGGAGATCTTCCAGTTGGTGTGATAGTAGGGTTGAATCGAAGAGGGACTTAAAATATTTTTTCCTAATATATGATCTGAGGCTTTTTCGCCAGTCATAATACTAGGAGCATTAAGGTTCCCATTACAAATTCTTGGAAAAACTGAAGAGTCGGCTACATATAAATGCGAAGTCCCTTTAACTTTGCAATGAGTGTCTACTACAGTAGTAGGATCATCCTTCTTACCCATTTTACATGTCCCGCAAGGATGGTAGGCGGATTCACAATGTTCTTGTACGAATTGATCTAAGGCTTGATCAGAGATCACATGGTCGCCAGGTTGTATTTCAGATCCTTTGTAAGGTAGGAGAGCTTTTTGGTTAAGTATTTCTCGGCTAAGACGTAGGGCTTTTCTAAATGTGATAAAATCCTCTTCGTGAGACATATAATTAAATTTAATCTTAGGTGCAATTTCTGGTCGTGAAGTATGAATACGAACAAATCCTCGAGAGGGAGATCGCATGGGCCCTACATGAAGTTGAAACCCGTGTCCCTCACTAGGAGCAGTACCATCATAGCGAATTGCAACGGGCAGAAAATGGAATTGTATATCAGGATAGGGTATATTTTTATCAGATCGAATAAATCCTAGTGTTTCAAATTGGTTGCTGGCCCCTAAGCCATTTTTAAATAACATCCATTGCAAACCAATACGTAGTTTCGATAATGGATTAAGATACTTAGATAGAGTAATAGGTTGAAGACATTTGACTTGAAAATAGACCTCTAGATGATCTTGAAGATTTTGACCGACAGAAGGTAGATGATGAACAACGGGTATTCCTAAGGATTGCAAATCCTTCCCGTTGCCTATGCCGGAACGCTGTAGGATTGTTGGACTATTAATAGCACCGGCTGCTATCACCACATCTTTTTTAACTTTAATGATCTTGGTTTGGCCTTGATGGCTGAATTGAACTCCAACGGCTTGTTGATTATTAAAAATGATTTTATCTACCAATACTCTTGTGAGGAGCTGAACATTTTTTTTAGCTAGGGCTGGACGAAGATAGGCTTTCGCTGCTGAAAAACGTGATCCCTGCCAAACCGTCATATCGGCAGCACCAAATCCTTCTTGTCGAAATCCATTGTAGTCCTCTAAGGAACTATAGCCAGCTTGCAGTGTTGCTTGAGTAAAAGCCTGATGTAATGGATTGGTTTGTTGCCCTCGAATTACATGTAGTGGTCCAGAGGTACCCCTAAACTCCGATTGATGACCATGACTATTTTCCATCCGTTGAAAATACGGGAGAACATCTTGATAATCCCAACCTACTGCACCACTTTGAGCCCAATCATGATAATCACCGGCATTTCCTCTAACATAAATCATGCCGTTGATAGAGGACGACCCGCCAATTACTTTACCTCTTGGACAAACCAGTGATCTTCCTTTCAGACTTGTTTCGGGTTCTGCTTTATATCCCCAATCATATTGAGACATATTCATCGGATAAGAAAGCGCTGCGGGCATTTGAATCAATGGTCCCCAATCACTTCCTCCATACTCTAAAACTAAAACTTGATGGGAGGGGTTTTCTCCTAAACGATATGCCAGAGCTGATCCCGCTGAACCTGAACCGATTACAATATAATCTGGATGATCAAAATAAGTATCCATAAAGAAGTATAACTATAATCAACTAATTTTAAAATTATATGAAAAATATTAAAAATTTATCAAAGTGTAAGGTAATTTTAAACCCATTACTGAAAGGGAAATCTTATAAAAGAAAACTAAAGTTTAAAAAGAATATAAATCTGAACTAATAAAATAAAAAAGAGAACTATGGTTCGAATTAATTCCATTGTGTGATTATACTCATTACATTTTCTTTCAAACCAATTTCGTTAATACTTATTTGGTTCAGACAAAAAGAAATAATTTGCAAAATTTATTAATTTTGTAAAGTGAAATAATGAGCGAAAAAACATTAAAAAAAAATAGATCCCCACGAAACGAGTTAGAACGTCAATTAAACAAATACAATCATATTAAACTTATAGAATTTTTTTAATAAAATGTCATAATATTATGTTGAGAATTAGGTTAAGTTAAAAATGTTTAATTTTAAAAATAGTAAATTGTCTTTATTTGGAAATAGTAAAAACTTAGAAAAAGATATGGATGAGTTTGTGAGCATTCTTTCAGAAGTGGGAATATCCTTTAAGTTAATTGTGAAAGATTTTTTATCCCATGCTACGGGTGAAAATTTTGAACAACGCATTGAAAAAATTACTGCAAAGGAAAGTCGAGCTGATACAGTAGTCAAACAAATCGAATACGCTCTCTATGAAGAGACTTTAATTCCTGATGCAAGAAGTGATGTCCTTCGACTTTTAGAGCACTTAGATGAAATCATTGGTATGTACCAGGGGAATTGCTATCGTTTCTCCATTCAACGACCGGATTTTCCGCAGGAGCTTCATGCTGATTTACTTAGTCTGACGGACACCGCAGTCGATTGTGTGGAAACCCTATGTTTAACAGTTCGATCTTTTTTTAGAGATGTTCGATCCGTCCGAGATAATGCCCATAAAGTTACCTTCTACGAGAAGGAGTCTGATATTAAGTCAAGTGATCTCGCTAGAAGGATTTTTAGTTCGAATTTAAACTTAGATCAAAAAATGCATTTAAGATATTTTGTTGAAAAAATAGACAGTATCTGTGATCGAGCAGAAGATATAGCGGATGAATTGATCATCTATGCAATTAAGCGATCTGTTTAATTCCTAGTCCATGGAACTAACAATTATACTTTTCTTATTTGGCGGGCTATTTCTAGGCTGGTCCTTAGGGGCTAATGATGCAGCAAATGTCTTTGGGACGGCTGTAGGCACCCGAATGATCAGCTTTAAAACCGCCGCTCTTGTTTGTAGTATTTTTGTAGTTTTAGGATCGGTGATCAGCGGCGCTGGTACGACAGAGACGATTGCCAAACTGGGGGCTATTAATGCTTTGCCTGGTGCTTTTGCTTGTTGTTTGGCTGCTGGCTCTTCTGTTTATCTAATGACTAAGGCTGGGTTACCTGTCTCTACTACACAGGCCATCGTTGGGGCTATTATTGGGTGGAACTTTTTCACATCCTCTAAGATAGACTACAATGTTTTAACAACAATATTGGCAACATGGGTTTTGTGTCCAATTTTAGCAGGAGTTATTGCTATTGGGATTTTTACCTTGGTCAAGAAAATTGTCTTCAACTCCAAAATTCATATTTTAAGATTAGATGCCTATACTCGCTTAGCACTATTGCTGGCAGGGGCCTTTGGATCTTACAGTCTCGGAGCTAATAATATTGCAAACGTGATGGGGGTCTTTGTTAATATATCTCCGTTTACAGATATTGAAATTACTAGTTTTTTTACTTTTACTTCCACAGAGCAACTATTTTTACTAGGCGGACTCGCCATTGCTGTAGGGGTGTTTACTTATTCAAAAAAAGTTATGTTCAC
>JAQWMI010000007.1 GCA_029246865.1 Alphaproteobacteria bacterium
TGATCAATTTGAAATTTTCTCACTATATCATTAGGTGTGTCTGTGAAATACATAATTTTTCCATTAGGAGAAAAAGCAATTCCATTAGATACAGTCACTTGATTAAATAATTTAGTTAATAACCCATTTGGTGAGAGACGATAAACACTCCCTATTGGTCTTCTTTTATTTCTGTCAGATGTTTCATCAAAAGTACCAAATACAACTCCACCATAGGGATCAATTTTTGCGTCATTAATTCTTGTTTGTGTTATATCAGTTTCAATTTCTTGAATCTTTGTAAAAGAGGTTAGATCTTGGTTTGCAATTGAGATATTTTTAGGAAAACCAATAATAAAGCCAGGCTCTTTTCTTGGAAGAATAAAACCGGCCCGATCAGGTAGGTTAAATACTTTACTTTTACCACTTTCATTTAGAGACCAAATTTTTTTTTCTTCAATATCTGTCCACCATAATTGATTATCTCGTGGATCCCAAAAACAACTCTCACCAATTATGTTTTTACACTTTAAAACTAAACTAGCCTTTTTATTTTGTTCAATCATTACATTTATATCTAAGAGTAAAGATTATCTAATAATTGAAATATAGCTTAAATGTAAGTTTTAAAAATCTATATTTGATGAAGATTTACTTTCAGAAGAATATTCATCTTCAATAATTACAGTTGTTGAAGAATTACTATTATCATTTGAGGAACTATTCTTAGCTTCATCTATTTCTTGAAGTATTAAACTTGAAGAAGGGCTCCAAGCTTGTACAACTCCGATAATTTCTTGATTAGTGAGAGGGTGTGGTTGAGCCCAGTCAATAACTTTTGTTATACCTTCAATTGGCAGCCCACCAGTATCAAATGTAACACCTTTTTTGCTCTCAAAAGCTTCTTGATAGTCAATATGTTCCTCTGAATTAGTTAATTCATCAAGTGTTTGAGACTCAAAAATTGCTTTTGAAGCTGATACCATTTCTCCCATAAATTGAACAATATATTGAGTGGCATTGGTTTCAGCTTTTTCAACAGCTCTTAATTTAGCATCAGTTGAATTTGTAATAGCCTGAGAGTGGGCGAAACTCAACAAAAGAGGATTACCATTTTCATCTTTATACATTTGGACTCCCTGTTTGGTTAATAAGCCTTTGCCAATTTCTTGGATTGTTTGTTTAATCGATAAGCCTGTGTTGAAAGGATCACCAATTGGTGCCAAATCAGGGTTATTTTGAGATAGAGAAGCGGCTAATTGTAAAGTTTTTTCACTTATTGCTGCAGCGACACTAATAGTTCCATTAGTCTCACCAGGGGTAAAATCCTCAAACACCATTACGGTTTGAACTCCAGACACTAATCTGTTAGCGATAGTTTTAACATCTCTTTGATATTCAGATCTTGAAAGTAATCTTTCGGCATAATCTGCTGCTTCTTGTAACTTAGCTATTTTTTCTTCTTCTGCTAATTGACTTTCTTTTATAAGAGTTGGCTGTAATCCATTTTCTTCTAATGCATTATCAATTTTGGAAAGAAGGAGCAATTTACCTTTTCCTAAAATAGACTTAGCAGTCTCTAAATTAGGATTTTCTATGATCTCAGGTGAGGGAAAGTTACCTTCTTTACAGTCAGATACTATTGATCCTGATAACTCCACTCCTAGTCTGTTTACTAAATTAGATTTAGCTTTTAGGAGAGCTTCATCATAAGCAATTCGTCTTGAATTGATAAAGTTGGGGTCTTCTGGTTTTTGTTTAATGGTAGCTGTACCTACTTCCCACAATAGAATAGTACCATCTTTTAAAATATTTTTTTCACCTACCTTAAATCCAAGTCCTTCTATATACTTAGTTGCTCTATCAGCAGGTAATCCGCTATCTTCAAATGGATCAAAAGCATAGCCACTCGATAAAGGAATAATTATAAATAAAGTTAATATTTTTTTAAATTGCTTACCAAAGTTCATCTGTATCATTCTCCTTTTTAATTTTTTTACTTTTAATTTTTTCAGCAATACTTTCTGCTTTTATTATATTCTTTTTTTTTGGTCTTACTATAAGGTCCATCTCAATTGAAAAGTCTTTATTCTTATTATTAATTATTTTTGCAGTTGTAATTTTAGAAGTTACATTGATAATTTCAGCTTCAGCAAAAGGTATTTCAATTTTTCCCAATATTTCACCAGTGTAACTATCTTTAATTTGTTTACCGTATTTAAAGACTTGATAGATATCTCCTATTTCAAATTGTTTACCACCTTGACCTAAGTAAAGAGTTCCATCATTAAGTATCTCTTCGACTCTTACAGGATAAATTGAATATAGAATATTTTGGCCTATATTTAACGCTGCAGCCTGAATCATGGAAGTATCAGGGTTATTAGAAGATACCCCTTCATCAGAAGTATAAAGTTCTGCAAGTTTAATTTGCTTAGTAGTGACATCTATAACTCTATATGAAATTTCTACTATACCTTTTGATGAAGTGAATGATTTATTGACAGATTTATAAACTTTTTTAGTCGTACTTGTATTAAAATCCTCAATAACTCCAACTAAAATTAGATCAACACCAAGATCAATTCCAATTTTTGCAAACTCTTCAACCGGAGTATTAGGTCCTAAGATTTGATTTTTTACAGAACTAATCTCATCAACAAAATCTCTATCTGATACGAAAAACTTTCTTGTTTGAGTTAAGTAAGAGACAAATTCTTGATTTAAAAGACCAAGAACTCTTCTTTGGTCAATGGGTAATCCATTTACTGATAATGACCTTGAGTCAGAAATTCTAAAAGGCATAACAGCGATTCTTTTTCTATTAGCTTGTTTACTTAAAGCATATTTAGCCAATGTTGCTCTCACTTTTACTGTAACTGTTCCATCAGAATTATTGATTGTGTCTAGAACTTGATATTCTTTAATTATACCTCCAGATTTTTTATTTAGCTCCTTCTCATAAGAAGAGTGATAGTTTGAAATTTCTTCACCATTAGAGAGTGAATAATTCTCCATTTCATTTTGTATAATTTTACCGTCCATAATAGTTCCATTAATTTGAGATAGGGCTTCAAATAAAGCCTTATCAATAGCGTCTTGTTGATCTAAACCAGTAGAGGAAATGAGGGTTTTAATAAATTTAACCTCAGCATTAAGATTAGAAAAGTGAAAAAAAATAAAAAAAATGACAATAAAAAATTTAAGTTCTTTTACTTGATTAAAAATCGATACTATCAATTTCTTCCTCCAAGTTAACTTGCTCTAAGCGCAGATCTTTACCAGAGCTTTTTGAAACTGTGCTTTCATATTTTTCTAATTCCTTATCAATACGCTTATAAAGAACTTTTTGACTATCCCAAGTTGAAATAAATGAGCCTAACAAAGCACCTAAGTCCCCCATAGTTTGTAATTTTTTAGCTTCTTTGAGGGCTAACATTTGGTCGTTATGAGCTTGAATTCTAATAGCGTCAGCTTGCTGTAATAAGATTATTTCTTGATCTGAGGGAATATATCCAGAATTCATTTTTTCAAATATCTTCTCACTGAGATCTATTGTATTAATCCAAACTATAGAAGTTGCATCGTGATAAGATCTTGTTTCCTTGACAAAAGGATCCTCAATATATGCAAGAAGAGCAAATAAATCCTCAGCTTCTTCTTTTAATCCTATTGCGTCAGCTATCATCGCTATAGCGTAACTATAATTTAGATAAGATTGATCTAATAATTTTTGTATTTTTTCAAGTTGCATTGCCGTTTGACAAGTTTCTTGACCCATTTGAGCGCATTCAACTTCCCAGTTCCTTTTAGGAATTAAAGCATCAGGATAATACTCACCACAATCTCGGTACCATCTCATGTAATTAGGAAAATTTTCCTTCGCTTTTTTTCTCTCCATTATTTTTGTAGAATTGAAATTATAGCAATTCCTTGGGGCTTTTTGTGTTTTTTTGGTTAAGAGTGAGTAGTCATACCATCTTTGTGTATCCGGGTTATAGTTTCCATTGACAGAGGGGTCAAAAAAAAGAATGTCACCAGAAGAAGGTAAATCTTTGGCTGGCTCAGTATCATTAACAGAATTGGTATTTTTATTGGTATTGGTTTCATTGCTTAAATTTTCAGTTACTTGATTTAGAGCTTTATTCACATCATCAAATAAACCGGCATTTAAATTTATTGATATGAAAAATAAAAACTTAAAAACGAATAAAAATCTATAAAACATTAATTTATATTTTTAGCATTCAAAGAATAAACAATTTCTCTAACGTTTTTATTAATAGACTCAATCATAGCATTGGTCTGAGCTTGGCTTTCAGTGCTGCCGATTTGATCAACAGGAGTTGGTCCTGCAGCTGCTACGCCTCTGCACATCCTAGAACAATCAAATACTAATGACTCAGTTTCCACATAAACACTTGGTTCCCCAGTATCTGGATCTGTACTTGGTGAATAGGCGGTTATTTTGGATATCATTAAAAATTTAATTCCTTTATTTTCAATTGCTGTATACATATCATTTTTAGTATTAGAGGTAAGTGAGTCACCTAACATGTATTCATTGGCAGCGTCTTGATTAATAAATCGATCCGCATCAAATGGCTCAAAACCATTTTCAGTAAAAATATCTAAAACTGAAGTGAATAACTTATCATCAAGACCGTCAACTTTTCCAAAGGTCATAATATCAGATTTTTTTTCTTCACTTCCTCCTGTTTGATCCATCGACTCTGATTCAGTACTAGTAGCAACTTCAGCACCCGTATTATCAGCCAAAGAAATCTCGGTAGAGTTAGAAGAAGAAGATGATTTAGCAATTCTGGTTTCTTTTTCTTTAAATGAAAGAACCTTACTTGTTTTTCTAGCAACAATATAAAGAGCTATGTCAGAAACTTGTGTACTTTGCTCAACCGCAGAATTAGCATTCAATAAAAATTGAAGTTCTAACTCTTGTATTTCAGCTTGTATAACTAACTTAATTTGTTTTTTTTTCTTGTCTATTTCATCAACTAAATACGAATTAATAGTTACATATTCATCTAAATTTTCATAAATAGTATTTTGATTTTTTTTGAATTCTTTAAATAAGGAAATATCACCAATATTATTAAAGTAATTTTTAAGGGCGTTTTTTTTTGCTTCAAGTTCCGCTAAAGGTCTATCCTTTTTTAAAGACTTATAAGTATAGGTAGATTGACCTTTAACTTCTAATGCATTTAAATTTGTAACTAAAAAAAATAATGAAGCTAAAAATAAACATAAAAAATTAATTTTTTTACTCATTTTTTTATGTTATCAGAAACCCAAAAAAAAATAAGCATTAAGTTTAATATAAATGCTTAATTGATAGAATTTTTAAGCAATTTATGCATTACTTTTATATCCTTAAAGTCTGAATAAGAATGCTTATCAAAATATTTTTTATTAGGTTTGTCTGAGAAAACATTAGAAAAAGCATCTAAATAAAGGAAACTTATTGTCCTGTAGAAAGAATTAAGCTTTTGATTTTCATTTAAACTTTTCATTGTAATTGGCTCGAATTTTTCTTGTATGTTTTTAAATTTGGATTTGAAAAATATTGTTCCTGAAAATGGTTCAAGAACAGTAATTATTGCACCTGACGCATATAACGAATGTATCTGATCCTTGTCTTCATTTTTAATTATTCTTTTAAAACCTATTAGTTCTGTATCAATAACGTAATCAGGAGTAGGCAATTTTATTGATATTTGAGTAGTGTCTGAAAATCTTTTCAGTACACCGCTTATCTTTTGGTCTTTTGAATAAGGTATTACTAAATTTTGTTCAATTGCAATATTCGATGAAAGTACTGAGGTAACTCTATGACCAATAGAATTTATTACAGCTTGTTCAGTTGATTTATTTGAAAAAATGTTAGGAAATTGCTTTTTTAATTCATCATTAAATTTTATGTTTATTTTTAGGTTATTTTTATATTTTTTATCGATATTCATACATTCATATAAAATTTCAAATATTTTATAGATGTCTGCCTGAATTTCTTCTTTATTTGTACACTTGCTAATCATATTCAATTTTTTTTTATCAATGTAAAAGCTTTTGTATATATCGCTTACATTAATTTTTTTATCAGTAGTATAAAGAGATGTTGCTGTAGCGCTTTGTGAATTGATTATTTCTTTTGTAGAATTATCATAAATGGATACTTCAGGGAAAAAATCAATACTATACTGGGTAATTCCTTTTTCAAAATTATAGATTGCAATACTATCTGCTCCAATACTCGGACTAAAAACTAGGGCTGCCTTATTAGATGATTTTTTAGCAACAATATTTTTTTTATTTTTAAAGATTTGAAAAAGATTTTTATTAATTTCTTTTTTATTATTAATATAAAAAGGATAAAAATATTTATAATTTATCTCATTATCGCTGAATTTTCCTTGTAAAGTAAGACCTGAATATATAATTTCACTTATAGAAGACTTACTTATGGTTAATAAAATAAATAATAATATAAAGACGGTTTTCATACTAGTTTCTTTCCTGATTTTATGCTTATTTCCAAATTATTCAAAATCAAATACTAACTACACTTTATCAACTGTAACAAAAGTTGAGCCAATTTTTTTAAGTGTAAAGAAGAATCAACCTTACGAAATTTGTAAATCTGTTACAGTACCTATTACTGAGTACAATGATCAAGTCAGCCCTGGCGATGTAATCAAAGGAGGAATTATAGGGGGTATTATTGGAAATAATATACCTGGTGAAAAAAATGGTGGTAAAATTGGAGCCTTTATTGGAGCAATAATAGGGGCAGAAAAATCGAAAAATTCTGAGAAACTAGTAGGGTCAAGGGAAGAAAAACACTGCCATACTGAGTTTTCCACTAAAAATCAATTAATTATAAAAGGTTATAATATTCATTATAAGGACATGAATAATAATACTGGTTCTATTGAAACTTTAAAACCTTATAAGATTGGCGATAAAATCGAGATTATAGTTACTACTTATTTAGAATAATTATCTTATACTTCTCCCACCATCAATTGGGACTGTTGTTCCAGTCATAAAAGAAGCTTCATCGCTTGCTAAAAAACAAATAAGATTAGCAACTTCTTGAGGTAAACCGATCCTACCAATTGGATGTGCTTCTTTCATACGCGCATTATATTTTGATAAAGAATTAATTTCTTTTTTTAAGGAAGTAACCATTTGGGTTTCTATGGCACCAGGAGCTACAGCATTAACTCTAATCTTAAATTTAGCTAAATCTAATGATAAAGATGCGGTTAAAGATACAATTGCACTTTTTGATGTTGCGTAAGCCAACATATTTTTAGCACCCCTAAAACTTGTAATTGAAGCTAAATTGGTAATCGAAGCAGATTTTGATTTTTTCAATAAACTTAAAGAATATTTAGATCCAAGAAAAATACTTGTAGTATTTGTTTTCAATACATTTTCCCATAAATCAAGTGATGTTTTTTCCAAATCCCCGCTAACCCTTATACCTGCATTATTAATTAAAATATCTAATCTTTTGTATTTTTTTTGAAGATAAGATTTTAATTTCTTCCACTCATCTTCTTTTGTTACATCTATATTGTAATATTCTAAGTTTTTTTTATTTTTTAAGTTAGGTTTTGAAAAATTTGTTCCTATAATTCTACAACCTTCTTTTAGAAGAGTTTTTACAACTCGGTCACCTATGCCTGTTTCTGAACCTGTTACTAAAGCTATTTTATTTTTAAATCGCAAAAAGTTTAAACACCTTTACGCTGTTTATTTTTTCCTTCAACAAAATCCTCATAGGCTTTTTTATTAGCTTCAGTAGTGTGAACTTCTGAGGTTGGGCTTTCCCAAAAAGAAGATCCTTCAAGCCATTCATAACCATGAGTTTGAATTGAAATCACATATGTCTTATCCGATTTTTTTGCTCTTAAAAAGGCTGCTTCTAATTCAGAAGTTGAAGTCACTGTCTCACCATTAGCTCCCATACTTTTTGCATGTGCTTCAAAATCTACAAACTGTAAATTTGTGGCTCTGGCAGAACGAAGATTACAAATATACTCTTTGCCACCCTTCGCTAATTGCAAACGGTTAATTACCATATGTCCGCCATTATCACAGACTATAATAATTAATTTTTTGTCATAAATAACAGAGCTATAAATGTCACTATTAGCTAAAAGATAAGATCCATCACCAACAAACACGACTACTTCTTGATCAGGTTTAGCCATTTTAATTCCAAGAGCACCTGAAATTTCATAGCCCATACAACTAAATCCCCATTCAGATTCAAATGTATTCTTTTGCTTGGGTCTCCATACTTGAATAACTTCTCCCACTAATCCTCCAGCAGCAGTCACAACAATATCTGAGGGATCTGAGTTACGATAAACCGCACCAACAGCGTGGGCATATGAAGGTAATTCTTGGTTGGTAGGTCCACTTTGCTTTTCAACATAATTTTTCCAATCAGTTCTCTCTTTAATAGCTCTTTCAAACCAAACATCTGGCGCTTTCCAGTCACCAAGTGCTTTGGATAATTCTTGAAAAGCAATTTTTGCATCACTGATAACAGGAGTTGATCTATGCTTGGCCACATCATATCTAGCTGTATTAATTGAAACCAGTTTAAAGTCGTCATTTTCAAAATTTGACCAAGAGCCCGTAGTAAAATCTGCAAGCTTAGTCCCTACAGCTAGAGCTAGATCTGTATCTTTGGATAAATTATTAGAAGATTTATCTCCTAAGCCTCCGATATTTCCGATGTAGTATGGATCATCATTATCCATACAACCTAACCCCATTACAGTTGAGGTAACTGGAATATTATGTTTTTTTGCAAAATCTGACAATTCTTGTTCTGCTTCAGAATAAAGAACTCCACCACCTGAAATAATAATTGGCTGTTTGGAAGATTTAATTTTTTCAGCGGCAGCTTGAATTTGATTCAAATCAGGATGAGGTCTTCTAATTTCATGAACTTTTTCTTCAAAAAATATCTCAGGATAATCATATGCTTCTGCCTGAACATCTTGTGACATAGCTATCGTTGCTGGACCACAGTCAGCAGGATCGAGCATCACCTGAATGGCCTGAGGTAGAGAAGCTAAGATCTGTTCTGGTCTCGTAATTCTATCAAAGAATTTCGATACAGGTTTAAATGCATCGTTGGCACTTATTGTAGGATCTGTAAAATGTTCTACTTGTTGTAAAACTGGATCTGGTAGTCGACTAGCAAATGTATCGCCTGGTAATAATAAAATTGGTAATCTATTACTTAAAGCTACTGCTGCGGCTGTTACCATATTTGTTGCACCTGGACCAACCGAAGATGTGGCAATAAAAATTTGTTTTCGTCTCATAGCCCTAGCGTAACCAATACCTGTCAGAGCCATATTTTGTTCATGATGGCCTCTATAACCCGGCAACTCATCTTGAAATTCTTCCATTGTCTGTCCAATACAAGCCACATTACCATGACCATAAATCCCAAAAGCACCTGGAAAAAGAGGCTCTTTCTTTCCATTAATTAAAATCTTTTGAGCTATTAAATATCGAAATAATGCTTGAGCAGAAGTTAAGCGAACAGTTTTCATAAATTTTCCTTTTTTATCAATTTCTAATTTGAGAAGACAAATATAACGAAATATTTCAATTTTTGAAACATCCAATGTAGATAATTATAAATTGGATCTTTATAAATTGTTTACTTAAATTTTTCGTTTATAAAAAAACAATGAAAAAAGTTGCGGTAGTTGGCGTAATTCATGAGTCTGGGTTAGAAGTTTTAAAAAATGCGAATTATCATGTTTTTGAAATTACAGATTTCTCTAGAGATAATTTAAAAAAAAAACTTTTTGATGTTGATGCTATTGCTCTTAGAACTACTATTATTGATGAAGATATTCTTAAAGAATGTCCTAATATAAAAATAATATCAAGGCATGGCGTAGGTTATAATAATGTTGATATGAATTATTTAAATAATCACAAACAAGCACTAGCAATTACTGGAACATCAAATGCTGTAAGTGTTGCAGAACATGTGATGACTATGTTTTTGCACTTGGCAAAAAATATAAATGCTTCTGACAGCTTAGTGCGTACTGGACAATTTAAAAAACAGGGATCGTTACCAAATTTTTTTGAACTTTATCAAAAAAAAGTTTTGATTCTTGGATTTGGAAGAATTGGTCAAGCAGTAGCACAACGTTGTTTAGGGTTTGATACAGAAGTATTTGTTTATGATCCTTTTTTAGACAAGAAAATAATAAGTGAAAAAAATTGTACCAAAATTGATTTTGAAGAAGGTATACAAATTGCTGATTTTATAACTATTCACATGCCTCTTAATGAAGAAACAAAAAATTTAATTAACAAGAATTGTTTTTTAAAAATGAAAAGAGAAGCTATTTTAGTCAATACTGCACGAGGAGGAATAGTGAATGAAAATGATCTTCATTGGGCTTTAAAAAATAAAAAAATTCATGCAGCAGGAACTGATGTATTTGAAACAGAACCTCCTGATGACAATAACCCTCTTTTTCAATTAGATAATATTTTAATGTCCCCGCATAATGCGGCTTTGACCTTAGAATGTAGAAAACGAATGGCTATAGAATTGGCAGAAAACATAATATTTTATTTAGAAAGTGATAATAAACTAAATAAAGGCAACATAGTAAATCTGCAAAAATTAGATTAATTACTTCTTAAGCTTATCAAGTAGAAAAAAAATTTCAGGTTTATAGTTTTCTTTATTTTTATTTATAAAATCATCAATTAAGAATATTTTTTTCTCTTCAATCTCTATTACTTTTCTAATATCTAAATTAACATACAATGAACATACTTCAGTAGTCGCAGCTCTATAATTATTAACTTTGTTAAATATTTCTAATTGGTAAATAAGCCTTTTGCTATCATGGTCTAAGAATAAAAGATTAATATCAACCTCATCACCTTCTTTAACTTCCTGAATATATTTAGTATGAGACTCTACAGCAAAAGTTGATCTTTTTTGAGTTTTAGCAGATTCACCACCCATATCGAATTTTTCAAGTAAAACCTCCCAACCTTGATCAAATAAATGTATGTAAAAAGCAAGATTCATGTGTCCATTATAATCAGTCCAATCGGGGATAATTTTTGCTGTTCTTAAATGGATAGGCATAGTTTTAATAATAAATTATGTAACGTTTTCGAGTTCTTTTGCCAAGTCACCAATATCAGCACCACCTGCCATTAATCTCTTTACATCATCACCTCCAAGTTCCGATGAAAGACCAGAACCAATAACCTCACCTAAACTCAAAAAAGTGAAACGGTCAGCAACGAGACGGGCATGAATTTCATTATGCGTAATTAAGATAATTGCAATATTTCCAAGGTTCTTAACTCTTTTCACAGTTTTTAAAACTTCCATTTGCTGCTTTTGTCCTAATGCTGAAGTAGGCTCATCTAAGATTAAAATTTTTGCGCCAAAGTAAATAGCTCTTGCAATCGCTAAAGTCTGACGTTGTCCACCAGACATAGTACCAACGGGCTGTTCAGGATTTGCAATATTAATACCAATTTTTTTCATTTCTCTAATTGTGATTTCATTCATTTCATTCATTTGCATTATACCTAGTGCACCTGGTCCTTTTTTAATCTCCCTGCCTAAAAAAAAATTTCTTGTAACTGAAGTAAGAGCATTCAAAGCTAAATCTTGATATACGGTACCAATGCCCGCATCAGAAGCTTCTCTTGGAGAATTAAAATGGACTTCTTCTCCATCAACTTTTATAGCTCCATCAGTAGCTGAATGAACACCAGATAAAACTTTAATCAAAGTCGATTTACCTGCTCCATTATCACCAAGTAAAGCATGTACTTCTCCAGGATAGACATTTAATGAAACACCATTTAATGCAGTAAAACTTCCAAATTTTTTAACTAGTTTACTAATCTCAATTAGTGGTTTTTTATCTGTCATGTTTTGATTAAGCGCTTCCTATTACTCTCTTACGAATATTTTCATTAGTTAAAGCTGAAGCTAGAAGAACTATTCCAAGGAATACTCTATAGAATGATCCATCTACACCTGGAATATAGAAAAAGGCTTCTTTAGCAATACCGAAAATGGCTGCTCCAACTATAATTCCTACCACAGTTCCAAAGCCACCTGTTAAAACAACACCACCTATTACTGCGGCAGCTATTGCTTCTAATTCTTTTAAATTTCCTTTAGCTGTGTCAGCAGTGTTTGTTTCAAAAACTTGGCAAGCGGCAAACATGGTTGCGCAAAAAGCAGAAAACATAAATAAAGAAATTTTAACTTTATTGGTTGGAACACCATTAGCTTTAGCAGCATTGAGGTTTCCTCCTGTTGAATAAATCCAATTACCAGCTTGTGTTTGACTAAGTAAAACATAGCAAATTAGAGCTAATAAGAACCAAATCATTAAACAAGAATAAAGGCCATCAGCAAACTGGTTGCCATAATTATTTACATTCCAATCTACAGTAAAATATAACCAATTAAATAATGGCTCCATAATGTCCCCACCAAAAAAATTGGCAACAGGTCTAGCTGAATGAATTGTATCTATATAAGCTTTAGCTAAATCAACATCACTGACTGCTTTGGCTGTAGCAGGTTCAATTTTGAAATTAGCAATTTTATCTTGAAGAATTGCAATCATACCTTCATTTCCAGAGGCGGTTGCATTTTCTAAAGCTTTTTCAAGCCCCTTAACTCCTTTACTCTTTAGTAAGAGTGTTTTAGATGCGGCGACTTTTTCGTTAATATGAGTTAATTTTTCAGTTAACTTTAAAATAGTAGCTTCAGGTACTGTTTTTAGTAAGTCTAATAGTTCTTCTTGAGGCAGATTTTTTGCTACATCTCTCTCAAGTTCTCCATGACCAGGAATATTCACAATATTTTTTATATCTGGAATTTCTGTAACTGTAGTAGATCCTGCTGTTTGATCTGGTTTTTTATTAAAGGCTCTATAGCAAACCTCTGTCAATCCACGTAGAAAGAATAGCCCACCAAGTGTGACTATAAAAGATGCTAAACCAGTCTTAACGATAATAAACCCTTGAAGCCAACCAAAAAATAATGTGAAACATAAAGTGATACAAATTGCAAGAAGAGGAGATACATCTGTAATTTTAAATAATGTGTATGTTTCTATATGCAGTCCCCCTTCAAAGGATACATAAGGTATAACAACAGCAAAACCCCAACGAAGTATCATAGCCATCACTCCTCCAGCAAAGCCAATCATTGACCCGATAGATAAGTCGAATTCACCAGAAATAATTAGTAAACCAGCTCCTATTGCAACAATACCAAGTTGAGAGATTACTCTGAGGTTATTTCTTATAGCAAGAGCATTAAAACCCTCACCTGAAAAAGGATTTAAGGAAAATTCTCCAGCTGGGATAGAAAAATATCCAAGCATTCCAAAAAGTAAAAGCATAACACCAACTGGTCCCACTTCAGGTCTAGCTAGAATAGCGCTATACCATTTTTTTGCGTCGTGACGATCTGATTCTTTTCTAGGTTGATTCAATGATTTAGAGCTCATTTATTTTTCAAAAATTTTATAGGTTAATGTACTAATTAAAAAAAAATGGGCCACTTTTTCAAGCGACCCATTTTAGAAGATAATATTATCTATCAACTCCTGCTAAAGCAGCAACTGAAGATGCGTTAGACTTGTCCACGAAACCTGGTCCTGATGGGATGTTAGCTCCTGGAAGTAGTCCAGCACTGTTGTTATACAAATGTAATACGATAACTGGCATATAACCTTGTAAACGTTGTTGTTGATCGATAGTGAAAGATACCTTACCTGAGTTAATTAAATCCATAACTGGGGGACTTAAATCAAAACAAGAATGGTGAACTGACATACCAATATCATCGATTGCTTTCTGCACACCTACACATACGTGTGGTCCAACAGATAGAACAGCATCAATATCTGGGTTAGCTTGAAGAGCAGCAGCTGCACGAGTTTCAATAGAAGCCGGATCAGAAGTTGTATCAATAAATTCTATTGGTACTGATTCTCCATAACCTTCACATCTATCAACAAGCGCTGTGTTGTAAGCTTCTTGAATCATACAAAGACCTTTAGATGCTCCTTCAGATTTAGCTCTAGCACCAGCTGACTGACCAGCTAGATATTCAGGCTGACCAACGTGCATTAATGCACCAAGACTTGCTGATGACTCTAGACCTGAGTTCATAGTAATCACTGGTACACCAGCTGCAACAGCAGCTTTAATAGCAGGGCCTAGGGCATCTGGATCTGGTAGTGATACAACAATACCATCAGGTTGTGTTGCAGCAGCAGCTTGGATTGAACTAGCCATATCTGCCATATCAGCAGAAGGGTTGTAAATATATTCAAAATCTGCACCTATTGCACGAGCAGCATCTTCACCACCCTTTTGTACTACAGGCCAAAAAGGATCTTTTCCTTCACCGTGTGTAATCATAACATAACGCTCAGCTAAAGCTGTACCAGTCATAAATACGATAGTTGTAAGTAATAAAAATAGTTTTTTCATTATTCCTCCTAAGTTAAATTATCGCTAAAAATTTATAGCGCAGAGGGAATTAAAATCCTTGTGCATATAAATGTCAATGAAAAATAGTTAATAATGCTATGTATTTTTTTCATAATGGTGATTTTTTGAACAGTTATCCACAAATAAATATTTGGCTTTTTAGGTGCGATATTTGAAACTTTTAATGATTAAAATCTTATAATGAGGTAAACATACTTTTAATGAAACCAGTAATAATTTCAGATCCCTACCCTAGATCCCTTAGTCTTATTTTCACTAAACAAAAACTGCAAATACTTAAAAGATCTTTTGTAATCATAACTGCCCCTGAGAAGAATAAGAGAGGTTTTTATGAAAAAAATATATCAAAAGCTACATTTATTATGGGTCAGCCAGATCTAGATAATAAACTACTCAATAAAGCTAAAAAATTAAAAGCAGTATTTAATGTCGAAAGTAACTTTATGGACAATATGGATTATGATTTTTGTTTTCAAAAAGGAATTCATGTACTAGCAACATCTCCTGTTTTCTCAAAACCTGTAGCTGAACTTGCTCTTGGTCTTACTCTATCACTGATAAGAAATATTCACGGTTCACACCAAAAATTTTTAGAATCAACAGAAGTTTATGGATTAGAGAGTAATGATAATAGCTTTCTATTAACTAATAAAAAAATAGGAATTATTGGACTAGGAGATTTATCTAAATCCTTAATTCCTCTTCTCAAACCCTTCTCTGATAAAATTAGTGTATACGATCCTTGGGTGCCTAATAAAATTATTTCTGACCAAGGAATGGAATCTATAAGCTTAAATAAAATGTTTGGATCTTGTGATGTGATTTATGTTTTAGCGGCAATTACAAAAAATAATCAATCCATAATCGATAAAAAATTACTAAACAAATTAAAAAAAAATTCGAGTCTTATACTAATGAGTCGCGCAGCAGTTATGAATTTTAAAGACTTTTATTTAAGAGCTAAAAAAGGAGATATATTTGCAGCCCTTGATGTCTTTCCTACTGAGCCAGTGAATAAAAATGATCCTATAAGAAAATTAAAGAATGTTTTATTCTCAGCTCATCGAGCTGGCGCACTGAATGGTGCTTTTACCGAAATGGGTGATATAGTATATGAAGATATGATGCTTATTATGAAAAATTTACCTCCCAGACTTTGCAAAAGAGCTGAAAGAGAAACAGTAGGTTTATTAAGATCAAAACCTATATCAATAAACTAATATGTTAATTCAACTTGATCCTATTTTAAGTCCAGATATTCTTCATATTTTAAGATCTATGGGCCATGGAGATCGTTTAGTACTTTGTGATTCAAATTTTCCCGCATATTCCAACAACGATAATGTTTGTAGATTGGATGGTGTGGATATAGCAAGAGCTAGTAGAGCCATATTAAGCGTTTTTCCATTAGATAGCTTTGTCCCCTCTCCAGTGCAAAGAATGGAAATTGATGGTAAGCCTAATGAAATTAATGAAGTTCACCAAGAGCTAATAAATGTTGTAAAAGAAGTTTCAGGACCTGACTGGAAAATATCATCAATAGAACGACAAAAATTTTATGAAGCTGCAAATGAAGCTTTTGCTGTAATTACCACTAACGAAACAAGGCCTTTTGGATGTTTTATATTTACAAAAGGTGTTATCAAACCTGATGGGAGCGTTTGGAAATTAGAAACTAAATGAATCAAATCTCAATCCTCGGTATCTTTGTTGCTGATATTTGTTTTTTTAGTAACAGCATACCGATCAGAGGTCAGACTATTCTAGGAACTAACCATATCTTAGGACCTGGAGGAAAAGGTTCAAATCAGGCAATTGCAGCTGCTAGATCTGGTGGAAAAGTAAATCTTATTACTAAAATTGGTAAAGACACTTATGGTGATATGGCTTTATCTTTATATAAAGAGTCTGGGGTAAGTCTTGAGTCAATTATTATTGATTCAAATTTGTCTACTGGTGTAGCTGGAATATTTATTGATCAAACAACAGGCGATAATGCAATAAATGTTATACCGGGAGCAGCTGGAAAATTAGTACCAGAGGATATTGATAATCAATTAGAAAATTTAAGAAATTCTAAAATTTTTTTAACACAGCTCGAGACTCCTATTGAGACAACTCTTTATGGTTTGAAGAAAGCTAAGGAACTAGGGTGTATTACAATATTAAATCCTGCTCCAGCAACTGAATTACATGAGGATGTTTTTAAAAACATAGATTTTTTTACACCTAATGAAATTGAGGCTGGTTTTTATCTTGATACTACTTTAGAGAGCAATAGTGACATAGAAGCTGCTGGAAAAGAATTTTTAAATAAGGGAGTTAAAAATATAATTATTACTCTTGGCAGCAAAGGTTCCTATTTCGCAAACAAAGAAGAAAGTTTTTTTTTAGAGGCTTTAAAACTAAAATCTGAAGTTATCGACACAACCGGAGCTGGGGATGCATTTAACGGAGCACTAAGTGTAGCATTAGCTAATAATTTGAGCTATAAGAACTCTATATTATTTGCTACAAAAGTTTCTGGAATATCAACAACAAAACAAGGGGCCGCAAATTCAATTCCAACAAAAAAGGAAATAGATAGTTATTAATGACCTATAAAGCCTCATCAAAAAGATATCAAAATATGCAATATCGAAATACTGGTACTAGTGGGCTCAAACTACCTTTATTGAGTTTAGGGTTATGGCATAACTTTGGGGGAAATTCTATGAGTGCTGAGTCTAAAAAAATCCTTTTTAAAGCTTTTGATTTAGGAATTACTCATTTTGATCTAGCTAATAACTATGGCCCTCCTTATGGCAGTGCAGAAAGTAATTTTGGAAAAGTCATGCAACAAGATTTAATGAAATACCGCGATGAACTGATTATTTCATCTAAGGCGGGCTATGATATGTGGGAAGGGCCTTATGGAGAATGGGGTTCTAAGAAACACATTATAGCTAGTTGCGATCAAAGTCTAAAAAGAATGAAATTAGATTACGTAGATATTTTTTATTCTCATCGTTTTGACCCCAACACTCCCCTTGAAGAAACAGCTGACGCTTTGGAAAGTATTTATAGATCTGGCAAGGCACTTTATATAGGCGTCTCTTCGTATTCTGCAAAAAAAACAAATGCAATGTCTTCTATTTTAAAAAAAAGAGGAATTAAAATTTTAATTCACCAACCTTCGTATTCACTAATTAATAGATGGATTGAAAAAGACCTAAGTTCTTCTCTGAAAAAAAATGAAATTGGATGTATTGCTTTTTCACCACTTGCTCAAGGAATGCTCTCAGAAAAATATTTAAAAGGTATTCCTAAAATTTCGAGAGCTAACCAAACAATTACCTCTCTTGATAAAAAATTAATTACAAAAAGGAATATTCAAATAATTCAAGAACTTAATATGATTGCAAAAAATAGAGGCCAATCTTTATCACAAATGGCCATAGCATGGGTGTTAAATAATAAGATTATTACCTCAGCTTTAATTGGTGTGAGGAACACAAAGCAATTACTTGAGAATGTTCATGCTTTAGAAAACTTAAATTTTTCTAAAGAAGAATTAAAATTAATTGATAAAAAAGCTCTTGATGGCGGTATTAATATCTGGGCTCAATCAAGCTCATTTTAAATTTTTTAGTTAATTTCCAAATTAAGCCAAGATGTTTCCTCTGGGGTTAAAGTAATACCTAGGCATTTTAAAGAATTTTCAGTTTCGGAAATTTTTCTTGGACCAATTATTGCAAGAGATGGAAAAGATTGACTTAGCACCCAAGCTGCAGCGATATTATGTGGCTCAACTTCATATTTCACAGCTAGTTCTTGAGCTCTCATTCTTCTAGTGCGATTTTCTTCACAGTCAAAATATCTTAAAGGCCCACTATCATCATAATCATTTAAATTTTTTTCATTCTCATTGATAGTTTCTTGTTTTAAAAAATATCCTCTCGCTTGACTGGACCAAGAAATGTGAGTCTTTTGGCTCTCCTTTAAGTATTTTAAAACTTCTTGATCATTAGCTGTAATACATCCATCCCAAAGAGGTTTCATCATTCTTGCTAAACTTAAATTATTATTAAGAATATCTAACCCATGCTTATTAGATTCTAGCGCCCACTGGTCAGCTTTCTTGAAACGCTCTAATGACCAGTTAGAAACACCAATAACGTTCGTATAACCTAAGTCTACTATTTCATTTAGACTATCAACAAACTCTGAAACCGGGACATCTAAGTTGTCTCGATGCATTATATAAATATCAGCTTTAGAAATATTCATTCTGTCCATAGAAATTTCTAATTGTTCTTTAATTTTATTAGGTTGGCAATCTGGGGTATGCGCACCTTTAGCTATAATTACTAGATCATCCGCATTATTTCTTTTTTTAATCCACTCCCCTAAAACTTTCTCTGACAGTCCATCTTTATAGACATATGAATTATCAAATGCATTTGCGCCAGTCTCAAGCCAATGATCCCACATAGGAGCGGCACTGTCATAGTCTGGTTGATTGTCATTACCTATTGCTAATTTGGATATTTTTTTTTCTAGACCCTTAATTGATAAATAATCCATGTTTTAAAAATTAAACTTTTTCCCATTTTTTATTTTTTGCAGATTTAAATAAAGCATCTAAAACTTTCATATTTTTTTTAGCGTCCATTAAACCATAATCCATTTTTGTTTTTTTTACTAAATGATCTGAGAAGGCTTCAACAAGATTAGTATAATGATTAGATTTCGGTATTACTTTAACTTCATTATCTTTTCTGAAAATTGATGAACCCTTATAAATTAAAATATTTGTTGCTTGCCCATCAGGATTGAAAGGATTTTCAATCACTATAGTTTTTTTTGTGCCCGATATAATAACTTGTTGCTTTAAAGCAGATTGAGTAGAGCAATTAAATGTACTAAAAACCCCTCCAAAATCTAAAATAGCAGAGCTAACCGTGTCTACTTTGAATTTCTTATGAATAAGGGAAGTAGAAACAACTCTTTTAGGTTCTTTATCTAATAAGAATCTTGAGATGACGACTGGATAGCAACCAAGATCATA
>JAQWMI010000008.1 GCA_029246865.1 Alphaproteobacteria bacterium
CCAATCCAAACCTAGTGCTTCAACTCTCTCATCGTCAAATCCACCCCAAGTCACAGGAGCGCCTAAGTATCTTCCCATTGGGGATGTCTCAGCAGTTGAAAAAGCTTCCGCACAATCATTTAATGCTTCCCAATTTGGTAAGCCAGGACACTGTTCTTTCATATAAGATGGGTACCACCACTCTTCAATACCATTCATTCCTGTTGAACCAATATTTACTACACGGCCATCAGCTGTGTATTCATCCATTGCGTCACGACCAGTAGTTTCCCACATCTCCATTGCCAAATGTAAATCTCCTGTTTGTAGACCAGCAAATTGTGCTATGTAATCTGCTTGAACTAATTCAACATTATTGCCAGCTTTCTTAAGAACCTCTGCCATAATATTTGTTGTAATCAGTTGACCTGTCCAATCATGAAGTGTCATTTTTATAGGATCTTTTGAGTCTGCCCCTTTAACTGTATGTGCAGTAAATAAAAAAACTACTGACATAAGTGTTATTAATTTATTGTTAAATTTCATTTAACATTCCTCCTTGTTATTCCTTCCTAAATTTTACATAATTGTATTAAAATTAATAGGAATAAGAATAGTGAATAAAGTCAGTATTTTTGTTTAGTTATCAAGAAATGAGATTAAAAAATAAGTGCTCAATTATTACAGGTGGTGCCTCTGGGATGGGAAGAGCAACTTCAAAACTTTTTTGCAAGGAAGGTGCTAAAGTTGCAATATTAGATATTAATGAAAAAGCTGGACATGAAACAGTTTCTGAAATTAATAAAGATGGAGGCGAAGCTATATTTTTTAAGACTGATGTTTCAAAGTCAGAGGAAGTATCAAAATCTGTTGAGGCCGTTATAAAAAAATTTAATAAAATTGATATTCTTTTTAACCATGCTGGGACAATTATTGTTAAACCATTACATAAATCAACTGAAGCAGATTATGATCGTTTAATGAACATTAATGTTCGTTCTGCATTTTTAACTTGTAATAAAATAATTCCTCACATGATGAAAAATGGAGGTGGTTCAATTGTTATTACTTCTTCAATTGGAGGAGAAAAAGGTTTTGCTTATGAATCTTTATACTGCATGACAAAAGGTGCTGTTTTGCAATTAGCAAGATCAATTGCGGTAGAATACAGAGATGATAATATTAGATGTAATGCAGTGTGCCCTGCGTTTGTTAAAACAAACCATGGTCTTAGAGAAATTAATGAACTAGATGAGTTAGGTCAGAAATGGAATGAGGCTGATCTAAAAACTGTGCAAGGTAGAATTTGCAATCCAGATGAAGTTGCTTCAGCAGTCCTTTATTTAGCTTCTGATGAAGCAAGTTTTGTAAATGGAAATGCTTTTTATGTTGATAACGGTTGGTATGCAAAAGGCTAAACTTTTTTGTTAACTTTAACGACAAGATAAAGTCCATAAGCTACCGCTGGTCCTATGCCAAAAGCAAAGAGTAACGTACCTACTCCAACTGTGCCACCAAGTATCCACCCTACAAAGACGACAGAAACCTCTATACTCACTCTTACCCAGGCAATTGGATATTGGGTGACTCTTTGCAATCCAGTCATCAATCCATCTCTTGGACCAGGGCCTAGATTTGCTGTCAGATAAATACCACTTCCTAATCCTACTAATAATATTCCTAAAGATCCTACCATTAAATTTATCAAGTAACTATTTGTTGAAAAATTGAACAGGTATAAAGACAAATCAATTGTGCCGGCAATAATTATAATATTTAAAATTGTACCTACTCCAGGTCTTTGCTTTAGTGGTAGCCAAATTAATAGAACTACAAAACTTGATACAAAAGTGGCAAAACCAATGGTCCAATTAAAATTAATAGCCATTCCTTCAGCAAGAACTAGCCATGGGCTTAGTCCAATCATTGAGTGAATTAACAATGATTCACCAAACCCAAATATAATGAGTCCCATTACTAAGTAAAAGAGAGTTAAAATTTTTGGTTTAAAATTTAAGGGACGGTCTGAACTCCAATGAACAGTCGGTACATTTTTTACTTTAAGAAATTTCACTAGCTGGAGTCTAGCTACTTATCTAATGTTTTGAACACAATTTTCTAATATGACAGGTAAAAAATCAAATTCTTCTGACCATTGGAGATGAAGTTCAAATATTTTTTGATCAATATTTTCTTGAGGAAAATGACCTTCCTCATATTTACTCTTCAAAAGTTCCTGCAAGTCTGTAACAAGTTTAATAGATGCTTTATCTTTTAATGCCATAAAAAAATCTTTGGATAGTTCGTAAGTAGCAATACATTCTAATTCTTTATCTGAGTATTTTTTTTCATCTGCATACAATAAAGAGAATAGTATAAAAAATAAACCTATAAAGAGTTTCATTTTTAAGTCACACCAAGCTTTTTTTTAAGTTCACTAGATGAAGTGGTGTAACGAAATACATATTTTTTATCACTACAATAATGAAATATTTTTTTTGCTGCTAAAGCCGCCTCATGGAAACCACTTAATATTAGTTTTAATTTTCCTGGATAGTGACATATATCGCCGACTGCAAATATTCTAGGAACAGATGTTTCAAAATTTTCCGTGTTCACCGATATTAAATTATTCTCTAAATTTAATCCCCACTCTGCAATAGGGCCCAATTCAATTTTCAATCCAAAGAACGGAAATATTGCGTCAATCTTTTCAATTATAGTTCCATCAGCTAATTCAACATCTACCTGACCATTGTTATTATCTTTTAGACTTTTAATTGTATTAACATAAAAATTTGCTTCTTTATTGTCGACCATAGTCATCATTTTATTAACAGAGTCTTGCACGGCTTTAAATTCTTTTCTTCTATGTAAAAGATTAATAGATTTGGCTATTCCTTTAAAACCTAAAACGTAATCTAAGGCTGAGTCACCACCCCCAGCGATAAGAATATTTTTATCTTTAAATGCTTGTCGATCTTTAACAGAATAAAAAATAATTTTTCCTTCAAAGTCTTTAGTGTTTTCACCAGGCAATGGCCTAGGGACAAAACATCCTGACCCTGCTGCAATCACAATGGACTTACACTCAATAACAGTGCCTGCATTTGTTTTAACAATTATAGAATCTTGATTAAGAATAATCTCAGATGTTAACTGATTTAAGTGATAACTAGGCTTAAAAGGCTGGGCTTGTTTAATTAAATCCTCTGTTAATTCCTGACCTGTAACTGATGGTCGACTAGGAATGTCATATAAGTTTTTATCAGGATAAAGCTCCGAGCATTGTCCTCCTATTTTATCTAAATTATCAATTAAATGAGCCTTCACATCCAATAGTCCGAGTTCAAAAACAGTAAACAGGCCACATGGTCCAGCTCCGATAATCACTACATCTGTCTTATGATGATTGCCGGGTAATTGTATATCTTTCATATTTTATATTTTTTAAGGTACTAAGACTATCTTACCTACAAATTTTTTCTCCATAAACATTTCTTGTGCCAGCTTAATATCTTTTAAAGCAAAGGTTTTAGCTATTATAGGTTTTATCTTATTACGCTCAATATAATTAATTAGATCGTGGAATATATTAATGTGATTGAAAGTAGAGCCATAAATAATTAGGTCTTTTAAGTACAAAGTTCTTAAGTCAAATTCTACAATTGGTCCAGCAATTGCTCCACTTGCAACATATCTCCCACCAGGTTTAAGTATTTCTAAAATTTGAGGCCATTGTTTTCCACCAACCAAATCCACCACCAAATCTATCGAATTCTTACCTAGTAATTTTATTAGAGAGTCATTTCTATCAATGGTTTTATGAGCTCCTATTATTTTTAAATCTTCAGATTTTTCTTTTGAGCATTGGGCAATAACATTTGCTCCTCTTAAATTTGACAACTGAACAGCAGCAGAACCAACACCCCCTGAGGCTCCAGTAATTAAAATATTTTCTTTTCCTGCAGAAGCTTTTTGTAGCATACCCTCAGCTGTAGAATATGAGCAAGGTATTGAAGCAAGCTGTACATCTGTCCAATTAGAATTAATTAAAAATGCTTCACGACTATCAATGGAGGTAAATTGTGCAAAACCTCCATTAATTTCACTGCCTACTGTTTTTTTTTCATTATTATGATTTTGCATAGTGCGAACTATAACTCTTTCACCTACTCTAGATTGATTAACATTCTTTCCAACTTTAACAATATGCCCACAAATATCAGCGCCCTGTATAATAGGAAAAGAAAGTTCATGGCCTGTCCATGACCCTGGTTCATTTTCTAAATCTTTCAGATTTAAATTTTTTTGATTATTAATAGTTTTAATATTTTTTTTTGAATACCAACCTAGACGAGTATTAATATCTGTATTATTCACACCAGCGGCAGTAACTTGAATTAAAACTTCATGATTATTTGGAACAGGAATAGGTAAATCCTCTTTATAAACTAGTTTTTCTATGCCTCCATGACCTATTAGGTGAACTCCCTTCATAACATTTTCAGGTTTTATGTTTTTATGATCTACCAATCTGTATTGAGGTCTTTCTCTAAATAATCTTTGATGTGCCAAGTAATATTTTCATGGTCCTTAAAAAAATATATATTTCCCTTTTCATTCTGAGCTTGTTCAATAATAATGAAGTTAAGTTGTTGCTCGATAAAAAGTTTAGCATTTTTACGTCTTAGGCAAGGCTGACAAAAACCAGCTTGAATAGACTGTTGAGAAGACATTTTTTGCTTAATTTCAATGAAAAGACCTTCTGGGCTTTTGAACATAGAGGTGCCATTTTCATTAATGACTTTTGACTTTCCTCCTTCAAATATTTTTAATAATAAATTACAATACTTAGGAATATCTTGAACATGAACCTCTAAATGGTCAAAGTATGTTTTATAATTCATTATTTTTTACTAGAGAAAATTAATACAGCTCTTTTTCTTAAAATATATTTTTGTATCTTTCCAGTAGAAGTTCTTGGAATAGATTCAAAAATATATTTTTTAGGAACTTTAAAGCGTGCTAATTTTTCCTTACACCAATTTAAAGCATCTTGTTCTGTTAATTGATTTTCAGGTCCAATCTCTATGAAAGCACACGGGGACTCTCCCCATTTTTCATCTTGTATTGCCACAACAGCAGCAGAAATAATAAGAGGATGCTGAGATAAAACTTCTTCTATTTCAATAGATGATATATTTTCACCACCTGAAATAATTATATCCTTTGATCGATCCTTAAGTTGAATATATCCATCCTCGTGAAGAACCGCCAGATCTCCTGAATGAAACCAACCATCTGCAAATGCTTCATCATTTGCTTTCTTATTTTTCAAATATCCTTTCATCACGATATTTCCCCTAAACATGACTTCGCCAATAGTTTTCCCATCACTTGGCACAGTTTTCATATTTTTTGGATCTAATACCGCCAAACCTTCAAGAGGCAGATAACGCACGCCCTGTCTAGCTTTGAGTATGGCTTGCGATGAAGCATCTAGAGCATTCCAATCAGAATGCCATTCATTAATCACAGCAGGTCCATAAGTTTCGGTAAGACCATAAAGGTGAGTTACATTGAAACCTGCTTGCTTCATATCTGCTAGCACAGACTCTGGAGGTGGCGCCGCAGCAGTAAAAAAATTAATTTCTTCATTCAATTTAAATTTTTCTTTATTCTCCATTGACAATATTACGGACATAATAATTGGGGCTCCGCACAGATGTGTTACAAGATTATCCTGCATAGCACTCCATATTGCCTCTGCTCTTACTTGCCTTAAGCAAACATGTGTTCCTATAATTGCAGACATTGTCCATGGAAAACACCAGCCATTGCAATGAAACATAGGTAATGTCCATAAGTAAACTGAATGTTTATTCATTGAAGCCACTAAGGCATTTCCTTGAGCAAGTAAATAAGCGCCTCTATGATGTGAGACAACGCCTTTGGGATTACCAGTTGTTCCAGAGGTATAGCCAACAGATATCGCATCCCATTCATCTTCTGGCATAAGCCATTGATAATCATTATCACCTGTCTCTATGAAATTTTCATAATCAATAATTTCTTTGTCACTATGTGTGTCGTCGTCCGTATAATTACACTGATTGTCATTATATTGAATTAAAATTGGATTTGATTTTATGAGAGACAAAATTTCATTAATAACAGAAAGCAATTCCTTATCAAAAATTAGAATTTTTGAATCAGCGTGATCAAGTTGAAATGCAATTGCCTTAGCATCAAGTCTTGTGTTAATGGCATGAATTACGGCACCGCACATAGGAATACCGTAATGAGCTTCCAACATTGCAGGTGTGTTAAGCAAGAGTGTTGAAACAGTATGACCTCTTAAAATATTTTTTTTTGATAAAGCTGAAGCTAGTTTTTTAGAACGCGTATAGAAGTTACTATAAGTTTGCTTTAAAGAACCATGAATAATTGCAGTATGATTTGGAAATACGTCTGCTGCCCTTTCTAGAAATGAAATAGGAGTCAAAGGCTGATAGTTCGCAATATTCTTATCAAGGTCAATATTGTATGGATTGATCATCTTTAATATTTCTTATTTATCTTGCCAGCTAGGTTTTCTTTTTTCTAAAAAAGCATCTATTCCCTCTTCAGCATCAAGTTTGAGCATATTATTAACCATTACATCTGAAGCAAATTCATAGGCTTGCGATAAAGTTAATTCTAATTGTTTGTAAAAAGCTTTTTTGCCAGTTTTTAAAGTCATTTTTGATTTTTGTGAAATAATAATGGCTTTTTCTAATACATATTTTTGAAGTGAGTCATCCTTCACGTTTTCATTTATAAGGCCTATTTGCGCAGCTTTATCGGAAGAAATAAATTCTCCTGTCAAAAGCATTTCCATAGAGTGTTTATTGGCAACACTCCTGGATAATGCAACCATCGGCGTTGAGCAAAATAATCCTATATTCACTCCCGGTGTGGCGAAACGAGCAGAAACGCTTGCGTAAGCCAAATCACAACTTGCAACCAATTGACAACCAGCGGCAGTTGCAGTCCCATTGACTTCAGCTATTATAGGTTTTGGGTTGGTAACTATAGATTGCATTAATGTTGAGCATTGCAACATAATTTTATTGAAGTAACTTTTTCCTTTATCAGGATCGAGACGACCAGCTTTCATTTCTTTTAAATCGTGTCCTGCAGAAAAGGTTGAGCCTTCTGCAGCAATAATAACCACTCTTACTTTTTCATCAGATGCAGCATCATCAAGTGATTGCTGTAGAGATAAGATCATTTTTTCTGATAAAGTATTATGACTTTTAGGATTATTTAAAACTATTCTTAAAATGCCTTCAGGATTTAAATGAATATTAAGTATACTGTTATTTTCTATATTCATTCAGGGTTTATAAAATTTTCACATCCACTTCTTCTGAAAGACTATTAGCAATAAAGCAATATCTATGTGCTCTATCTTGCATTTTTTCCATCTCATCAGTTTCAAGAGTGAACCCATCAGAAAATTTTATCTCGGGTTGAAGTGTGATTTTTGTAACAGACATTTTACCTTTAGAATTTTTACCCAAATATGCAATTGCTTTATCTTTGTAATTTAATACTGGCCATTTAGCTTTTGCTGCTAGGGCGAGAAATGTCATCATGTGACAACTACTCAAAGATGCAGCAAGCGTTTGCTCAGGATTTGTATTTAAAGCACTACCGCCCCAGTCAGGAGCAGCGTCAGTGATAATTTTATGACTCGGTGTAAAAATTATTTCATGAGCATTAGAAAACTTACCGGCAGCCATCTCACCATCTCCAAGATCCCAACTTAATTCAATTGATAATTCGGACATATCTTTTTAAAGCTTACTAGATATCCAATTTTTAATGTCTTGTTCTCCACTTACACCTATTTTTGAGTCTACAATTTTTCCATCTTTGAATAAAATCATAGTTGGTATACTTCTTATTCCAAAATTTGCTGGAGCTTCAGGGTTTTCATCGATGTTAATTTTCTTAATCTCTACTTTGTCATGAAAATCATCAGATAGTTTTTCAAGAATGGGTCCAAGAGTTTTACATGGCCCACACCATTCAGCCCAAAAATCTACGATAACAGGTTTTGAACTATCAATAACTTCCGTTTTAAATTCAGAGTCATTTATTTGTTTAATAGACATAATATTAATATAGGTATTAACCTGAGTGTTTCAAATATAATTCCTTTGTACCCAAATGAGTAACACTAGTCTGGCAAGAAAAACCATAAATTGTTTGATTTATTGATGCTTGCTTCCACTGGTCTTGAATTGGAAAAATATTTGAATAATTTTTGAGGCTATGACTTCTTATTATGTGACAACCTTGGAACTGTGTATTGTTATGACTTGATGGAATGATAATTTGCTTATTAGTATCGAGGTGTAAATCAAAATCTTCTTTATTTGAGTGAGTAAATAAAAGGTTTGTAATATTTGTGTTACGATTAAAAAAATCAATACCTAATTTTAAATCAGGTAAGATATTAAAATTCCAATAATTATCAGAATTTAAAATTAAAAGATCTTGGCTTTGTGTTAAAACTTTTTTAATACCACCGCCTGTATTTAGAATTTGTTTTGATTCGTCTGAAATTTTGACTTGAGGGAAATTTGTATTAATAAATTTTATTATTTGATTAGACTGATAGTGAACATTAACATGAATATCTTTAGCTGGGATTGCTTCTGCTATTTCTAAAGCATAACTGAGAAGATTTTTTTCTTTAAATGGTAGTAATGGTTTAGGAGTGGCTTTGGTTAGATCTCCCATTCTTTTTCCATAACCAGCAGCTAAAATTAAAATATCCATTACAAAATTGTTTCTTTGTAAATTATGCCCAATAAGTCTTTTAATTCGTATAAATTTAAATAATCTAAATGAACATTAATCTGATGCCATGTATTTTTTTTAAAAGATTTTAAATAATTTTTTTTTCCTTTTTGATACAGATAAACCCAAGCTCCTAAGATTCTAAGATTTCTCGCAAGACTAATTAAATGAATACTATCGATCATATTTTGTTTTTGACTTGCTTTAACATCTTGAAGGTAAGAGTTTAGAGTCTTATCAATAATTTTTTTTGAATAAATTCTTCTCGCATCGTAAATTAAAGAAGCAATATCTAATTGAGGATGATCATAAGCTAAATCCTGATGATCAATTATCCAGACCTTATTATGATGAAAAATTAAATTATCGAGAAAGAAATCTCCATGAGTTAGAACAGGTTTATATTTAGAAATTTTTTTAAAGGTGTTATTTAAATTTTTAGTCAAAAGATTGAGAATAAAATCATAACCATCAATTTTTTTTTTATAATGTTCTACGTAAAGACTAACTCCCCAAGTAGCACTTTTTATGAGAGAGTCATTGGATTTTTTAGGAATATTATCAAATTTAACCTTACTCTTTCTTATCTTAATTAGATGATTAGAGGCTGTTTGCAGAATAGTTATTAAATGCTTAGTCTTTAAATATTTTGTAGCATTATCATTAGAAATATAGTGCATAAGAATAGACACATTTTTTCTACTTGAATAGATCACTGGAGGTACCGGCATTTTTAATACATGTAGTGCATTAGTTGCATTGATATAACGCTTAAAATCTTTTGGTTGATTACGAAAGGATAGTGCTAAGTATTTTTCATGTGGCGTGTCAAACAAAGTGAATTCTTTATTTGAAGCGTCTGAATTAAATTTCTTAATAGATTGAACTTGAATATTTTTTTTTAAAAAAAAATTTTTTATTTCTGCTATATTGATTTTATTATTTTTAACCATTTTATACTATGTGTGTGAAGTTTAAAAATTCTAACATTGTTTTGAATTGAAATTGAAATAAATAATGCTTCTAAATTGTATTTTTCATTCATATTTTTGCTAGGCCATTCCATTAAAATACTATTATCAATAATATAGTCTTCTAGGTCATTTTGATCATTTTGTTTCAAGTTATAAAAATCGAAATGCAAAATATTTAAGTTTTTAAAGTCATATGTGTTGGCTTTTTGATAAGTAGGGCTTCCTTGAAAGGAAAAAGATTTTTTTTTAATTAATGAAACTGATTTTATAATTTCTCTAATACAAGTTGTCTTACCAGACGCCAATTCTCCTTCTAAGAAAATAATATCTCCATTAGCAAGGTTTTTGGCAATTGGTTCAGTGATACAATCTAATTCTTTTTCAGATTTAATTGATTTTAAGAAATGCAATTAAGATAATGATCTTAAGTCTTCAACCAAGTCTAAAGATTCCCAAGTAAAAAATCCTTTTTGCGAGTCGTGTGTTCTTCCAAAATGTCCGTAGGCGGCAGTTGTTTCATAAATAGGTTTGTTGAGTTGTAATTTTTCTCTGATGCCTTTAGGAGTCAAATCCATTAATTCAGGGATAATTTTTTCAATTTTTTCTTCATCAATTTTATTAGTCCCATTCGTATTAACATAAATTGATAAAGGCTTAGCTACTCCAATAGCATATGATAGTTGAATGGTGCATTGAGTGCAAAGGTCTGCTGAAACGATATTTTTCGCAAGATATCTAGCTGCATAGGCTGCTGAACGATCCACCTTTGTAGGGTCTTTTCCTGAGAAAGCTCCTCCACCATGTGGAGCCGCTCCGCCGTAAGTATCTACTATAATCTTTCTTCCTGTTAGACCGGTATCTCCATCAGGCCCTCCTATAACGAAGTTGCCTGTTGGGTTAACATAAAAATCATCATCATTTAATCCTTCTAAAAGATTAGCAGGAATAGACTCCTTAAGTATAGGTGTGACTATGGCCTTAATATCTTGAGGTGAAAGACCCTCTTGATGTTGTGTAGAAATAACAACTGATGTCACTGCTTGTGGAATTCCTTTGACATATTTTAAAGTGACTTGGCTTTTTGAGTCAGGTTCCAGTCCTTTTAATGAGCCATCTTTTCTTCCTTTTGCCATGAGCTCAAGAATTTTATGAGAATAGTAAATTGGTGCCGGCATAAGTTGTTCGGTTTCCTGACAAGCATATCCAAACATAATACCTTGGTCTCCTGCGCCCTCATCTTTGTTAATATTTGAGTCTACACCCATAGCAATATCGCTGGATTGCTCATGAAGAAGATAGGATACATCAGCATTTTTCCAGTGGAACCCATCCTGCTCATAACCAATGTCTTTAATGCATTCTCTAACTTTATTGATGACTTCCTCTTGATCGCTTTTAACAGGTCCTCGAATTTCACCAGCTAACACTACTTTGTTAGTCGTAGTTAGAGTTTCACAAGCAACGCGCGCAAAAGGATCTTTTCCAATAAAGTGATCTACAACCGCATCTGAAATTCTGTCGGATACTTTGTCTGGATGACCTTCGGAAACAGACTCTGAAGTAAAGAAGTAATCTCTTTTCATATTTTAGTATCTGTATGTATCCTTTTTAAATGGTCCCGCTTGTTCTAATCCAAGATAATCACTCTGATATTTTGTGAGTTCAGTTAATTTTGCACCAACCTTACTTAGATGAAACATTGCAACCATTTCATCTAATTTTTTAGGTAGAACATAAACTTTATTTTCATAATTTTGATGATTTTCCCATAACTCTATTTGAGCCAGCACTTGATTTGAAAAGGAAGCACTCATTACAAAGCTTGGGTGTCCTGTAGCATTACCTAAATTTACCAATCTTCCTTTTGAAAGAATAATCAGTTTTTTTCCATCAGGAAATGTAACTTGATCAACTTGGGGTTTCACTTCTTCCCACTTGTAATTTTTTAAAGATTCAATTTGAATTTCATTATCGAAGTGACCAATATTACATACAATTGCTCTATCTTTCATATCTCTCATGTGGTCTTGAGTAATAATATCTGTGTTACCAGTAGCAGTAACAAAGATATCGGCATACTTTGCTGCATCATCCATGGTCACAACTTCATAACCTTCCATTGCAGCTTGCAACGCACATATAGGATCAACTTCCGTAACTTGAACTCTTGCACCAGCACCACGAAGACTTGCTGCACTTCCTTTTCCAACATCACCAAATCCACATACGACAGCAACTTTACCGGCCATCATCACATCTGTGCCTCGTCTAATACCATCAACTAAACTTTCCTTACAGCCATATAAATTATCAAATTTGCTTTTAGTGACTGAGTCATTCACATTAATTGCAGGAACTTTAAGCTCTCCTTTTTCCACCATCTGTTCTAAGCGATGAACACCTGTTGTGGTCTCTTCTGATAATCCTTTAATATTTTCTAATAGGTGAGGATATTTTTCATGGACTCTAACCGTCAAGTCTCCTCCATCATCTAAAATCATATTGGGGACCCAACCATCAGCTTCTATAGTCTGATCAATACACCAGATAAACTCTTCTTCACTAAGACCTTTCCATGCAAAGACTGGAGTTCCACTTTCAGCAATAGCTGCTGCCGCATGATCTTGTGTAGAATAAATATTACATGAGCTCCAACGGCATTTAGCTCCTAACGCTACCAGCGTTTCAATGAGAACAGCTGTTTGAATTGTCATATGAAGACAGCCCATAATATTTGCCCCTTTTAATGGCTGATCTTTGCCAAATTGCTCTCTTATGGCCATTAATCCTGGCATTTTTGTTTCAGCTATTTCAATTTCTTGTCTACCAAACGCGTGTTGAGATATATCTTTTACTTTAAAATCATTCATAAGCGAAAGATATATAGTAAGAAATTATACTGCAAGGAATATTTTTATTAGATGTGTTTAATTCTTGGACCAATTTGCTGTATCACTAATGAGGCTTTTTGATGCCCATATTCTAAAGCCTCTTTAACGGGACTGTTTAATAAATACTTATCTAAAAAGCCCGCAGCAAAATTATCTCCAGCTCCAGTTGTATCAATTAAATTTTCAATAATTCTTGATGGTTCGTGCTCAACTTTATCGCCATGAAAAAAATATCCGCCATCTTTACCTGAGGTCATTACAAATTTTTTATTGAGATGTTGGAAGTATTGAGAGATATCTGACATATGTTCGGATTGAGAAAATTCTCTAGCTTCATCTAAGTTACAAAATACTAAATCCACACTTTCAGAAATAAAGTTTTCTAACTCTGATCTATTTCTCATCACACAGAATGGATCAGAAAGTGAGAAAGATAGTTCAAATTTTAATTCCTTAGAAAGTTCTCCTACTTTTTTTAAGGCAGCTTTAGTTAGGTCGTGATCCCATAAGTATGCTTCCATGTAAACATGGTCCATTCCTTCAAACTTTTCCTTAGTGATATCTTTTACATTTAATTGTGAACCAATGCCAATATGAGTTGCCATGGTTCTTTCTCCATCTTTTGTTACTAGGATATTACAGCAACCGGTTGGTAGAGAATTTTTTTCTTTAATGCCTTGAAAGAGAATTTTTGCTTTTTCCATGTCGCTAAGAAAAGCGTTACCATAATCGTCATCATTTACTTTTCCAAAAAAAGCTGCCTGATGTGAAGAGTTGTTTAATTCATGAATTGTATTACACACTGAACCTCCTGAGGTCATTGTAGGATTATTAAAAAATTCCCGAATTTTTGGGATCTGTTTTTCTTCTATAAGAGACATGGAACCCTTGTTCAAGCCTAATTTTGCGATGACGTCTTCATCTACTTGAGCAATTATGTCTACTAATGCAGTACCTACACCTAAGATTTTTTTCACAATTCAATAATATCAATGCCTTTGAAGAATACATTAATGTATATAGTCACATTTAATTTCATCAAATTTTGCGAATCTAAAAGAGTCAAGATTGCACAGCATTACTAGGTTTTTAAAAAGGGCCTGTTAAAAGACAGAATTTGCATTGATAAAATTGTGAATAGTTTCCTCAAACGTGTGGGTATTTTTATAATTAATTGGTTGAATTTACTCAAGTTTAAGAATTAAATTAGTTTAATTGTTGACTAATAAAAACTACTTATAGTATATTCATCAAGCAAAGAACACTAGATCTAGTGTATTTTGCTTAATTTATTAACTTTGAGGTTGCACCATGGAACAAAAAAAGAATCTACATAATGGAGAAGAAGTCTCCAAAACATTTCTGAATAAAGAAGATAACCAAAAAATAGGCAATATAAACCTTTTCAGCCTTAGTGTTGTAAGAAGAGATGGTTCAATTACCCCTTTTAAATCTGATAAAATAGGGAATGCCATCAGAAAAGCATTTCTTGCACAAACTGATATTCGCAACAATGAAGAAATAGATAAAACTGTAGTCAAACTCTCAGAAACAGTCACTGCCGCTCTAACAAGAAGAATTGCGGATGGGGACATGATTCATATAGAAGATATTCAAGATCAAGTAGAACTAGCACTCATGAGAGAAGAGCATCATAAAGTAGCTAGAGCTTATGTTTTGTATCGTGAACAGAGATCTTCTCAAAGATATAAAACAGATCTATTAAAAGAGCAAGCTGGAACAAAAGTTTCTTCTATGATGGTTTCAAAAAGAGATGGTGTTAAAGAGCCAGTTTCACTTGATAAAATCACTAATAGAATAGCAGTTCTTTCTACAGGCTTAGAAATAGAACCAATTACTATTGCACAAAAAGCTATACAAGGTCTTTATAACGAAATTACAACTACTGAAATTGATAATTATTTATCAGAGACAGCTGCAGCACTGACAGTTGAACACCCAGACTATTCTTATTTAGCTGGAAGAATAAAGGCTAATGCCTTGCACAAAGAAACTCCAGGCTTTGTAGTTGCCAGTAAAAATCTTTTTAATGATGGTCTTTTGAATGAAACTTATTATAAAAAAGTTCAGGAAAATGCTGAAGCCATTGAATCAATAATTGATTATGATCGCGACTACCTGTTTGATTATTTTGCTTTAACTACACTAACTAGAGCCTACTTATTACAATTTGAAAATAAAACAATCGAAAGACCTCAAGATCTATGGATGAGAGTAGCGTTGTCAGTTTCTTGTGATGAATTTAATTTTGATATAGTTAAAAAGACTTATGACATGCTCTCTAAAGGTTTATATACACATGCAACTCCCACTCTGTTTAATAGTGGCTTAAAAATGCAGCAGTTATCATCTTGTTTCCTCATTGGAATGGAAGATGACTCTATCGAAGGTATTTTTAACACTATTAAAGACTGTGCTTTAATTTCTAAGACTGCCGGAGGAATAGGCTTACATGCTCATAACATAAGGGGTGGGGGCAGTAGAATTAAATCCACTAATGGAAAATCTAACGGTTTAATTCCTTTCCTTAAAATATTTAATGAAACTGCAAAATCTGTAGATCAGGGTGGTGGAAAAAGGAAGGGCTCATTTGCTGTTTACTTAGAACCTTGGCACGCTGATATTGAGGGTTTTCTCGAATTGAGAAAGAATACTGGATCTGAAGAATTCAGAGCCAGGGATCTTTTTTATGCACTATGGATACCTGACTTGTTTATGCAAAGAGTTGAAGAAGATGCAGATTGGACTTTAATGAGTGAGCACGAGTGTCCTGGCTTATCAGACACATATGGCAAAGATTTTAAGAAGCTATATGAAAAATATGAGAGTGAAATACCGCATCTTACTAAAATAAAAGCAAGAACTTTAATGTCTAAGATTATTGAAGCTCAAATTGAAACCGGACAGCCATATATGCTTTACAAAGATTCAGTCAATGAAAAATCTAATCAAAAAAATATTGGAGTTATTAAATCTTCTAATCTCTGTGCAGAGATAGTTGAGTATTCAGAAAAGGGCGAAACCGCCGTTTGTAATCTTGCCTCTATAGCTCTTCCTAAATTTGTTAAACAAGATAAATCTTTTGATTACCAATCACTTTACGAAACCGCAAAACTTGCTACAAAAAACCTGGATAGGGTAATAGATATTAATTTTTATCCCACTGAAAAAACAAGTAAGTCAAACAACCTTCACAGACCAATAGGTTTAGGTATTCAAGGTTTATCAGATGTATTTTTCTTAATGGGAATTCCTCATGATGGAGAAATTGCAAAAGATATTAATATTAAAATATTTGAGACGATTTACTTTGGATCTGTCGAGTCCTCTATGGAACTGGCAAAAGAAAAAGAGCCCTATTCGACTTTCAAAGGATCGCCAATATCAGAAGGTAAATTTCAGTTTGATCTTTGGAATACCCAACCGTCGAAAATGTGGGATTGGGAAAAGTTAAGAAAACAGGTAATTGAGCATGGCGTAAGAAATTCACTAACAACCGCTTGTATGCCTACAGCTTCAACCGGAATTATTTTAGGTAATACCGAAACTTTCCAAGTACAAACATCAAATATTTATAAAAGACAAACGCTCTCGGGAGAATTTTTATTAGTCAACAGACATCTCGTAAAGGAACTATCTAAAAGAGGTTTATGGAGTAAAGAAATGAGAGATAATATTGTATTAGAAAATGGTTCCGTTCAAAATATTCCTGATTTTCCTGAAGATCTAAAAGAAACATACAAGACTGTATGGGAAACATCTCAAAAAACAGTAATCGATATGGCAGCTGACCGTGCACCGTTCATTGATCAAACTCAATCCATGAATCTGTGGCTATCAAGCCCCACTTTTGGAAAAGTTAATTCAATGCATATGTATGCTTGGAAAAAAGGATTAAAAACTGGTATGTATTATTTGAGGAGTAGATCTGCTGTAGATGCAGTGAAGGTAACTGTTTCTTCAGAAAAACAAGCAAAAGATCAATTTTTAAAAGCTACTGAGAATAATGATCCAGAAGATTGTTTAACATGCAGCGCATAAAGAAAGGTAAGAGGTAGGTAATTATTAATGATATCAAAAGGCGTAAAATCAATTTTTCCAATTAAACACCAAGATATTTGGGATAGATATAAACAACATATTCAAACATTTTGGACAACGGAAGAGGTATCTCTTCAAGATGACTTAAGGGATTTAAAAACTCTCAAAGAGGGAGAAAAACATTTTATAAAACAAGTTTTGGCATATTTTGCTAATTCTGAAGCTATGATAAATGAAAACCTTGCAAGCAGATTTTATAATGAAATTCTTATTCCTGAAGCGAGATGTTTTATTACTGTGCAAATGGCAAATGAAACAACACATGCTGAAATGTATGGTTTGCAAATTGAAGCTTACGTTACTGATGCAGAAGAAAAACAAAAGTTGTTTACTGCTATTGAAAATGTGCCGTGCATTAATCATAAGGGGCAATGGGTTGCAAAGTGGCTCAATGGAAAACAAAATCTTTTAACAAGATTAATTGCATTTGGTTTAGTAGAAGGATTATTTTTTGCAGGATCTTTTTGTGCAATTTACTACTTTAGAAAAAGAGGATTGCTTCCCGGTTTAGCACTGTCTAATGACTGGATTGCTAGAGATGAAGGTATGCACTTTAGTTTTTCTGCTATGATGTATAAAACTCTCAGAGATAAATATAATAATGGAACACTAACAGACTCAGATGTTAAAGATTTAAGTTTAATCTCTGGCAACGTATCTCAATCAGAGTTTGAAGAAATTGTCAGAGAAGCTGTAGAATTCGAGAAAGAGTTTGTAAAAGATGCATTACCCGTAGACCTCATTGGAATGAATAAAGAAATGATGTGTCAATATATTGAGGCTGTAGCAGATAGAATTGCTGATCTTTTTGAATTTGAAAGAGTTTTTAACACCGAGAACCCATTCGACTTTATGAGAGCCCTAGATGTTCAAGGCGTAACTAACTTCTTTGAAAAACGTGTTTCGGAATACCAAAAGCCCTCTGATAGATCACTTTCTTTCGATGATGCTTTCTAAATGGAAGTAGAGATTTACTCAAAAGAAAACTGTGTCAATTGCAATAAAGCTAAGATCATATTAGATAAATTTAACCCCAAAATCCTTATGCTGGATCAAGATTTTAGCAGAGAGGGTTTTTTTGAAAAATTTCCTAATGCAAGATCATTCCCTCAAATTGTCATAGACAAAAAACATATTGGTGGCCACATCGAAGTTGAGAAATGGTTAGCATTCAACAATCCAGACGCAGATTTTTAGTGTCTAAAGAGAAATATCAAGAGATATTAGATTTTTGGTTTAAAGAGTCTAGCCAACAAGATCATTGGTCAAAAAATGATGCGTACGATAAAAAAATACATAACCTTTTTATGGTTGATTTAGAAAAGGCTATTCAAAATGAATACGATGACTGGCAAGATAACTCAAAGAGTAGCTTAGCCCTGATAATACTATTAGATCAATTTTCTAGAAACCTTTTTCGAAATAATCCTAAATCATACACCCAAGATACTAAATCAAGATTATTAGTGACTGAAGGTATAGATAGAGAATACTTGGACGAATTAGATCCACCCGAAAGGTTGTTTTATCTTTTGCCTCTTGTTCATAGTGAAGAAATGCAAGATCATTTATTTGTACAACAATTGGGAGAAGTTTTCTTAAAGGATCATCCTAATTACGTTGGAATAAAAAAATCATGGGATGATCATACTAAAGTTATCAAGAGATTTGGTCGTTACCCTCATCGCAATGAAATTCTACAGAGACAATCCACATTAGAGGAAATTGCTTTTCTTAAAGAACCAAATTCATCTTGGTAATTTAGTGGGCTTCTGACCAGTTCTTACCACTACCACTATCAACCTTAATAGGAGTGTCAAATTTAATAAATTGTTCGTGTCCTGTTTCCATAATATTTATAATCTCTTCAATAAATTTTTCTTCCTTACTATGCACTTCAAATAACAATTCATCATGGACTTGTGAAATCATTCTAGTTTTTAATTTTTGTTTTTTAATTTCAGTATCAATTTTAATCATAGCTATTTTAATCAGATCAGATGCAGATCCTTGAATGGGCGCATTAATGGCTAGTCGCTCTGCATAAGATCTCAACATAAAGTTTTTAGAGTTAATATTTTTTATAAAAGATTTTCTTCCAAATAAATTCTCTATGTATCCATTTTTTTTACTTGTTTCTATCGAGCCTTTCATAAAATTTTCAATATTTGGAAATTTTTTAAAATAATTTTCAATAAACAGTTTGGCTTCTTGATTTGATACACCTAGTTGTTTGGCAAGACCAAAAGCACTAATACCATATATAATTCCAAAATTTATTATTTTTGCCATTCTTCTATCATCAGAATTAATGTTTTTTTTGTTAAAGACTAGTTGAGCAGTACTCTCGTGAATATCTATATTATTTTTAAAAGACTCTAGTAAAATTGGATCTTTGCATGCCTCACATAAAATTCTGAGTTCGATCTGAGAATAATCTAGGCTATATAATCTAAAATTATCATTAGCAATAAAGGCTGTTCTAATTTTTTTACCAACTTCGGACCTAATGGGGATATTTTGTAAATTAGGCTCTGAGGAACTAAGTCTACCTGTAATTGTGGAGGCAATATTAAAAGTACTATGAATTCTATCGTTATGATCGGCATGATCTGCTAAAGATGATGTGTAAGTAGAATGCAACTTTGCATATTGTCTCCATTGTAGAATATGTGTAGCAATTTCCACACCTTCACTTTCTAATTGTTCTAATACAGCAACATTGGTTTGAAAATCTCCTGCTTTAGTTTTTTTAGAAACATTAATATCTAATTGTTTAAATACCTCTGTGAGCTGCTTAGGTGAGCCAACATTAAATTCTGAACCAGCTATTGAAAATATTTTTTTTTCAATTTTATGAATTTCTTTTCCTATTTCTAATTCCAACTTTGATAATAACGGTCTATCGATCTTGAAACCAGTTTTCTCCATATCCTGGAGAACCAAACTTAGTTTTTTATCTACTGCATAATAAATCCAATTATTTTTATCTTGGGCCACTAGAGGGCTGAGTTTATTAAATAATTTTAATGTTGCATAAGAGTCATAGGCTGCATAATTAGTAGCAGACTCAAGTGGAACTTCTGAGAAATCTTTATAATTTCTCTTTGATTCATTTTTAATTACGTCTTTAAATTTTTCTTTTGCCTCTCCAAAATAATAAAAATATAGATCTTCTAAGTTATGTTTAGTAAGACCATTATTTGTAAAGTAAGACATTAGTAAGGTATCTTGGAAAGAGATGGTATTGACACCATACCTCTTAAGAATGACACAATCATATTTTGCGTTATGAAATACTTTAATTACAGCTTCATCTTCACATAATTTATTTAAAATTAATAAAATTTCTTTTTGACTTTTTTTATTAATTGAATTTTCAGGAGATACAAAAGGTATATAAACTGAGTCCTGACTGTATGCGATCGAAATACCAATAATATTGGCCTTCTCTACATTTAAATCATCTGTCTCTAAGTCACAAGCGATAACATATTCTTCATGAAGTGATGTTAAGAATTTTTTAATTTCATCAACATCTGTTATAGCCCTGAAATTCTTCACTTTAGGGGGGTCATGTGGCTCTGTTTCGTGAAGTTCAGATCTGATAAGTGATTTAAATTCATATTTTTTAAAAAAATCATTTAACTTCGTTGAGTCATCAAAAGCCTTGATGTCTTTAATTTCAATAGGGAGTTTTAAATCATCTTTTAATATTACTAATTGATGACTGATTTTTGCTAATTCCTCATGTTCGTGGATTAAGTTTTTAATTCTTACATTACTAATTTCTGCTTTTTTAATTAGTAAGTTTTGAAAACTTCCAAATTCATTAATTAATTTTGAGGCGGTCTTTGGGCCAATTCCAGGAACTCCCGGTATATTATCTGCAGTATCTCCAATTAGTGCCTGCACATCTGTAATTTTATCTGGCTTAACTCCAAATTTTTCTAAAACTTTTTTTTCATCAATCTCAATATTTTTCATTGGATCAATAATTTTGGTAGTGCCAGTCAACAACTGAAAAAGATCTTTATCTGAACTATAGACTATTGTATTTATCTTATTTTCCTCACCGTATTTGGCATAGGAAGCAATAATGTCATCTGCTTCGAAATCTTTTTTTTCTATTACGTCTAAACCAAAGGCATCTATAGCCTCTCTAATGATATTAAATTGTGGGATTAAATCTTCAGGGGCTTCTGATCGATTAGCTTTATACTCTGCGTATAATTTATTACGAAAAGTATTTCGTCCAGCATCTAGCACAATAATAATTTTATCATCATGGTATTGATCAATGAGTTTTAACATCATATTACAAAAGCCATACACAGCATTAGTAGGTATACCTGAACTATTGGTCATAGGTGGTAGAGCATAATAAGCTCTAAATATGTAAGCAGAACCATCTACTAAAATTAATCGAGGAGGAGCACTCATTCTAGTAAGATAACGTATTGGTAAATTAAAAAAACCTAAAAGACTATTCTTTTGGTGCGTGTTTATTTAAAATTCTTTGCAAAGTTCTTCTATGCATTTTTAAACGTCTCGCAGTTTCTGAAACATTCCTATTACATTGAGTGAATACTCTTTGGATGTGTTCCCATCTTATTCTGTCCGCAGACATTGGATTTTCAGGAGGTGGTGGTAAAGGGCTCGAATAAGACATTAAGGATTTTTCAATATCATCAATATTAGCTGGTTTAGGAACATAATCATCAGCGCCTAATTTCACAGAAGAAACAGCAGTCGCAATATTTCCATAACTCGTCAGCATTACAGTTCTACATGAAGGATTTTGTTCTTTAATAACTTTAATAACATCCAGTCCGGAGCCATCGCCCAATCTAAGATCGACGATTGCATAATTAAAGGAAAATTTTGAGAGAACCTCTAGGGCTTCTTTTTTAGAAGCTGCCGCTGTCACTATAAAATCTTTTCTTTGAAAAGATGTTGTAAGCCTCTCACGAAAGGACTTATCATCTTCAATAATAAATAAACTTTTTTCTTTTGTTACTTCTAAATCTTCCATTTTAATATTACTTCTGCTCCATTATTATTTATTACTTCTACGCTACCTTTTAGATTTTCGATCATTTGTTTAGTAATAAAAAGACCTAATCCCATATTTAAGGTATTATTTGATCTCGTAGAATAGAATGGTTTTCCAAAATTAGCTATAAACTTTTTATCAAATCCGGGCCCATCATCTTTGATCTTAATAGTGTAATAATCACCAAATACCTCTGATATAACAATAATTTGCTTAGTGGCGAAACTCAAAGCATTATTGATGATGTTTGTCATAGCTATATTTAATTCAGGTGTAATGGAAACTGTTATATTTTTTGAGTTTTCATCTGATCTATATTCCATGTTAATACGATTGTAATTTTTTTGGTGTTTTTCAGCAAGTGACTGAACAAAAGCATCAAGTGACATATCATTAATTTCACTGGAGATTTCCTTTGATTGAGGATTTGTGGAAAGTTCTTTTAGAATCTCTTTACATCTCTCTAATTGGTCTTTTAAAGTATCAATATCTTGCTCGTATTTTTTAGTTAGGCTCTTATCTTTTTCGAAGTCATTTACTATTAAGTTAATAGTGTTTAAAGGTGTGCCTAATTCATGAACAGCTGCAGCAGCAAGCCCTCCAACTTTTAAAAGTTCTTTTTCATTTTGTAATTGGTTGCTGGCCAATTGGTAAGCAACTTGAGTTTTTTTATAATTTAAAGAAAAATAGTAGAGATAAAAGACCATAAAAATACTACTTGTGAAAAGAGATGTCATAATTCCTAAGCTATAATTATCGTTTAGAATTGGCCTGATATTTTCAGGTAACTCAATATAGGTGTTAAATATAATTGCAAAACACACTAAAGCTAGACTAACTATCATTAATATTTTATCTAGCGATAGGTATGTTGCAGAAATTGCAAGTGGCGCCAATATTATAAAGATAAAAGGATTTGTATAACCACCATTAATTGCTATTAAGCATGAAATCTGCAAAATATCAAAAAAAAGAAAATAGAAAATTTGATTTTCTGATAAGACCTTATTTCCTCTTCTAACAAGATAATAAGTAAATGTATTGCTTATAAGAAGTGAGCCTGCAATTAATGCAGATGCTATAATAATAGCGTTATCCACTTTAACTAAATTATAAGTAATGCCTAATGTTAGCGTTTGACCAACAAATGCTATAAATCTAATTAATGTGAAATCGGATGAATTGACAAATAAAAAGTTATTTTTTTTTAGCAAATTAAATGTCTAGATTAGCTACTTTGATTGAGTTTTCTTCAATAAAGCTTCTTCTATCGGTAACATCATCGCCCATTAGTTTAATCAAAGTACTGTCAGCAATTCCCACATCATCTAATTTTACTTGTACTAATTTTCTATTATTTTTATCCAAAGTCGTTTCCCAAAGTTGATCAGGATTCATTTCTCCCAACCCTTTATATCTGTTAATAGCTTGACCTTTTTTACTCATTTCAAATAAAATATTAAAAAATTCCACCAAACCATAACATGGAGTGATTTCTTTTGAATTAATTTTAGTGATACCAAAACGAATATCTGTTGATTTATTAAAGCCTTTTTCATTCATAAGTTTCATATTTTCTAATAAGATGAAATTTCTAATATTCATTAGTTTATCAAGTGGTAATTTAATAATTTTTTTATAACCATCTTTATCTTGTAAGAAAATTAAATTATTACTTACGAGGTCTTGAAATGTAAATTTCAAACCTTCTTCTTTCTTAATTGAATTTAAGTTAGACAAGAAATCCTTAAAAGTGTTTTTATTAATGGTTTTTGGATTAAAATCTTCCATAAAAATTGAAGTATTAATTATCTGATCAAAAAATTGATAATCTAAATGTGTTAAATCTAGATTTTGGTACGCAGAGTTTGCTCTTGCCGCTAAATCAATAAACTGATTTAGTTCTTCTTCTTTTAGATTAATCTTTTTTTCTTTATTGTATAAACTGAATTCTAATTCATCTCTATTATTGTTTAATAAGTATTTGGTAAGTTCTTTATCATCTAGAAGATAATTTTCACTATTGCCTTTTTTTACTCTATATAAAGGTGGTTGAGCTATATATAACCTTCCTGAAGTGATGATTTCTCTCATAAATTGGTAAAAAAATGTTAAAAGAAGAGTTCTAATATGGCTACCATCCACATCAGCATCAGTCATGATAATTATCTTATGATAACGCATTTTATCTAATGTAAAATTAGAGCCATGACTAGCACCAATGGCTGTTATGAGATTTGATACTTCATTATTTTCTAAGACTTTATTTTCTCTAGCCTTAATTACATTCAAGATTTTACCTCTCAGTGGGAGTATAGCCTGAGTATTTCTATCTCTTCCTTGTTTCGCAGATCCTCCAGCAGAGTCTCCCTCAACCAGATATAGTTCACAAAAAACCGGGTCTCTATTAGAACAGTCTGCAAGCTTTCCTGGCAACGAAGAGCCGCCCAAGGCGCTTTTTCTTCTAATCAACTCTCTTGCTTTTTTTGCTGCGCTCCTGCTTCTTGCGGCAAGAAGGGCTTTTTCTATTATTCTTCTTCCTATTGATGGGTTTTGCTCTAAAAAATCTAAAATTCCTTCATAAACAGCCTTGTCTACAACACCTTTTACGTCACCGTTTCCAAGTTTTGTTTTTGTTTGTCCTTCAAATTGTGGCTCTGCAACTTTTATACTAATTATTGCTGTAAGCCCCTCTCTAAAGTCTTCGCCGGAAAGGGTGATTTTTTCGTTCTTTTTTGCTTTAATTAGGTTGTTTTTAGAGGCGTGGTTGTTCATTGATCGCGTAAGG
>JAQWMI010000009.1 GCA_029246865.1 Alphaproteobacteria bacterium
GATCATAATTGATAATACATAAAGACTCGTGCCCAAATTGATCACCATGATTTGATGTTTTATAAGGGTGTCCTTTAGCAGGCAAAAAGGCATCAGGAAAAGCCCATATTTTTTTTCCTAAAGTTTCACTCATTTTTTCTCCTTAAGGTTCTCACAAAAGATGGAAAACCAATACTTAAAATTAATAATAACCCTGTGAATATAATTATACCGACACCAGGAATATTTAACAATCCCAATCCAAAAGATAACATACCTAGGATAAATATTGATATAACAACTCCCAAAATAGTTCCTGATCCTCCATATATATAGACACCTCCTAAAACAACCATGGTTATAATTTCTAACTCCCAACCAAATGCAATATTAGGCCTAACACTTGACAGTCTACCTGATAAAAAGATAGCAGCAATTGCTGAAAAAAGCCCATTCAAAGTAAATAAAACAAAAGTATACCTATTAACTGCTATACCAGTGTATTGAGCAGCATCAGGATTATTACCAATAGAATAAATTTTTTTTCCAACTGAAGTTTTATGAAGAATGAACGCAAAAACAAATGCCAATAAGATAAAAGTTAAAAAAGCATATGGTATATAACCAAAAAGGTAGCCATTGCCTAAATTACTTACAAGTTTTGGAAATTTATTATAATAGGAGTCCTCTAAAAAAGAATATGCTAGACCCCTGAATAAGGACATAGTTCCAATAGTGACAATGATTGAAGGAATTGCAAATTTAGTAATTATCGCTCCATTAAATGCACCACATAAAGCTCCACTGAATAATGTTAATAATAGAACCATCCAGGTGTCATAACCTAAACTAGTTGTGTAACCAAGAACACATGAAGATACTGCAATAATAGAAGCGACTGATAAATCAATATGCCTTGCGATAATTATAAAAGTCATTGTTAAAGCAATTATTGCTTTTTCACTAAAAAGAAAAGTGCTGTCAATAAGATTATATAAATCTAAAAAATAAGGGGTGATATTGGAATTAATGATTAAAATAGAAATTAAAACAATAAAAAGAATGAATTCTTTTTTATATAGAATATCTAAAATTTTAAATGGAGGCTTATCAGGTATAATGCTCATTATTCCTGCACCATAACTGTTTTTTCTTTTCTCTGCTCAGTTTTTGTATTGATAATAATTGCCAACAAAATAATAGCACCAGAAATAGCTAATTGCCAAAACTGAGAAATATCTACTGCAGGTAAAGCATTTCTAATCAAACCAATTAATAAAGCACCTAACAAACATCCTAGAACTGTCCCTACTCCGCCCATAACACTAATGCCACCAACCACACAAGCAGAAATGACAGTTAGCTCAAAACCTATCGCTATTTGTGTGGAGGCAACTGAGTATCGAGCAACCCATAAGTATCCACAAAGTCCAGCAAATAGACCTGAAATAGAATATGCTAATATAATGTACTTGTTTTCATTTATACCTATATATTTCGCAGCATCAGGGTTTCCACCAAGGGAATAAAGATTTCTACCAAATCTTGTATGATTTAATAAAATATAAAAAATAATAAATACAGCCACAGCTAACCAAAATAAAAAGGATAGAGATAAAAATTTAAAATGAATCAAGGCTAAAAAATCTTCAGAAAATTCACTTGAGTAAACTTGTTTACCGTCACTCACAAAATAGATTAATCCTCTATAAATACTCATTGTTCCTAGAGTAGTAACTATAAAAGGAACTTTTAAGATAGCTATAGAAACACCATTCAAGACACCTAAAATAGTCCCAATGATACAAGATAGAGCTATAAAATAGTAAACAGGTAACTCTGGGTGAACAGTTGAAAGCAAAGATATCAACATACCAGAAAGAGCAAGATTGGAGGCAACTGATAAATCTATTGCACGAATTAATATTACGATCATTTGGCTTAACGCTAGAATAATTAAAATTGAAGTATCAGTTAGAACATCAGAAATACTTGAAGGCGTTATAAAAAGAGGATTTGCAAAACCAACAGAAATCAATCCAATACAAATAATTATGAATAAAATGAAGTCTCGATTTAGTAAAAATTTTTTCATTCTTCACCACTCGCAATTTTAACTATCTGTTCTGATGAAGCATCTTTAACATCCAAAACTTTTTTAATAAGACCTCTATACATCACTACAACCCTATCGCACATTCCTAAAATTTCTGGCAGTTCTGAAGAAATCATAATAATAGACATACCTTCTCCGACTAATTCCCCCATAAATTCATGAACAGCCGATTTTGATCGAACATCAATTCCTTTAGTCGGTTCATCAAGTATTAAGACTTCTGGTTTAGTTGAAAGCCATTTTGATATTACAGTTTTTTGTTGATTACCGCCTGATAAACTTTGTGCCAATTGACTCCAATAAGAAACTTTAATATTTAATTTTTCTTGCATTGAAGCAGCATTTTTTACTTCTTTTAAATTATCCATAATATAAAAGTTAGAATTTTTATTAATGATAGCCATATTAATGTTATCTTTAACAGACATTAATCCAGTAATTCCCAACTGCTGTCTTTCTTCAGAGAGATATACTATTCCTTGATTAATAGCTTCACTAGGTTTAGAAATTGAAATCTTCTTATCTTTAAAAATTATTTCGCCTTCATCAGATTTGGTAATTCCAAAAATTGATTTCATAATTTCAGTACGCCCAGAACCAACCAAACCATAAAATCCTAAAATTTCTTTTTTTCTTAAATTAAAATTAATATTTTTAAACTGTGTTTTTTTGGAGAAATTACGAACTTGAAAAATTTCATTCTCTATTTTAATATGGTTTTTTGGAAAAATTTGATTTACTTCTCTTCCAGCCATATAAGTAATTAATTGATCTTTATTTGTATTAAAAATTTTATCAGACTTAATTAACTGGCCGTCTCGCAATACAGTAAAATCATCACACACTTCCATAACTTCATCTAATTTATGAGAAATAAAAATAATTGATTTATCTTGATTTTTAAGATTTTGAATAATTGTATAAAGTTCGTTAATTTCTTTTTGAGATAGCGCTGCTGTAGGTTCATCCATTATCACTATGTCAGCATCATGAATAAGTGAACGTGAAATTTGAACGATATGTCTTTGCGCTATACTTAAGTCTTTAATTTTTTCATTTGGTTCAATATTGGCTTCAAGACTATCAAGTAATTGTTTAGTTTTTTCATGCATTAAATTCCAATGAATTAAACCATTTGATTTAGTAAGATGATTGCCAATAAAAATATTTTCAGTGACTGTTAATTCATCAAACATTACTGACTCTTGATGTATTGCTGAAATACCTAAAGATAATGATACAGCCGGATCAGTAATTACTTCCTGTTTATTATTTAAATTAATAGTGCCGCTATCAGGTTGATAAACTCCACATAGAATTTTAACTAATGTGGATTTCCCTGCTCCATTCTCTCCTAAAAGTGCATGGATGCTATTTGCTTTTAACTGAAAATCAACGTTTTGGAGTGCCTTCACTCCATGGAAATTTTTAGAAATATTTTTTAACTCTAATTTCATAGAAAAACACACGACCACTTAGTGGTCGTGTGTATAAATTAATGTAATTAAAAGATTTCTGCGAATTTATCTATATTTGATGCGTCAAATATAAATGGATCAGCCATTGCTGCGTTGTTACCTGCACCAATACAAATCTCTCCCATTCTACCTGTTGGGATACATTCACCCTCTTGACCAGAATAAGCTCCTGTAGCAATCTGATGTGATAAGTATACGGCAGAGTAACCTAGATCAATTGGGTTCCAAATTCCAAATTGAACTGCAGAACCATTTTTAACATGCGCCTTCATTTCACTTGGAAGTCCAAGTCCGGTTACAAAAACCTTACCAACTAGACCTTGATCTTCAACTGCTTTTGCAGCAGCTACAATACCGACAGATGTTGGTGAAATGATGCCTTTAAGGTTAGGATGTTTTTTGAAAAGACCCAATGCTTCTTGATAACTTTTATCAAAAAGGTCATCCCCATAAACAGTATCTACCCATTTCATTTTTGAGTATTCTGGTTTTGCAAATTCCTTTTTCATTTCTTCAATCCAAGCATTTTGATTAGTTGCCTGACTTGTAGCACTGAGGATTGCAAATTCACCTTCGTCACCCATTGAATTCTTCATCCATTTGATATTTGAAGAACCAATAAGAGCTGTATTTGAAGGGTCTAAATTCATTACTCTTCCTTCTTCAGCTATACCTGAGTCCCAAGAAATTACAGTAATACCTCTATCCATTGCTTTTTTACCAATAGAAGCTAGCGCATCCCTATCGTTAGCAGAGATTGCAATAGCATCAACTTTTTGAGCAATTAACGAATTAATTACTTCAATTTGGGCCTCAGCGGTTGTTGTTGCTGGGCCAGTATAGATCACTTCAACGCCACCAATTTCCTTTGCAGCTTCTTGGCCACCTTCGGCAGCAGCTTCAAAGAAACCAATACCTAATCCTTTAACAACTAATGCAATTCTCATATCAGCGGCATTTGCACTAAAAGTGAAAAGAATAGTTGAAAACACAACTATAAGTAGTTTTTTCATATTTTCCTCCTAAATTATTCCTTCCTTATTATCAGCTCAATTGGATACGAAATCAATAATTTTAAGAAAATAAATTTCTCTTTTTTAAAAAAAGTACGGGACTTTTTAATAATTTTACAGTAGGGAAAATAATTTTTTTATTGAAAGTAAATTATCTTTAGACTAAATCTAATTTTATGAAATTTCAAAAAAATGTAACTAATAACTGGAAAAGCAAATATAATAATTTATATAAAATTGATCAGCTGATTTTGAGATCAAATCTTTTAGGAAGTGACTTGAAAGTTACTAATTTTGGCGGAGGTAATACTTCTTCTAAAATAACCATGAAAGACCCAATAACAAAAAAAAATGAAACCATTCTTTATGTCAAAGGTTCTGGTGGAGACTTAGGTTCAATAAAAAAAGATGGTTTTGCCAGTCTCTATCTTGACAAATTTAATAATTTAAAAAATATTTATAGAGGTTTTAATCATGAAGATGAGATGGTTGGATATTATCCAATGTGCACTTTCAATAACAACCCAAGGGCAGCAAGTATTGACACTCCTCTCCATGCTTATGTTCCCTATCCAGAAGTAGATCATACTCATCCTGACTCAATAATCGCATTAGCGACTATGAAAAATGGACGTGATATAATTAAAAAAGTTTATGGGGATAGTATGGGATGGCTAGATTGGCAAAGACCAGGATTTGACCTGGGGCTAAAGATGGAAAATTTAATTAATAAAAATAAAAATATTATTGGAATTGTTCTTGGTCATCACGGATTATTTACTTGGGGTAATACTAATCAAAAATGTTATTCAAATTCAATAGACTTGATTAAAAAAGCACAAACTTATTTAAATAGCTCAATTAAAAAATATTCTTTTGGGAAACCAGTTTACAAAAAAAAATCAAATCCTGATTTTGAGGTGAAGTTAATTTCAACAATTAGAGGGAACCTTTCTAAGGAAAATTCTAAAATACTTCACTTAGATAAGTCTGATATTACTTTAGAGTTTGTTAATTCTCAAAATTTAAAACAAGTTTCAGCTATTGGCACTTCATGTCCAGATCATTTTCTCAGAACAAAAAGATTACCAATGGTGCTACCGTCATTAACTGAATTATTTAAAAATGAAAATAAGATCGAAAGTGTCATTCAAAGTTATTTAAATAAATATAAAGATGCCTACACAAAATATTATAGTAGAAACAAAACTAAAGGTTCTCCAAGTCTCAGAGATCCATTTCCAGTAATTGTTTTAATACCTGAATATGGAATGATGTCTTTTGCAAAGAATAAATCAACAGCACGTATTTCAAGTGAATTTTTTTGTAATGCTATGAATGTGATGAAAGGTGCTGAGGGTATAAGTAAGTATACTGGTCTTACGGAAAAAGAAGCATTTAGAATAGAATACTGGGAGCTAGAAGAAGCAAAATTAAGAAGAATGCCAGCAGAAAAAGAATTAGCTGGAAAGGTTGCTCTGATTACTGGTGCAGCTGGAGGCATTGGTTCTGCTACTGCTAAAAAGTTTCTTAGTGAAGGTTCTTGTGTAATTTTAACAGATATTGATAAAAGTGCTCTTAAAATTAAACATGATGAATTTAGTAAAGAGTTTGGGAAAGATGTTGTCCATTCAATAATAATGGATGTCACTGACGAAAAAGATGTCAAAAATGCTGTATCTGAAAGTATTAATTTCTTTGGTGGAATAGATATATTAGTGGCTAATGCTGGATTTGCATCTGCTGCATTATTTGAAAAAACAAGCACTAAACTATGGGATAAAAATATGGACATTTTATCCAAGGGTTGTTTTCTGATTAGTCGTGAGGTTTATCAAAATATGATGGAGCAAAACAATGGTGGTTCAATTATATTTGTCTCAAGTAAGAATAGCTTGAATGCTTCCAAAGGAGCTTCGGCCTACAGTGTAGCGAAGAGCTCATTACTGCACTTATCAAGATCAATTGCTCTAGAAGGATCAGTGTATAAAATACGTTCTAATGTGGTAAATCCTGATGCTGTAATTCAAAATTCAAAGATCTGGCAAGGTGATTGGACAAAACAAAGAGCTAAAAGTAATAAAATAAATGTTAAAGAAGTTGAAGAGTTCTATAAAAATAGAAGTTTGTTAAAAGTAAGTATATTACCTGAAGATATTGCTGAAGGTATTTACTTTTTTGCAAGTTCAAAATCAAAAAAATCTACAGGAAATATTATCAATGTTGATGGAGGTAATATAACATCATTCACTAGATAATGATCACCACAACTAAGCTTAATATTGTACTCGATATAGGTAAAACCAACGTTAAATTAATTTTTGTAGATAGTAAAAATACAGCTATTTATTCTTATAACACAAAACAAAAAAGCACTAACCAATATGGTATAAAAACATTAAATTCAAAATCTATTTTTGAATGGACTATTAGAAAAATAAATTTAGTAGAGAAAAAGTATCAATTAGATAAATTTGTTTGTACGGCTCATGGAACTTCAATCGCCCTCATCGATCATGATAATCAAGAAATTTTAGCATGCACGGATTATGAGTATGAATATGATCAGTTAATGGATGATTACAAAAAAATTGCTCCTAGATTTGATGAAAGTTTTACTCCCTTTTTAGAAACTGGTTTGAATATTGGTATGCAACTATATTATTTAGTAAAAAAAAATCCAAAGCTGATTAAAAATACAAAATATATTATTAATTACCCTCAGTATATTGCTTGGAAATTTACAAATAATTTCTCATCTGAAATATCTTATCTAGGATGTCATACGCATTTATGGAATTTTAAAAAAAATAAACTCTCTTCTTTAGTAAATAAACTAAAAATAGAAAATAAATTTCCTCCAATGAAAAAAGCATGGGAGATAACAGGTAGAAAAAAGATTGGTAAATCTAGCATACAAATTGTGAATGGTGTGCATGATAGTAACGCTTCTTATTTATATTTTAAAAATTCAAATATTAAAAATTTTACCTTAATTTCAACAGGCACATGGTACATAATATTTAATCAAAAAACTTCTTTGACTACTCTCAATCCTAGCCTTGACATGCTAGCTAATATTGACGTTTTTGGAAAAGCTGTGCCGACAATAAGATTTATGGGCGGAAGAGAATATGACTACTTAACAAAAATATTTAAAATACCAACTAATACAAAGTGTATTAAAAATTTTAATTATAACGATTACTTAATTTACCCCAGCTATGCCGCCGGAGGCGCCTTTAAACAACATCATATCGATACTAATTTGTTCAAAGGTTTGAACAAAGGTCAAATCTATTTTTTAATTTGCGTATATATATCGTTTGTAATGAATTTTTGTTTAAATAAAATGAAATCCTCAAACACAATAATTCTTGACGGACCAATTACTAAAAATGAGACTATAATGAAAATATTATCAACCTTGAGAAGAAAACAAACTGTTTTAAAGAATAAAAAAGAAATTGGTACTAGTTTAGGAGCAACTAATTTATTTGACATAAAGAGAAAAAATAAATTACTGACGACTACTATTAACAAATATCAAAATCATTCATTTGAAACCGTTTATAAGAATTGGGAAAATAAACTCTATGAAAAAAAAATGTTTAGCCATTCTTAAATTTTTTGTAAGTTTTTAATTTAAAAAAATCTAAAACAGCATGAATTGGAGCTTCAACGGATGGGCGGAGACCTTTTGGAGATAATGGTAGAACTATGGATCTTTGAAGATCAGATTCAGAAAAATTATTATTTTCAAGATAGGTTTTAATTTTAGAAATACTAACAGGAACCATTAATTCTTCTTTTTGGGCATTCATAAGCCATTTACCAGATGCTTTGACCCACATAGTATCATCTAACTTAATAGAAGTATTACCACCAGCTGCATGCACCATCGTTGCATCGGACCCAATCTCTTTAGAATATTTTAAAAATAGATTAAACTCCTCTGAATTACCCATATAATTAATTGTGTCTTATGCGTGATTTTAGTTCAAGCATATCTTTTCAGGTCTATTTATTTAAAAAATATAGAGTTAAATTTATATAAAAACCTGTTATATATGTTGTTTCTTATGGCCCGCTGGCAGATTGGTTATGCAGAGGATTGCAAATCCTTGTAGCTCGGTTCGATTCCGGGGTGGGCCTCCAAAATCAAAGTGTATCAACGTTTATAAAACCATTATAATTATGTAGTGTTAACATTGCTTTGTTTTTGGGTTAATATGAATAACGACTCATTTTATCAAGTAGCCTAATCTAAATCCATCTTCTTACCTTTTGTCTATACTCAGAATATTTGCCACCAAAGAGTTTTTCCATTGCTTCTTCTTCTGGAATTATCTGAAACTTGTTTATGTACCAAACAAAAAACATTAGGATTATTATACCAAACCAAGAACCAAAGAATAAAATTGTGCTTGAGATGCTGAAAAATAGACCAAGATACATTGGATTTCTTGTTATAGAAAAAATACCATTTGTAACTAAAGTTGTAGTTTTTTCAGGATTCCTTGGGTTTACAGTTGTTTTATCTTTCTTGAACAAAAGAGTTGCCAACACGGCAGTTACTACTCCTAACAAAAGAATTAAACCCCCAATTATTTCAATGTTTGGAAACTTAATAGGATTAATCAAATAAGTAGATAAATAATTGATGAAAATACAAATTAAAGCAATTATTGGAGGTGGTATTTTTGTTTTCATAATTTCATATCTCCTGCCTGTTTAATAAATCAAGTTAGTTACAAACATTTTCATAGATAGCTGACAACTTTTGAAGTATTTCATTATTAAAAGTATTTTTTTCAATAGTTGTTTCAATATAATTACAGAATTCATCAACGTTATATTGGATTGCGAATGCTTTAAAAGAAATGGTAAACAAAATTAATATTGATATAAATATTTTCATTAACGATTAACCATTAAATATAATCCTATTATTAACATTCCTACGGAAAAAATAAAGCAGATTTGAAATGATTTGTTTATTAAGGAATATTGTTCTTTTTTTTTTAATCTTTTTTTAGATATATAAAGTAATGCAGTTAAAATTGATAAGAACCAGAAAGAATTAACAGCTAATTCCGCACTCATAAATTTATATTATTTTTCATATAATTATTATGATAATTCCATGACTATTTTTTTCAAAGTATTCAATGTGATATCTAATATTTTTTTACCTTTTAAAGAAGATGAGCCAACAGGATTGCCTATTATACCAGATTTGTTGATATCTTCCGTACTCCATGCACGTTTAATATTTTTTTCATAACTAATAGTGCTTTTTGATTTAAAATCAGGAGAAAGGGTATTTTTTTTTATTAAATTTTTTTTAACCAAGAGAGGATATAAGTAGAGCATCAAAGAAGTTTCAAACTCACCACCATGATAACCAAATTTTAACTCATTTTCGTTAATAACTTTATCAAACCCATCAAATAGTGAGTAATTGGCTTTAATAATATCAATAGTTTTATATTTACTTTTAAGTTCCTTAGCTACAATATCTAAATGACTAATTTGACCACCATGACTATTAAGGAAAATAAATTTTTTAAATTTTTTTTTGCAAAATTGTTCAACGTATTCAGTTATATAATCAATATACATAGAAGAATTTATGGAAATTGTTCCTGAATAACTTGAATGTTCGCTCGCAGAGCCTAAGAAAATATGAGGCATGATAATAAAATTAGAAGTTTTTGAGGGAATTTTTGAAAATTTATTCAATATCCCTTCTAAAATTAATTTATCAGTTCCAACCGGAAGATGTTTTCCATGCTGCTCAATAGATGAAAAAGGGAAAATAAGAACTTTATTTGAACTTATATTTTTAATTTCAACAGATGTTAAATTAGACCAAAACTTAGTTAGCATTATTATCATTTTACATTTATAAAAATAATATGGAAACTTATTCTCTTTGGTTGGAAAAAAAAAATAAACCCGTAATTAAGAAAAATAAAATTACATACAAGAGTAATAATAAAACTGTTCTTATTAAAACGCTTTACTCTGGCGTGAGTAAAGGAACTGAAAAATTAGTCACTGAGGGTAAGGTAGATAAAGATCAGTATCAATTAATGCAAGCCCCATTTCAAGATGGCTCATTTGCGTTTCCAATAAAATATGGATATATCAACATAGGTCAGATTATTGACGGACCTAAGAAATACATTAATAAGAAAACATTTTGTTTGTTCCCACATCAATCAATCTTTGAAATGGAATTAAATAAATTAACAATATTAAAAAATCAAAATATTAAAAAATATTTACTTACAGCAAATATGGAAACTGCAATCAATATTTTTTGGGATGCTCAAGCGAAAAAAGATGAAAAAATAATTATAGTAGGAATGGGATCAATAGGAATTTTAACGGCATATTATTTTCAATTACAAAAATACAAAAATGTTTATGTGTCAGATAATAATAAGCATAAATTAAAATACTCAAAACTATTGAATTTAAAATTTATTAATTTTGAAAAAGTGAAAAATGCAGACGTCATCATTAATACTACATCCAATTATGATATATTGAAAAGATCATTCAAATTACTTAATTTAGATGGTAAATTTATTGAAGCAAGTTGGTATGGTAATAAACAGACAAATATTTCACTTGGTGGTTATTTTCATTCAAAAAGATTAAAAATTATTAGTTCTCAAGTATCCAACATTCCTAAACTCATGAAAAAATCATATGATTATAAAAAAAGATTAAAGATAGCAATACGCGCGCTATCAAATAATCATTTAATAAAATTAATTAATAATGAATGTGACTTTGAAGATATAGAAAAAAAATATATTTCAATTTTGAATGATCCAAATACTATTATGCATGCTATAAAGTACAAATAATCATGTATTCCATTACAGTAAGAAATAATATTTTAATTGCTCACACTCTACCTGGTGAAGTATTTGGGCCAGCGCAAAACATGCATGGTGCTACATACATAGTAGACGCGGAATTTTTTGCCAAAGAACTAAACGAATTTAATATAATAATGGACTTAGGAGTTGTTACGGAAATATTAGCTGATGTTCTGAAGTTTTATAGCTATAAAAATTTAGATGAGATTGCTGAATTTAATAATATTATAACTACAACTGAGTTCCTCGCTAAAGATATCTTTAACAAAATAACTGATAAGTTGAAGAAAGACTATTCTAACGACTTTAAAAAATTACATAAAATTAAGATCATCCTCACTGAATCTAATTTAGCTTGGGCTACGTATGAAGATGAGATCAAAAATAATCTCTAAATCTTATTATTTTTTTTATCCTGGTAATATAAATACAAAAACTGGTGGGTATATTTACGAAAAAAATATACTAGATCATGCAAAGAAATTAAATTTCAAAATAAGTAAAGTTGCTCTATCAAACAACTATCCCTTCCCTCAAAAGAATGACTTAAATGATTTAAGTAAAAAAATAAAAAAGCTGCCATTAGACTCAATTCTTATATTTGATGGATTGATTCTTGAAAGCTTAGGACCCCTAATTGATGATTTGAAAGACTATAAAATAATAGCTTTGATACATCACCCACTTTTTTTAGAATTTAAAGGAAATATTAGTGCTGATTTTTTAAGTAGCGGTAAGAAGATATTTAAACTTATTAATCACTTCATAGTAACTTCTAAAGACACAAAAAAGCTTTTAGAAAAAAAATTTAATGTAATAGGAAAAAAAATTGAGGTCGTAGAACCTGGCATCAAAAGACTTAAACAATATAAAAAAAATCAAAATGCTAATATTCAATTAATGATGTGTGGAAGTATTATTGAAAGAAAAAATTACCTATACATTTTACAAGAGTTAAAATTCATTGAGAACGTAACACTTAATATAGTTGGAGATATTTCTAGAGATAATAAATACTATAAAGCTTTATCAGAGTTTATAAAAAGAAATAAGTTGGAAAAGAAAGTAAAATTTCTTGGAAAAGTTTCACATATAAAACTTAGTAAATTGTATTCAAATACTGACTTTTTTGTATCCACTAGTAAATATGAGGGATTTGGTATGTCTCTAGCTAATGCTTTAATACTAAAAATACCAATTATTACCTATAAAACACCGACTATCGTGAAAACAATAGGAACTAAAGGTATTCTATACTTTGAGAACTTTAAAATAGGAAATATATCAGCTCTTATTAATAAAAATTATTATAATACTAAAAATATGAAAAAAATTAAAACTCAGTTAAACCATAATAGTAGGATATTTTTAACGCCTGAACATTCTGCAAAGATGTTTATAGAAAAGATTAAGAATGCATAAATTTGATAACAATTGGCTATCTCTGAGAGAAAAAATAGATATTAGTTCAAGAAATCAAAAAGCAATTGATAAAATCAATAACTATTTTAAAAAATATAAGTCGATAAATATTATGGATCTAGGGTGTGGAACAGGATCTAATTATAGGTACCTAACAAAGAGAATTAAAAGTAAACAAAATTGGCTAATGACCGATATATCACTTGAGTCAATTAATCATTTTAAAAAAAACCTTAAGGTAAAAGCTGCTACTAACATCATTAGTTTTAAAAAAATAAATGTAATAGAAGATATAGAAAAAATTAATTTTAATAATTTTGATATTGTTACTGGTTCTGCATTTTTAGATATTATGCCTCGCAAATGGTTTAAAGATTTTTGTAAACTAAATACTAGTACTAATACTATCTATTTTTCTATTAATTATGATGGTTTTTTTAAATTTACACCTAAACATAAAGATGATGAATTGGTATTAAAGTTTTTCAATAAAGATCAAAAGTCTGACAAGGGCATAGGACTAAGAGCTGTCGGTCAAGATTGTACTAATATAATCAATACAGTATTTTCTAAAACTCATAAAACTTATGTCTTTAATTCTAATTGGATGGTTGAAAATAATAAAGCATTCCAAGAGATTTTTATTAATTTTTGTGAAAATGTAATTTTAAAAAATAAATTAGATCTTAGTGACTGGATCAAGTTTAGAAGAGATCATATTGCAAATAATAAATCTAAAATGTTATTGAGAAATAAAGATTTTCTAGCATTAAAAATTTAAACTAACAATTATTTCTTTTCCAAAGCGATAGATTTTATTTTTAGGTCTTAAAGCATTATCTAGATTTGATATTGGTTTAAGATTAAGTGAATTAATACCAGATCCTATAATCATGGGTGAGATAATAAACTGCATGATATCTATCAACTTATTATCAATAAATTTTGATAAAGTAGTAGCCCCACCCTCAATCAAAACAGATGAAAAATTCAATAATTGTAATTTTTTATGTATTTGAAGAGTGAAATCTTTTTTTGGCAACTTGTAGACAGTAGTATTTTTGAATTTCTTTTGTATTGAGGAATGGGTGAAGATAATATTACTCAAACCATCTTTAAAAATTTTATAATTATTATTTAATTTTAAGGAAGGATCTATGATAACTCTTACAGGATTAGGACCTTTGACCATTCTTGTAGTGAGTTGAGGATTGTCTTTGATAATTGTATTAACCCCTACAACAACTGCTTGGCACATACTTCTTAAGCAATGTAAATAAATAATACTTAGTTTATCGTTTATGTAATGTGATTTACCATTATTTAAAGCAATTTTACCATCTAAACTCTGACCAATTTGCCCTATAAAAAAATTTTTATTATTTAAAAGGATGGGTATTAATATTAGCAATATTTCTTCAAGAGACTTATGAATCTTACATTGAAATATAATATTATTTTTTTTTATAATAATGTCAGCTAATTTTGAAGCTTTAGTATGCACAAAGCAGTTATTGGAGTACTTGATATGAAAGTTTGATATTTTTTTTTGCTTCCTTATGAAATCAAACAATAAGAAAATATTATTTTTTGTTATCATTAGTCATCTATTATTGAAAATCACAGTATATATATACACTTAATGAATTTAAAATCAAATTTCGGCATTATTATTGATAGAGCTATCAACGAGCTCCGCACTGGAAGACCTATCGCCATTAACGATGGAGATGATTACTGGTTATTTTTTAATTTAGAGCACTCACAAAAAAAAATTCTTAATCAATTTGAGCACTATTTAGATAAAAAAAAATACTTGCTGATCACTAAACAAAAAGCAAAGAAATCATTCATCAATAAGTCCACATCAAATATTTATTTTGAGATAGAAGATAAAACTCTAAATAAAACTCTTATTGATTTTTTTATAAACCCTGTCTCAAATGAATATAAAAATATATTTAAAGATATTGTAATTCATAAGTCTAGAGAATTTCATGATGTATGTTTAGACCTTTCTAAAAATGCTAAAATGATACCCTCTCTAGTGTTTAAAAAAATAAGTAAAAAAAACTATAAAAATATAGATAAATTATTTCTCAAACTAGGACTACTTGAGTTTCATTATAAAGATCTTAAAAATCAAAATAAACATATATCAAATAGTATTAAACTAGTTTCTAAAGCTAATGTTCCTCTTCCTAATGTAGAGTCAACCACGTTTAATATATTTAAATCTTATATTGGTTCAAGAAAACACATAGCAGTTATTATTAAACCTGAATCTATTAAAAAAACTACAAACCTCAGAATTCACTCGGCCTGTTTTACTGGAGATATATTTCATTCGGAAAAATGTGATTGTGGCGAGCAACTCAACGACTCTCTTAAATACATGATTAATAATGGCGGCGGTGTAATCCTTTATTTAGATCAAGAAGGGAGAGGTATAGGTCTTGCAAATAAAATGAGAGCCTACTCTCTGCAATCAAAAGGATTGGATACAATTGATGCAGACAATAATATAGGTTTTTTGGATGATGAACGGGATTTTGCTGTTGCTACTAAAATATTAAGTCTATTAAAAATAAAGCAAGTTAATGTGATTACTAACAATTTTTCAAAGATGGCTTCTTTAAAAAAAGCTGGAATAAAAGTAATGAAACAAATTAATACAAAGCCAACGATAAATAAATTTAATAAAAATTATTTTGAAACAAGATATAAGAAAACTGGTTACGATTTTAAAATTTAATATAAGTTAATCTTCGATATACTACTTATTACAACTATGAAAAAAATTCACCTTATCAGGCATGCTGAATCTGAGGCTAATGCCGCTATTGATCCTGAAAGCACAACTAAATATTTTGATGCTAGGATTACTTATAAGGGTAAACAACAGGCTCAAAATAAGTATTTAGAACTTAAAGATTTAAA
>JAQWMI010000010.1 GCA_029246865.1 Alphaproteobacteria bacterium
TTCAGATTTATCACTAACTAGGATTAATAAACTATTAAAAAAATTAAATTTCAGTGAAAAAAAATTACCACAGGTTATTCATATTGCAGGTACTAATGGTAAAGGATCTACCGCGTCTATATTGAAATCAATTCTGAATGAGCATGGTCAAACAACACATGTTTATTCCACGCCGCATTTAGTTCGATTTAATGAAAGAATTCAACTTTATTCAAAAGATATCTCTGACAAACAATTACTCAAATATCTTTACCATTGTGAAAAAGTTAATCAGAAAAAATTAATAACATATTTTGAAATTACAACAGCAGCAGCTTTAATGGCTTTTCAAGATCATCCAGCTGATTTTTTAATATTAGAAGTAGGTTTAGGAGGACGCTTTGATGCAACTAATATTATTAAAGGTAAAAAGTATTCATTAATCACTCCTATTTCTATGGACCATCAAGATTATTTAGGAAACTCTTTATCAAAAATTGCTTTTGAAAAATTGAGCATATTCCATAATAAAAGTATCAATTTTATTAATTATCAAAAACCCACAGTTAAAAAATTTGCAAAAGATTTTTTAAATAAAAAGAAAATGTATGCACAATTTGCGGGTATAAATTGGAAGATTAGAAATCAATTATACATTGATCAAGATCATAAAATAAATCTAAAATACTTATCACTAAAGGGTTTTCATCAGTTTGAAAATGCTGGCTTAGCGATTGCTGCAGTGAAAGGTATTTTAAAAAAGCAGTTTGATTCTAAACTTGTAGAAAATGCACTTCCTAAAGTTCGATGGTCTGGGCGGTTGCAAAAAATTGAAAGTGGTGAACTCACTAAAGTTATTCATAAATATGAATCTATTTTTCTTGATGGTTTTCATAATATCGATGGGGTCAAAGTATTTATAAATAATCTCAAAGGTAAAAATAACATTCTTGTATGTTCGTTTCTTGTTAATAAGAACTACAAAACTATTTTAAAACTACTAGAACCATACTTTAAAAAAATTTTTGTTACCCCTATGGAGGAGGAAAATTCTATTCAAATTGTCGATATCAATAAAACAAACAAAATCAGTATTTCTGACGGATTATTGAAGTCAATCGATGCCTTAAATCGAGAAGCCACTTCAAATTCCACTATCTATTTTGGCGGTTCTTTATACTTTATTGGAGAGGTTTTAAAGTTTAACAAAAAAAAATAATATTGAAGATACAGCATATTTTTATGGCTCTAGTGGTCATGCTTCTTTTTGGAAGTTCTTATCCCGTTGGAAAAATTGGTGTTAATAATATTTCAGCGCTTGTCTTTGTAACTTTAAGAGTTGGTATAATGACGTTAGCTCTTTTACCCTTTCTTCAAATTAAGACATTTAATAAAGAAAACTACAAATATATATTATTTTTTACATTTGCTATGGGATTGATTGTTTATCCTATGATCTATTTATCGTTACAATATTCTATTTCTACGTCAGGAATAATTATTTTAATGCAATGCTCTATTCCTACAGGCGTATTGATGAGTGCTTTTTTTCTTAAAGAAAATGTTTCTTATAAAAGATGGCTTGTCATTGGCTTTGTAATATTTGGGGTAATCATAGTTGGATTTGATCCACTTATCTTACAAGAACCACTTGGAATATTATTTGCAGTTATTGGAGGTTTTGGTTATGCACTAGCATCTTTATTTTCAAAATATTTACAAAAAGAAAATCCATTAAATATTAATGCTTGGATGGCAATTATGACTTTCCCCTGTTTAACATTATTAACTTTAATTTTAGAGCCTGACGCCATAGATCAAGTATTAGGGATGAATGAAACATCAATAGTTACCGCTTTATATTCCGGTCTTATTCTTTCATGTATAGCGCAAGTCGGTATGTTTTGGCTTTATAAATATTATGATGTTCAAACAGTATTGCCTCTCTATAGTTTATTTCCAATATTTGGTATTTTGCTAACTGTTCTTATGCTAGATGAGTACTTAACTGATTATATTATAATTGGAACAGTCATCGTAATATCTGGCAATTATGTGCTCCAAAAAATAAAGTGAGATTAGATTATTTTTTTTGTATGTAATAATTCTTGATAAATAGGAAAAATGCTAAAATCTCATAGCCCATAAACCATAATTGCCTAAAAATAGGTATTCCTAAAAACTTTGATAACCATTGAAAATTTGGGATTTTTGACCATAAAATCAAAAAAGATTCAGATCCACTATACAGTTTTCCCTCATGAAATACGTGCATTCTCCTGTAAAGGTCCTTTTGATTTAAATGCTTAATATGAGAATCTTGTGAACAAGAAATATCAACGTACGTAATATCATTTGTCTTTTTTTTATAATGACCTATTTCCGTGTCACATATATTACATGAACCGTTATAATAGACATTCATAATTTAATAATCTTATCATTACTGTAAATATCTTCTAGGTTGTGAGAAACAATTAATGTCGCACAATTCATTTCACTAATATTTTTATAAAAAAAATCTTTTGTGATATTTTTAGTTTTTTTATCTAAATTATTAAAAGGCTCATCTACAAGCAATACATTTGGTTTATTAATTATCATTCTCACTAAACAAATTCTTGAATACTCACCTCCTGAAAGTGTATTGATATTTTTGTATGATAAATGATCAAGTTGCAATTGACTTAATAACGTCAAAGCTTCCTCTTTATTGTTCTTTTCTTTTAGGGGCATAGCAAATAATAAATTTTCAATTACATTCATATGTGGAAATAATAAATCATTTTGAAAAATCATTCTTACTCCCCTTTGATTAGTAGGTAGGTGATTTACAGATTGCTGATTTATTAATATTTCACCTTTATATGTGAAAGATTTTTGCTCAATACCACATATATATTTAAGTAAGGTAGACTTTCCAGCACCACTCATTCCAGTCAATGTATAAATTTCAGATTTTTGAATAATAAAAGATTTATTTTCAATTAAGATAATATCTTCTTTATAAATGTTAAGATTTTTACACTCTAACATATCGATACCTTAAACTAATTATCATAAAAATTAATGCAGCAGGAAGAAAATTCATCATTGAACCAGCACTTGCAGTTTGAATGCTTTCACCTGAGAATAAAATAAAAACTTCATTATTAAATAACCCCCGTTCTCCTTTTGTAACAATTATACCCTGAAGAAATTGATAAAAACAAACAGAGAAACTTACACCAAATATAAGTAAAAAATCATTAAACATCATGGGAAGTTTGATGAGAAAAAAACTTTTAAATCTTGTTATTCCTAGGATGTCGGAACTATGAATATATTGAGGATTCAAATCATCATAAGATTGCTTTAACATAAAATACGTATACGGGACAATATAAATAAATAATGAGAAATAAAACCAAAGACTAACTGAAAAAAGAGTTAATTGTTCCATAAGGTTAGCAATGCTTATAAGCATAATATTTTGTGGTATAACGAGTATCATTAGGCTAATAACAAAGAGAAATTTATAAATATTTTTTGTATCTTTTGAGGTTTCTATCAGAATAACAACAAATAATAAGCATAATATTGATATAATAGAACTTATAAAAATACTGCTAAAGAAAAGCCATAAGTAATTACTCACCATATAATCAAACCCTCTGAGAGAAAAACTACTTGGCATAATGGTTGGGAAGAACCAACTTTCACTAATAGAAAGGAGGCTTGTAACAAAAAGAATGATCATAAATAATGCAATCACAATGAAATAGAAAATTTTTCCTAATGAAAATAAATTGTAATTACCAAAACCTAAAAATTTTTGATTTTTGAGATAACCAATAAGAATTTGCATTAGTGTATACAAAGTTATCAAAGCTAATATTGAACTAAGAATTGTAATAATAATTAAAGAATTCATTTGCCGTGCAAGATTAAAATTTGTTGAATACCAAGAATCAATAATTTTAACATTGATCATATGAGGAAACTGAGGACCTAAGATTGAACTAAATTCATAATTACTAAAACAAAAAGTAACTATTATTAATATTGGTAATGTCATAGATTTTAACCAGATTGGAAAAATACAGCACAACAGAGCTGATAAATTTGAGTGACCTAGAACTAAAACTTGTTTTTGAATTTGCAAAGCATTAATTTTTTTTAACACACTCAAACCAATGAGGACTAAAAAAGGAACTTCTCTTAATGCTAAACTAATAATATATATTAGACTTGAGGAAGCATCACCTCTTTCACTAATGAAGGGGATGTCATTGCCATAAAAAAGTGCAAATAAACGAGCAAAAAAACCACTAGTGGCAAACAGATATATTATTCCGATACAATAAGAGATATGAGGAAAGCTAATTAAAATAATCAAAAAAGAAGATTTGAAAGATTTTTTGTTATACAAGTAATTTGTAATGAGAAAAGCAATGATAACTGCAAGAATTGTAGCAATTATATTATTAAAAAAAGTGATACTAATTGAAGTCAATAAATCATTAAAATGAATTAAAAAGAAGTTAGTATCTAATTTACTAATTACTTGGTAACAAATATTACCAATTACTAAAGCTATTACTCCAAATAAAACTAAAAGAATCCAGTAAGAAAAATTACTTTTAATTAAATGTCTTAAGCCATTCATTTTCAATAGCCTCTGTCCAACTATGATGAGGTTCTAATAAATAAGGAAATTTGTTGCTTGGCAACACATGAATACTTTGTTTGCCTAAAAACATATTTTGTTGCTCAGCGCTCATCTTATTTAAATCCAAAACTGTCGGGTCTCCCCATATCTCTATATTCGCTTTATCAGCTTGAGACTGTGGACTTATAAGATAATTAATGACTTGTAAGGAGGCTGATTTTTTTGAAGAATTAAAAGGTATAGCTAAATAATGTGTATTTCCAATAGCTCCGTTCATAAAAGATGTGGTTCGAGTAACATCTCTTAAATTTCCATTTTTAACATTAGTAGCTGCAGCATTAGGGTTGAAATTAATAGTTAGCCAAATCTCTCTATTTGATAACATTGGAATAGTTTCACTTATAGACTTGGGAAATCTTTTACCTTTATTCCAGAGGAAAGGATGTATTTCTTGTAAAAATAGCATAAGTTTTGCAATTGGCTTACAAGGGCTTAAGCAACTTGAAAAATGTTGTTGTAAAATAGCTTTATCTTCAACCATTTCATATAAAAGTTGTTTTAAAAAAGTAGTTCCATGAAAGTTTGGAATTTGAGGATAAGTAAATCTACCAGGATTATTTATAATAAAATGTTTTAATTGACTAATAGTTTGTGGTGGTTTGTCTATCATTTGACTATCATAAATCAGTACAAATTGTGCTCTACCCCAAGGCACCTCTAATCCTTCTACAGGTTCTCCAAAATCAGAATGTAGAGAAGCATCTCTTCTATTTATATAAGTATAGTTTTTAATTTGATCAACAGGACCAAATAATAATTGGTTTTTTTTCAAGCGTTGAAAATTTTCTCCGTTAACCCATATCAAATCAATTTTACCATTTTTTAAATTATTATTTTTCTTATCTGACAATAAAATTTTTACTGTTTCAGCAATATCTGTAATTTTTGTATGGTGCAGATCAATATTATTTTTCTTAAGGTTTTGACTAGCTTGTGAAATAAAATTATTAATTACAACTGAACCGCCCCAAGCATGAAAATTTATTTTTTTTGAATAGAGATTTTGATGAACTATAAAATAAATGAAAAAAACATTTATAAATAATTTAATTAGAATATTCAAAATTTTAAATTAATTAATGCGTGCTTATTATTTATCATTTTAATCAACTTATGTTATTAACCTTAACCAATGACAATATACAACACAAATAATGTAATATTTGAAATAAAATGAGTGAATATTGTAACTATTGTAAAACTGAAATAGCTATAAGCGAAAGTATTGAGGCCGTATGGAAAATAAGATTGTTAAGTGATAAAAAGCAAGATGAATTTAAAAAGGAAAATGGCTTAGTATGTTCTACTTGCTTAGAAGTCTTCTATAATAATTCTGAAAAAATTAAAAAAACTCGGTGAAAATTACCGAGTTTATGAGCATATTTTTATTCTTTTGGCATATCCGTTGCACCAGTTTCTAGTGAGATGACTTTTCCATCTTTATATTTGCAAACAGCCATAACAGCCTGCTTATTTCCATCACTAAATGTTACAAATGAGTGCTCGACACCGATTTCATCATTTTCATAGAGAATTCTTACATTTTCTCTTTGAATGTCATCAGACATTGCCCATTTGATCACATCATCTTTTTTTAAAACCATTCCTGATTTGTGTAATGTAAAAGTATAATCATCGTGAAGTATTTCATTCATCATTGCTTCGTCTTTATCTGCCATTGCCTTATTGTATTTTTCCATTATTGACATTATTTTCTCCTTATTAGTTTTCTATATTTACTTCTGTAAGTTCATAAAGCTTAATATGATCTAAATGCTCATCATAAATAGGCTTCATTACGGGATGTCTTCCAGAAACCAAATCTTTCATTCCTTGTTCATTATGAACATGAACTTTAAACATTATTCCACTTTTGTCTGGGAGTATTCCCGCAATAGTCTTTTCAACGTGAGCGACCGATTTTCTCATATCCATACCTTCATCAGATTGAAAAAACTTCATAAATTTTTCAAGACGATCTTCTCCTTCTTTAAACTTTCCAATTGCTAACATTTGTTTTTCCATATTTATCTCCTAAATTAAATTTTATCAAAATATATTATAAGTTTAAAGAATATTTGTAATATGCTTTTTCGACATATCTTTTTATTTTAAAAGTACTTTCAAAAAACTTCTGAATTCAAAAGAAATCAGATAAAACTTTTCTAACTTGAACAACTTCTTCTGAAGTTAACATATGTCCTGCTTCATAAATTATCTCTAACTTTGAACCATCAATATTATGATGAAGTTCTTTGGCTTTATCTAATGAGATCATTTTATCTTTATTACCTGATAAGATTATGGCAGGGCAGTTAATTTTTTTCACAGAATTTATTCCATTAGAATAATTGTTACAGGCTTTTAAATCTATTGCTAGAACATCACTGAGTTTCTTTGAACTTAAGATCATTTTAGCAACATCTATACTCTTTTTATTTGTCATTATTTGACCATGCTCTGTCATAATGTCTCCGCTATGTCCTGCGTAACACCATTTAAGCATTAGATCGATTACCTTTTTATCATTTGTTTCTGCCATTTTAATTAAATCAGGATGCACTGGCATGGAGTGAGAAGCATTCATTAAACATAACCTTGAGACCATATCTGGGAAGGATGAACTAAATTCTAAAGCTGTTAAAGCTCCCTGCGAGTGGCCAATTAATGAAACTTGTTTTAAGTCAATTACAGTTAATAAATCCTTTAACCAATTAGCATTTTCTTCTATTGAAGTTAAAGTTTTACCTTCAGAATTACCATGACCAGGAAAATCTATTACCATGACACTGTATCCCTTTTGGGTAAATTGACTAGCCAATGGAGCCCACGCAACATGACTAAAACCACTACCATGTAAATAGACAATTACTGGTTTTTTATTATCAAATATTTTACCACCAGTTCCTGCAAAAACTTGATGACCATTAACTTCAATTAACATTATTTAATAATTTTTGCTTGCTCTCTTAGTTCAAACTTTTGAATTTTTCCAGTTGAAGTTTTAGGTAAGATACAAAAAACAAAAGTCTTTGGCATTTTGAAACCTGCTAAATGTTGCCGACAAAATTTTGATAATTCTTCCTCATCAACTAATTGTCCTTCATGAAGTTCAATAAAAGCACAAGGTGTTTCACCCCATTTTTCATCAGGTTTTGCTACAACTGCTGCAAGGGAAACGGAGGGATGTTTGGTAATAGTATTTTCAATTTCCACAGATGAAATGTTTTCCCCGCCTGAGATAATAATATCCTTAGAACGGTCTTTAACTTGAATGTAACCATTGGGATGTCTCACCGCTAAGTCACCTGAGTGAAACCATCCTTCTTTCATACTATTTTTAGTTTCTTCAGGATTTTTATAATATCCTTTCATCACAGTATTACTTCGAATCATAATTTCCCCCATTGTGGTTCCATCATTGGGAACAGGCGAATAATTATCAGGATTGAGTATCGCAATTTCTTCTGTGTGAGGATATCTAACACCTTGATATGATCTTAACTCTGATTGTTTTTCTTGATCAAGCAAGTCCCATGTTTCATTCCAAGCACAATGAACTACGTGACCATATGTTTCTGTCAAACCATAGACATGCATTACCTCAAAACCTAAGGAGTGCATTTTTTTTAAAATTGAACTAGGGGGCGGTGCCCCTGCGGTCATTACATAAACTTTATTAGGAATTGCTAACTGTTCCTCTTGAGGCGCATTAGCAATCATATTCAAGACGATTGGCGCTCCACCAAAATGAGTAACTTTGTATTGAGATATTAATTGAAAAATTTCTTTTACGACTATGTTTCGTATGAAAATAATCTTTGCATGAAGCATAGCAAGTGTCCAAGGATACCCCCATCCATTACAATGAAACATAGGTACTGTATAGAGATAGGTAAGTTTATTAGGCATATTCCAAGCTGTAACACTTCCCATAGACATCAGATAGGAGCCTCTATGATGATAAACAACTCCCTTTGGCTTACCAGTTGTGCCAGAAGTATAGCTAAGACCGATTGCCTGCCATTCATCATTCGGTCTAATCCATTCAAAATCGCGGTCACCAGTCTCTAAAAAAGATTCGTACTCTAAATCACCAATAGGTCTTGAATTTTCTAGACCAGCTTGTTGATCGTCGATATCAATTACTACTATATCTCTATTTACTTGCTCTAAGGCATTAACAACTACATCATGAAATTGTCTATCGACTATTAATACCTTAGCATCGCTATGATCAAGAATATAGCCAACTGTTTTTGCATCTAGTCTAGTATTGATTGTATTAATCACACCTCCTGTCATAGGAATAGAATAATGAGCTTCAAAAATCTCAGGCGTGTTAGCAGCCATAATTGAAACAGTGTCCCCCTCACCAATTCCAATTTTTGTCAGAGCGCTCGCAAATTGTGTACATCTATCATAGACCTGTTTCCAATTATATTTTCGTTGTTTGTAAACAATTGCTTCGTAGTCAGGATAAACATCTTTAATACGATCAAGAAAACTTAATGGAGTCAAAGGTATGTAATTTGCTTTATTCTGCTCCATTCCTAGATCATAATTATTCATTAATTTTTTATCCTTCTTCCAGTTGAGAGCATTGCATGGATTCTATCTCTAGTTTTATGAGACTGAATTAATTTTATCAAAGATTGTCTTTCAAGATCATACAGATCTTGTTCGCTCAAACTCGTTGGTCCAGAATTTGCTCCTCCACTTAAAACATCAGCTAAATGGAGTCCTATGTCTACATCATAACCAGAAATAATATGCTGTGACTCTAAATCTTTTAATATTTCATGCATCTGTTCTTTCACTGATAAACCACTTAACAGAAAAGATGGTCTTTTTGGAATTTGATAAGAGAACTTTAGAGAATTAATTAATTCAAAACTTTTAAATAAAAGTTGATCCCTATTTTCTACCACCACATCCTCCTCCATTATTAATTTTAAAGGAAGAGCAAGAATTGGGGAAGTAGCAATTTTTCCGTATCCAATTATATTAAAAACTTCAATAGCAGCATTATCGTGATTATCATGAAATTTAGCATCTTGAACCCATCTCCATAATAACTCCTTGCAACCGCCTCCACCAGGAACTAAACCAACACCTGTTTCCACAAGACCAACAGTGCTGTTCATATGAGCTACCATTCTATCACTTTGGCAAGCAACCTCAAAACCTCCACCAATAGCTAAACCTGAAATAGCACTTACAGTTGGGAACGGTGCATACTTCATTAAACTGCATGCATTCTGAAAAGAACTTAAATAAAGATCAATACCCTGCCAATTCTCATCATCGGCTAGTCCTATTAATGTATTAAGATCTGCGCCAGCAGAAAAGTTCATAGCTTCATTATAAACTACCAGTCCATCGGCTTTGTGTTTATCAGTTAACTCAACTGCTTCATATAATATTTCCATAGCAAGACTGTTTAAAGCATTTGCTTTAGTATGAAATTCTACACACATTATATTTTGGTTAAATGATTTGTCTTCTATCATCCATGCAGAAGCAGCTTGATTTTGAATTAAAGGTTTAGAGAATTTTTGGATATCGCCTAATCTATATATATTTACACCCCTGTTAATTATTGAGGATTTCTTTGAAAAATGAAAATAAGATGAATCTTTTGATCCATAAGGATTATCTTGAGAGTCTAATATTTTTGTTAAAAAATCTGAGACATTTGTTTCTAAGTTTGCCTTATCAATGAATCTCTTCAGACCATAATCTTGCAGAAGTTCAAATGGACCCTTATACCAATTGAAACCCATGCGCAGAGCATCATCAATATCTATAAGTTTTTCTGTTACCTCGGGAATTAAATAAGCACAATAATTAACTATTTTGGCTAAGACACTGAACGCATACTGACCATATTCACTTTTGTCATCAAGTAATGCTTTAATTCCTTCTTTTTCAACTCTGTGAGCAAGTTCTAAATCAACTTTTTCAAAATCATAATAAGTGAAAGACTCATAGTTTAAAGCTTTTGTAAATTCATTTCCATCAATGGTCTTATTTTCATAAAAACCACCCTTACCCTTATTTCCCGTGAAGCCATTTTTTAAAAGTTTTTCAACAATAGGATGTGCTTTTACAACTTGCATAAATGGATCATCGGGTTTCAATTCTTTTTCAAAACTTTTTAAAACGTCTTTCATGAGATCAATTCCAATAAGATCATAAAGTCCAAAGACACCAGTTTTAGGAATTCCCATAGGTCTTCCAAATAGAGCGTCCGCTATCTCGACGGGCAGTTTTCGTTCTAAAGCCTCATACATCGCAACTTGCATAGCATAAACACCTACACGATTTCCAATAAAACCAGGTGTATCTTTACAATTTACAATACCCTTACCTAATTGATGTTCACAAAAAGATCTTAGTTTTAAAATTTTTTTTTGGTCTAAATCTTTAGTTTCTACAATCTCAAGAAGTCTCATAAATCTCACAGGGTTAAAAAAATGAGTGATACAGAAGTCATTTTTCATCTCAGCTGACATTTCCTGAGTAAGAATACTGAGTGGTATTGTGGAAGTATTAGAAGAAATAATAGAGTGGGAACTTCTTGTTTCTTGAATCTTTTTATACAATTGATGCTTGATATCTATTCTTTCTACTACTGCCTCTATAATCCAGTCGGCATCGCCTATATGATGAAAATCATCTTCTAAATTTCCAGCCTGAATATGATTTAGGCAATTTCTTTCAATTAATAGTGGGGGGTCAGATTTTTTTATATTAACTATTGCATTATTAGATATTTTATTTTTGTCTTCACCTTCTGATGGGAGGTCTAATAAAATAGTATGAACTTTTGAATTTGCTAAATGGGCAGCTATTCCTGATCCCATTGTTCCTGCTCCAATAACAACAACTTTTTTATAAAATTCGGACATTTTTTAAATCTAAAACCAGTACCTACCAAAAACAAGCATAAAACCACATACAATGATTAGAAAAGTGCTTGTAAAAAATAGCACCTTGAATGTCCTTTTAGCTTCTTTAGTATTTTCTTTTTTTTTATATTTTCTTTTAAAGTATAAAATAACAGCAAGGCATATAATCAATACCGGAAATAGTCCAAATTGCTCCATATACTGATTTACCATTATTATTAATTATTTCTTAATATAAGGTTAAGAAGTTATCAAAGAGTATTGATTTTTCGAAGAAATTATTTTTATTTTATAAATTTAAAAAACTTTTTTTTGAAGATATTTTCTAGTAAGTTCTAAGTGATAATGTATAAAGCGCCAATAAATGACCTAAATTTCGTGATTAACAAAATCATTGATTTAAAGGAAATTAATAAACTGCAGGGTTTTGAAGAAATATCTGATGATTTAATCAGTCAAGTTTTAGTGGAAGCTGGTAAGATTTCCAATATTCTTGCAGAAAGTAATTATGAGGGTGATCACATTAGCTCAAAAAGAAATGAAGACGGAAGTGTTACGACACCTCCAGGATTTAAAGAGTCTTATAAAGCTCTTGGTGAAGGTGGCTGGACTAGCCTAGAAGCCAAAGAAGAATTTGGTGGTCAACAAATGCCTACGATAATTTCAGCGGCAGTAAATGAAATGTGGCACTCGGCTAACATGTCTTTAGCGTTATGCCATTTACTAACTCAAGGCCTTATATACGCTCTTCAAAAATCAGCTTCAAAAGTACAACAAGATTTATTCATTCCTCCTTTAGTTGAGGGAAGATGGACGGGCACGATGAATTTGACAGAACCTCAAGCAGGAACTGACTTAGCATCAATTAAAACTAAAGCTGTTAAAGAAGGAGACCATTACCGTATAAGCGGTCAAAAAATTTATATTACATATGGCGAGCATGATATGTCTGAAAATATTATTCATTTAGTATTAGCTAGAACTCCTGATGCTCCTGAAGGAGTAAAAGGAATATCCGTTTTTATAGTTCCAAAATTTAACCTCAGCGAAGATGGTAAATTAAAAGAACAAAACGATGTAACCTGTCTCTCCATTGAAAAGAAATTAGGAGTCAAAGGTTCTCCAACGGCAGTGCTTCAGTTTGGTGAAAAAAATGGAGCTATTGGATACTTAGTTGGAGAGGAAAACCAAGGCCTTCAAATTATGTTTGAAATGATGAATCACGCAAGATTTGCTGTAGGAGTACAAGGTCTTTCAATTTCAGAAAGAGCTTTTCAACAAGCTGTGCAATATGCAAATGACAGAGTTCAGGGTATTCCAATTGAGAAGAGCAAAGGAGATCCTATTATCCATCACCCTGATGTATTGAGAATGCTTGCAGTTATGAAATCTGAGATTGAAGCTATGAGAGCTCTTTCAATTTATGGTGGTTTTAGTATGGATATGGCAAACTTAACTGAAGCAGATAAAGAATTTTGGACAGAGAGATCATCTTTATTAGTTCCTATCATAAAGGGATGGTTGACAGAAAGATCCTTAGAAATTACTTCTCAAGCTATTCAAGTTCATGGAGGAATGGGCTTTATTGAAGAAACAGGTGTTGCACAACATTTTAGAGACGCAAGAATTCTTCCTATTTATGAAGGAACCACCGCAATTCAAGCAAATGATTTAGTATTTCGAAAAACTATACGAGACCAAGGTAAGTCTGTAAATTTACTTTTTGCAGAAATGTTAAAAGAATTAGAAAATTATAAAAATAGTGAAAATAAAATTGTTAATAAATCTGCTGTTACTATGATGGAAGCAGTTTCAATATCTAAAGAAACTGTTGATCATTTAATTGCTTCTTCTAATGATCAAAAAAAATCAGCGGTTTCAGGCGTAAATTACTTAATGTTAATGGGCTACCTTTGTGGCGGCTGGATGATGTCAAGATCCGCCAGCAAAGCTGCTCAAGAAATTGCTAATGCAAATAAATCAAATGATTTTCTTGAAGCAAAATTAGTTAGCTCTGACATTTTTATGACTCATTTATTGCCTAAAATTAAGTCTCTTGCTGAGAGTATTGTTAAAGGTGATGAGTCAATACTAGCGATGAAGCCTGAGTGGTTAAATCAGTAATACATTCACATATTTGCATAATTAGGACCACCGCCACCTTCAGGAGTAACCCAATTAATATTTTGTGAAGGTTCTTTGATATCACAAGTTTTACAATGAATACAGTTTTGAGAATTAATAATAAACTCTGACTCATCTTTTTCTTTATTGTATTGGATGTCATAAACACCTGCAGGGCAGTATCTGATAGAAGGTTCATCAAACTTTTCTAATGTATAACTTATCGGAAGCTTAGGATCTTTTAGTTGTAAATGAATAATCTGATTTTCTGCATGATTAGTGCCTGTAAGATAAACTGAAGAGGCCTTATCAAAAGTTAATTGTCCATCGTATTTTGGGTAATCTATTTTTTTACTATCTTTAGCTAATTTTAAAGTTTCATGATCTGCATGAAGATGATTTAAAGTGAAAGGTAGTTTGCCTTTAAATATTAACTGATCAATTGCTGTAAAAATCATAGCAGGTATTAGCCCCCATCTAAAACTAGGCTTTACGTTACGAGCTTCATAAAGTTCCTGGTACAACCATGAATTTTTAAAGATTGTATCAAATACAGATAATTCTTTTTTATCATATAAGTGTTGCTGTATCGTTTCAGCTGCAATTATTCCACTCTTCATTGCAGTATGAGAGCCTTTAATTTTCGGCATATTTAGTGTTCCTGCATCACAGCCAACCAATAGTGCTCCAGGCATATGCATTTGAGGTAGACTTTGTAAACCACCTTCGATAAGAGCCCGAGCACCATAAGATATTCTTTTGCCGCCTTTTAGAATTTTACTTATTTTAGGATGAGTTTTAAATTGCTGGAATTCATCATAAGGTGAGAGATATGGGTTTTGATAATCTAATCCTATTACGTAACCTATATAAATTTGATTATTCTCCGCGTGATAACAAAAACTGCCACCATATGTTTTAGGGTCAAGCGGCCAACCAACACTATGCAATACTTTGCCTTCCTGGTGTTGTGTTTCATCCACTTCCCAAATTTCTTTAAATCCAATTCCATATTGTTGGGGCGAACTATTTTTATCTAATTCAAACTTTTTAATTAATTGTTTTCCTAGATGTCCTCTGCAGCCTTCTGCAAAAACTGTTACTTTACCTTTTAAAATAATACCAGGCTCAAAGGTATCTTTTGGTTGTCCTTCTTTATCAACTCCCATATCTCCTGTTTGGATACCAGCCACACTGCCATCCTCATTATAAATGATTTCACTTGCAGCAAATCCAGGAAAGATTTCTACTTCTAAAGCCTCTGCTTGTTCACCTAACCAACGACATAAATTAGCAAGACTAATAATATAGTTTCCATGATTTTGTAATGATTTTGGAAGAAGCCAAGTAGGAATATTCATTCCATTTTTTTTATTCAAGAATAAGAACTCTTCCATAGAAACTTTAGTTTTAATGGGTGCATTTTTTTCTTTCCAATCAGGTATTAATTCATCAAGAGCTTTAGTTTCAAAGACATTGCCGCTTAGGATGTGGGCTCCAACTTCTGATCCTTTTTCAATAATGCACACAGATGTTTCTGGATTAAGTTTCTTTAACTCAATAGCTGTAGCTAAACCCGAAGGCCCAGCACCTATGATAACAACATCATAAGACATTTCTTCTCTTTGGATATTTTGATTTTCTATCAAGTATTTATTTTAAAATATTAATTACTATTTTGCGATATCATTTAGCAAATCTAGCTCTTTGGAAATCTCAGGTAATGCTTGAAATAAATCAGCCTTTAAGCCATAGTCGGCAATTCCAAATATAGGCGCTTCTTCATCTTTGTTAATAGCGACAATTATTTTACTCTCTTTCATACCTGCTAAATGTTGAATAGCGCCTGATATGCCCACCGCAATATATAATTCAGGAGCCACCATTTTACCTGTTTGACCAACTTGGCACTCATTTCCAATATAACCTGCATCAACTGCAGCTCGTGATGCTCCGATTGCAGCATTTAATTTATCGGCTATTTCATTTAAAAGTTTAAAATTATCTCCATTTTCTAGACCTCTTCCTCCAGAAATTACCACCCTAGCACTTCCTAATTCAGGTCTTTCAGATTTTGCTTCTTTCCTATCTAAAAACTTTGTAGCGATGCCTTCTAAGTTTAATGAAATTTTTTCAATACTAGCACTACCGCCTACTATTTCTACTGGCTCAAAAGATGTCGTTCTAACTGTTATGAATTTAACAGGATCTAATGATTGTACAGTTGCAATAGCGTTACCAGCATAGATAGGTCTTATAAAAGTATCTGGAGAAATAACTCCTGAAATATCACTTATTTGCGAATGATCTAATATAGCTGCTGCTCTCGGCATAAAATTTTTACCAAATGTTGAGGATGGAGCCAGAATATGAGAATAGTTTTTAGATAAATTTATAATTACTTGTGAGACATGCTCCGCAAGTTGATGTTGAATGATTTCATCATTTAATTGAAGTATTTTATTAACTCCTTCTAAAGTAGATGCCTGATTAACCACCTCATCATTTTGAAAACCGCAAACAAGTAAATGAATATCTTTATCTATTTGAGAAGCAGCTTGAATGGTATTAAGGGTAGAAGACTTTAAACTTACATTATTGTGCTCCGCTACAACTAAGACACTCATTAGATTACCTTAGCCTCATATTTTAGTTTTTGAATCAGCTCTTTAACATCAGCAACCATCACTCCGCCCTGTCTTACTGGTGGTTCTTCAACTTTTAAATACTTTACTTTAGGAATCGTATCTACTCCTAATGATTCAATCTCAATAATTTCTATTGGTTTTTTCTTAGCTTTCATAATATTTGGTAAAGAGGCAAATCTTGGTTCATTTAATCTTAAATCACAAGTCACTACAGCAGGTAGTTGAATTTCTAACTGTTCTAAACCTTCATCAATCTCACGAGAAATAGTTATTGCGCTATCGTTTATTCCTAATTCTGAGACAAAACATCCTTGTGGCCAGTTGAGTATGGCTGAGAGCATTTGACCTGTTTGATTACAATAATCATCAATTGCCTGCTTTCCTAATAAAACCATATTTGGTTTTTCTTTTTCTACAATATTTTTAAGAGTCTTAGCCACTGCAAGAGGTTCAATATCGTCGCCAGCCTTAACTAAAATTCCTCTGTCAGCACCCATAGCCAATGCCGTTCTAATTGTGTCTTGGCATTTCTCTTGTCCGATAGAGACAATGACAACTTCCGTTACTTCTCCAGAATCCTTGAGTTTTATAGCTTCTTCGACTGCATTTTCATCGGGAGGATTCATAGACATTTTAACATTGTCTTTTTCAACACCTGAATTATCAGGTTTCACTCTAATTTGAACGTTGTAATCGATTACTCTTTTAACTGCTACTAAAATTTTCATTTTTAAATATGGGGTTAAGTTAACTAAAAATCCTTAATAAGTTAAGCTTTAATTTTTAACATTTGAGGATCGTAAAGGGAGTCAAGATGAACATTACATTTAATTTTTTTAGTAGCTACCTCTAATTCATAAGAGCCTTCAAGGATATAATTTTTATCTATGACAAATTTAGATCTTACATAACCATAACCAATAGATTTATTAATAGTGTATCCGAATCCACCACTGCTCAACCAACCTACTCTTTGTCCGTTACGATAAATAGTTTCTCTGCCTAGTAAAATTACTTCAGGATCATCGCAAGTAAAAGTTGCAAAAATTTTCTTAATACCATTTTTTTTTTGATCCAAAAGAGATTGTCTCCCAATAAAATCTATATCTTTTTTAAGTTTAACAGCCCAACCAAGACCAGCTTCTAATGGCGTGTGATCAGGACCAATGTCAGAACTCCACGCTCTATATCCTTTTTCTAATCTACAACTTTCAATTGTTCTATACCCAGCATTTTTTAAGCCTAAAGGTTCACCATTTTTCATAAGAGAGTCATAAATATTTTCTGCATGTTCAATTGGGAAGTGTAACTCCCATCCAAGTTCACCCATATAAGTAATGCGTAATGCTTTAACTGGGCAATTATTAATTAAAATATTTTGAAATGTTGCAAAAGGAAAATTTTCATTATCAAAATTATTCTCTGAAGAAGCCTGCAGTATCTCTCTTGACTTTGGGCCCATTAAAGAAAAAACAGAATGACTAAAAGTTATATTTTCTAGCTCAACGTTATAATCACTTGGAATATTAGATTTGATCCAATCAAAATCGTGAGTCATAAATCCCGTACCAGTAACTAGGTAAAAAGAGTCATTATCTAATCTTACAACAGTTAAATCTGTTTCTATTCCTCCGCGCTCGTTTAACATTTGAGTATATATTAAAGAGCCGACAGGCTTAGAAATGTCATTAGCGCAAATATAACTAAGAGCTTTTTCAGCATCAGCTCCAGTAATCAAAAATTTTGCAAAAGAAGTTTGATCAATAATAACTGCTTGCTCTCTAGCGGCTTTATGCTCTTCCGCTACAATTGGAAACCAATTTTGACGACCATACGTGTATTGGTCTTTTGCTTGCATACCTTTTAGAGCAAACCAGTTTGGCCTCTCCCATCCAAGTTTTTCACCAAAACATGCGCCATTTGCTTTTAATTTTTCATAAATAGGAGATTTTTTATAAGGACGGCCACTATCATGCTCTTCAAAAGGCCAAGCAATTGTGTAATGCTTAGCATAAGCCTCATAAGTCCTTTTTCTCACCCAATCTGTTTCCTGGTGAGGTTGTCCAAACCTTCTAATATCAACCGGCCATAAGTCATAAGGTGGTTCTCCATTAGCGACCCATTCAGCAAGAGCCATTCCTGCACCGCCACCTGCAGCAATTCCATATGCATTAAAACCTGCTCCAACATAAAAATTATTTTGCTCTGGTGACTCACCCAAAATAAAATTTCCATCTGGAGTAAAACTCTCCGGGCCATTAATGAGCTCTTTCACTCCAGCAGTTTCAAGTAATGGCACTCTTCCTAAAGCGTTAGTCATAAGATCTTCAAAATGGTCAAAATCTGAGTCAAGAAGTGTGTAATGAAAATCTTTTGGTATTCCTTCTTCAGCCCAACTTTTTGGATTAGATTCATAACCTCCCATCACAAGACCTCCAACTTCTTCTTTAAAATAAATAAGACGATCAGGATCACGAAGTGTTGGTAAATTTGGCTGCACACCTTCAATTTTTTCAGTTACTAAATATTGATGTTGAAAGGGAACTAAGGGAACATTGACACCAAAGTTTTCTGAGAAGGTTCTAGTCCATTGACCTGCACAGCATACTACTTTCTCACAAGAAATATCACCTTGAGAAGTCTTTAATCCTATTATTTTATTTTTATCTTTAATTAAATCTAGAACATCAACTTCCTCAATAATAATAGCTCCTTTTGTTCGTGCTCCCTTAGCTAAGGCTTGCGTGATATCTGATGGATTTGCTTGACCGTCAGTTGGGAGAAAAGCAGCTCCCACTACATCGCTTATGTCCATTATAGGCCATAGTTCTTGAGCTTCTTTTGCAGATAATAAATTCATTTCTAAACCAAACGAATGAGCTGTTGTTGTTTGTCTTTGAACCTCCGTCCATCTTTCTTGATTACAGGCAAGTCTAAGACCACCATTCATTTTCCAGCCAGTACCCAGACCCGTTTCTTTTTCTAATTTATTGTATAAATCAACTGAATAGCCTAATAATTGTGTAATATTTGCATTTGTACGAAGCTGCCCCACTAAACCTGCTGCATGAAAAGTTGTTCCGGAAGTAAGTTTTTTTCTTTCAAGCAATACAACCTCTAAACCCATATGAGCTAAGTGATAAGCAGTAGAGCATCCAATAATCCCACCGCCTATAACTACTATTTTTGAAGATTTTGGTAATTTAGAGGACATTTTATTTAGTTAAATTCTCATAAGATTCTTTATACTTTAAGTAATAATCTTCTGTATACTGTTGATAATCAAAATCTAGACTTGAGCTAATTTCAGAAACCATACTCCACATAGTCTCTCTTAATAAAGATGAACATTTCATTGCATGATACTGCTCCAATAATTTGTCTGTTATTTTTTTCTCAAAATATTCTTCCAGTAAACTTATTTCTTGTTCTGAAGAAAAATCATTATTGGATGCAAGACCTCCTAAATCAAACAAGGGGTTATTGAAACCTGCATATTCCCAATCCACAAGCCACAACTTGGAGCCATCATCTAAAAAGTTTGCTGCTAATAAATCATTATGTCCGTAGACTATTTCATGAGGGGCAGATAACTTTTCTAAATATTTGCAGCTTTTTAAAAGTTCTGGAATGCGAAGTATATGTTTACTTTTTTTATATTCTAAGAAATTTGCATAATTTTTAATGACATGGAATACCCAAAAAATCATTGGGGCACCAATTAAATGATTTGGAATTTCTTGATGGACCTTTTTAATTAAAGGAATAATTTTATGAATGTTATTTCTCACAAGCTCAGGGTCATAAGTTTTACTTTCAATAAAATCTAAAACTAATATCCCTTTTTCATGATGAAGAATTTTAGGACCAATACCAACTTTATTTGCAGCTTGGCTGGCCATTAACTCGTTAGAACGAATAACTAAATGTTCGGGGATATCCTGCCCTATTCGGACCACAGCCTTTTTATTGTTATCCATAACAACAAAATTATGATTTGTGATACCGCCACCTAAGACTTGAATATCTATTTCACCGGACCAAATATTTAAGGATTGAATGACTTCAGGGTAATTAATATTCATTTTATTATAATCCGTACTTGATTTTTAAACGATTGCTGGATGCTACAATAATTTTATCAGCAATAATAGCAATAAAAGCGACACATAATCCCGCAACGAGCCCTCTACCAATGTCTGCTTTTGTTAGGGCTATGTAAACTTCCTGACCTAAATCTCTGGTGCCCACTAAAGCAGTTATCACTAACATCGAAAGAGCCAACATAATTGTTTGATTGATACCTAGTAGTATTTGAGGAAGAGCTAGAGGTAGACGTACCTTGAAAAGTAATTGTCTCTCTGTACATCCACTTATTAAACTTGCTTCAATAAGTTCACTGTTAATATTTTTGATACCAAGGGCTGTATACCGAATAGCTGGAGCTAAAGCATAAAGAACAACTGCAATCATAGCAGTAAAGTCACCCACTCTAAAAAGCATTACAACAGGAATTAAATACACAAAACTAGGAAGTGTTTGTAAAGTATCTATAAATGCAGTTAAGACTCTATCCGCCTTTTTATTTAGACCCGCAAATATGCCTAAAGGAATTCCTATTATACATGCAATTATAACACTAGATCCACATAGATAGATGGTAATCATAGCTTTAGTCCATAATCCTGAAATTACGATGAACATTAAAAGTAAAAAAGTTAGGATAGATAATTTAAATTTTCCATAGTGCCAAGCTATTATAGTAATTATTGTTACTGTCCATGGCCAAGGAATAGCTAAAAAAAATTTTTTAATAGGCATAAGAAAAAAAATCAGTAAAAAGACTTTAATTGACTCTAGTAAGTCATAATAATTAATATTTATATGCCTCATAGAATCTTCCCAAAATGAAGAAGTGCTTACTGTTAATTCGCCTGGATAATTTCTAATGAGTTCACTAAAAAAACCTACAAGATAAGAAATAATCATCACACCAAAGCATATAAAAAATAATTTATAGCTTTTAAATATATTTTGATTTTTAGATTTACTATCTGGTCTTAATTTAACATAAGCCTGACTCAAACGATCAAGAGCGACAGCTAAAATTACTATCGCCAAGCCCGACTCAAAACCACCTCCGATGTCTAGTTTTCTTAAAGAGGTCAAGACATCATACCCTAAACCACCGGCACCAATCATAGATGCGATAATGACCATATTAAAAGAAAGCATTATAACCTGATTGACTCCCACCATAATTGTTGATTTGGCTGAAGGTATTAAAACTCTCCACATTAATTGTCTGTTAGTACAGCCCGATATTAGTCCAAAGTCCTTAATTTGAGGATCAACACTTTTGAGTGCTAAAATTGTTGTATGAACCATTGGGGGCATAGCATAAATAATAGTTGCAATTAATGCTGATACTGGGCCAAATCCGAACATTACTAAAATTGGGACAAGATACGCAAAGACAGGAATAGTTTGCATTAAACTTAAAATAGGCTTAATAAATTGTTCAATTTTTTGGGATTTATAAGATGCGATACCTAAACTTAAACCTAATAAAACTCCAATAGGGACAGCAATAATAATAGACGAAAGAGTAATCATAGCACTGTTCCATTGACCAAATACCGCTAGATAAAAGAAAGATAACGCAACTAAAACAACTAAAGCTTTATCTTTAGTGTAGATTGCTAGGCTTGTTATTATTGTTATTACTGCTGTCCAACTGAGTGCTGGTAAAATTAATAAAGCTTCTTGACCTTGCCCTCTATAAAAACCCATAGCAAATAAGGAAAGTATAAATTGATAGGGCCGCTCTATTATCCAAGAAATTGCTCTTGTTAAATCTTTAAAGCTAAAAATTATAAAATGAGCATCATTTATAAGCCATTTTACGAAATTCGATATATAAATTTTTAAAGGAAAGATTAAATGCTTTGGGTATTTAATAGCCCATTCAATTCCTAAATTCGAGCACCACTCTTTTCCATATAAATACAGTAAAAGAGTGAGTCCTAATAAAAGAAAAAAATTTATCCTTAAGTAATTTTTCTTATAGATCATATAGAGTAACCTAAGGGCTGTTTAAGCCCCTAGGTAAAAAAAGTTAAGTGAAAATTACTTAATCCAACTTTCCCATCTAGATTTATTGCTAGTCATCCAATCAGCAACAACTCCTTCTACAGTTCCGCCTTCTAAGTCAACAGCCACAATCATACTTCCCATCTCGTCATTACTGAGAGTGAATGCTTCAGCTGCTTTATATGCATTAGGCCATTTTTCTTGTAATTGGCTTGACGCAACTTTCCAAATTGGACCTGTTGGCTTACCACAATCATATGAAGAGTTTTTATTCGTTCCCCATGATGGGTCTGTATAGCATTCTTTTGTGTAAGCTGGAAATTCAACCCACTCTCCATCAAACTTTGAAGGAGCCCAATGAGGAGCATAAACCCACAACATAATCGGAGCTTTTCTTTGATAAGCTGACTCTAGTTCAGCAAATAATGCAGCGTCTGTACCTGCATGAATTACTTCCCAATCCAAACCTAGTGCTTCAACTCTCTCATCGTCAAATCCACCCCAAGTCACAGGAGCGCCTAAGTATCTTCCCATTGGGGATGTCTCAGCAGTTGAAAAAGCTTCCGCACAATCATTTAATGCTTCCCAATTTGGTAA
>JAQWMI010000011.1 GCA_029246865.1 Alphaproteobacteria bacterium
TCGGACCCACCAAAATCTTTGAACGAGAGAGGGTTAATAAAATATCCATCATTTTTTTTTAATAGTTTATCAGATTTTAAATTAATTGTATTAAAATCAGTATTCTTTTTTAAAAATTTATCAATTACTTCAATCGTCTCAATGGAGTGAAAAGAACAAACCATATAGATAATAATACCATTTTCACCTACTAGTGATGAGGCCTTTTCTAACATTTTTAATTGTAATATTTGTTTATCTCTTAATGCCATTTCCTTAATTTTAAATGAAACATCTGGATTTCTTCTGAAAGTACCAAGAGAGGAACAAGGAGCATCTAAAAGAATACAATCAAATTTCTCTATAGGTTGATAAGTTAAAAAATTATCTTCTTGAATTTTTAACTTTAAGTTAAGACGGTTTGTATTTTCATAAAATTTATTAATTTGATCCTCATTATTATCAAGCGAAGTTACTTCACATCCAAAAGAAGACAGAAGAAAGCTTTTACCTCCTGGAGCGGCGCAGCAGTCTAAAACTTTTTTTTCTTTTACTAAATGTTTGACTGACTTAATACATTCATAGTTTCCAATATCTTGCACCCATGATTTGCTTAGTAAATCGTCAAAATTTTTGAGAATAGATACTCTTGAGTCGTATATGGCTTCTATATTATCATCATATGATATTTGATAGTTAATGGGTTTTTTGTTTAAGGTTTCAAAAATATAATCATATATTTTTTTACTAGAATAAATTTTAATAAGCTGCTTTTTAAATTCACTATCAACCATGTGTGTTTCCATGTTTTTTTGAATATTATCTTTTTCACTTAGGATTTTTCTAAGTAGCGCATTTATAAATCCTGATATTTTAAAAGATTTTCCAAATTCAACTGCATCATGAACAATAGCATGCTCAGGTTTGTTAGAAAAAAAAATCATAATTATAGCAATTTGAATTATAATAATACCGTCAGGATGTGAATTTTTGTGAGAAAACTTTTTGATAATTTTTAAAGTATTCAAGTGTTTTCTATAATACTCTTGCAATGTTAAAAAAATAAAAGATCTTTTAATTTCATCAAACGTTTGGATAGCATTATCAACACTCTGTCCTTTATTTATTTTTTGAATGGCGTTAAATACGTTAACGATATCAGATTTTTTAGTTTTGTTTATATCCAACAACAAGCGACTCTACCACATTAGGATCAGCAAGTGTTGAGGTATCTCCCAGTTGATCAGATTCATTAGAAGCAATTTTTCTCAAGATTCTTCTCATAATTTTTCCTGATCTAGTTTTAGGTAATCCTGGTGAAAATTGAATTTTATCAGGGGTTGCAATAGGGCCAATCTTACTTCTAATCCAATTGATTAATTCTTTTCTTAGTTCTTCTGAAGTTTCAACTCCAGTATTTGTTGTGACATATGCATAAATACCTTGTCCTTTTATATCGTGAGGATATCCAACAACAGCAGCTTCGCTCACAAGCTCATGCTCTACAAATGCACTTTCTATTTCAGCTGTTCCTAAAAGGTGGCCTGAAACATTAATACAATCATCTACTCTTCCTGTGATCCAATAAAATCCATCTTTATCTCTTTTACATCCATCTCCAGTAAAATATTTACCTCTAAATTGTGTAAAGTATGTTTCAATAAATCTTTTGTGATCTCCATAAACTGTTCTCATTTGTCCAGGCCAACTATCTTTCATGCACAGCTTTCCCTCACATTCTCCGTCTAAAATATTTCCATCATCATCAACAATTATTGCTTCAATTCCAAAATAAGGCTGTCCGGCACTACCTGGTTTTAATTTACTATTTCCTGGTATAGGAGATATTAAATGTCCGCCAGTTTCAGTTTGCCACCAGGTATCTACAACAGGACATTGGTTTTTTCCAACAACTTCAGCATACCAGTTCCAAGCCTCTGGATTAATTGGCTCTCCTACAGTGCCCAAAATTCTCAGCGAGGATAGAGAGCATTGATTCACAAAATCATTTCCTTCTTTCATAAGAGCCCTGATAACAGTGGGAGCGGTATAGAAAATATTTACCTGATGCTTATCGCAAATTTGCCAAAATCTTGAAAAATCTGGATAGTTAGGAACCCCTTCAAAAAGAAGTGTCTGCGCTCCGTTTGTTAAGGGGCCATATAGAGAATAAGAATGGCCAGTAATCCATCCCGCGTCAGCAGTGCACCAATAGACATCTCCTGCGTGGTAATCAAAAGAGTATTTGTGAGTGAAAGATGCATAGACTAAATATCCACCCGTGGTGTGGAGTACGCCTTTGGGTTTTCCAGTAGAGCCTGATGTATATAAAATAAACAAAGGGTCTTCTGCGTTCATGGGTTCACATTCGCAAACATCGCTAACAGAGGTTAGCATTTCATTTAAAGAGTAGTCTTTTTCTTTGAGAATTTTTTCTTTAGTATTTGTGTAGCTGATAACTAAAGTTTTTATATCATCGTCACATTTCTCAAGAGCGGAGTTGATATATTTTTTTAATGGAATAATTTTTCCTCCCCTCACTCCTTCATCGGCTGTAATAACAAATTTTGAATCACAGTCTTGAATACGTCCTGCAATTGACTCAGGCGCAAACCCACCAAATATAACTGAATGGACAGCTCCAATTCTTGCACAAGCTAGCATTGCAAATGCAACTTCAGGTATCATTGTTAGATAAATCGTAACCCTATCACCTTTTTGTACTCCCATTTTTTTTAGAACATTTGCAAACTTACTTACTTCTTTTTGAAGTTGTAAGTAAGTATAAGTTTTAGATTGGTTTGGGTCATCCCCTTCCCAAATGATAGCAATATTATTTGGATTTTTTTCAGCATGGCGATCAACTGCGTTGTAGCAAACATTTAGTTCACCGTCTTCAAACCACTTGATTGAAACATCGTCATAAAAATTGGTATTTTTTACTTTTGTAAAGTCTTTTGACCAGGAAATATGTTCTTTGGCTATTTTTGACCAAAATAACTCCTTATCCTGAAAGGACTCTTGATACATCTCATTAAATTCATTTTGATTTAGCAGAGGGTTCTTGAGAGGAAATTCTTTAATCATTGAGAAGACATCTTAATGATTTTTTGCCATTGTTTCAATGTTACTGGCATTACGCTTAAACGTGATTGTTTAACAAGTGAGAAGTTATCAAAGAAAGGATCTTCTTTTATCTGATCAAGCGTGACGTTGGGTAGGCTTTTCACATATGTTACATCTACCATACCAAATCTTGCCTTAGGGTCTGTTGGATCAGGGTAATATTCCTTTGTAACTTTTACAATTCCTTTTATAGATCTTTCTGAAACTGAATGATAAAAAAAACATTCATCACCTTTTTTCATAGTTTTTAAATTATTTGATGCCTGATAGTTTCTTACCCCATCCCAATGAGTTGTTTTATCTTTTTTTTGCTGATCCCAAGACCAAGTACCAGGTTCAGATTTGATAAGCCAATAAGATTTTTTCATAATAGTTTTATAATAAATTTATTATTATAGTTTAGAAGTAATAAATTCTAAATCTAAGCCTACTTTTATTTTATAAAGCTTTCATTAATTAAAATATTTGGTGTTGGTCTGATGCTATAATTATTTTTCTTTAAGCTCATAGTTTTAGCCAATTCAAGTGCATTCCATCCAATCATTGCAGCATTATCGGTAAAAAGAGATAAGGGGACTTGGTAAAAATTCATTTTTTTTTTATTAACAAATGCTTTTAGATCTTTATTAATAATTTTATTTGCGGCCACTCCTCCACATATGGAAAAGTCTTTAACTTTAATATTTCTTTTATCTAATAGATCAATGGCATTACTGATTTTGATTTCTAATATGTTGGAGATAGATTTTTGAAAAGAGGCTGCAAAATCTTTTTGAAAGACCTTTGTATTTTCATGAGATCCTATGATTTTTATAGCCGATGTTTTGAGACCTGAAAATGAAAAATTACAGTTTTTAGTTTTAGTAAGAGGCTTTGGTAAAATGAAAGCATTAGCATCACCACCTATCGCCAACTTTTCAAGCGCTGGACCACCAGGATAACTTAGCCCCATAAATTTGGCGACTTTATCAAAACATTCTCCTGCTGAGTCATCAATCGTAGAGCCTAATATTTTAAATTTTTTTTCAGTTTCGATGAGTACGATTGCAGTATTACCACCAGAGACAAGGAGACATAGATAAGGAAAATTAATCTTAGCAATCATTCGAGGTGATAATAAATGAGCTTGTAAGTGATTAATAGGTATCAGAGGTTTATTTAGTGCAATTGCTATACCTTTAGCAATGCTAGAACCAACTATGAGACCGCCAATTAACCCAGGTCCATATGTTGCTGCTATACAATCGACTGTTTTTAATTGTCTAGAGGATATTTTTTTTAAAATCATATCCATGATATCTAAATGTTGTCTGGCAGCCATTTCTGGAACAACTCCACCAAAATCTTTATGAAATTTCTGATGGTTAATGGTCTGTATATGCCTGATTTTCCTAAAACTATCGACAATTGCTATAGATGTGTCGTCACAAGAACTTTCTATTGCTAAAACTTTCATTATTATAAAAATATAGATTCTAATTCATGAGCGACAATAAAAAAATTCCAACTAGTTCTAGTTTTCTAAAAAGAAACTTTTTCATTATAGTATTTATAACAGTTTTAGTTATAGGCGGAGCCTATTTATATTTAAATAATAAGAATTTCATACAAACTATTACAAAGACCGATCCAGTAATAGAGCCAGTTATAGAAGCAAAAAAGATTAACCCCAATAAAGATTTAGAAATGAAAGTGGCTAACCTTGAAAAATTAATTCTAGAATTATCTTCAACCATGCAGGAAGTTCAAACGAAGAGTTCTGAACCGGTGATTGTTCAGCCCCAAAAAAATATTATTGAAGTAAAAGATTTAGATGCATATGAATTACTAAAAAGTATGAATATGATTTTACTCAATATCGATGACCAGCAAATTAGAAATAGTAATGTTACAAAACTCCAAAGTCAGTTTATGTTTTTCACAGAACCCAGACTTCAATCACTTTTGTCACTTCCAGATAGTACTTTCATACAACAACAATTATCAAAAAATGAAAGTCGTTTTATAAAAGAAGAATTTTTAAAAAATACTAAAATAAGTTGGCTCAAAAATATCACACAAAATGTTTTTAAAATATCTGTAGCTAAAACTTCTTCAACTACAGTTGGATTATTTATTTCAGCAATAGAAAATAAAAATTATTTAAGTGCGGTCATTAATTATGAAAATTTAACAGTCAATCAAAAATTTTATTTTGAAGAAACATATAAAATCGCGAAGGCTTATGAGGAACAAAAATCCTTTTTAGAGAATTTGTTTTAGATGATGAGATTTTTATTAATTGTTTTATTGCTAATGGTGGGATATGCATCTCTATTTTATTTGTTTAATGGTCAGGAAGATTTAGCAATAGTTTTAGGACTGTGGCAACTAGAAATCCCTATGGTACAAGCAATCATCATCATTCTTTCTATATTGCTCATGATTACCTTCATTATTTATTTTATTTTTAAAATTATTGTTTATCCAAGATCTTTTTATTCTAAATATAAAACTTCAAGAGAACAAAAAGGTCTTCATTTTCTTCGACAAACTTTGGTTGCTATAACTGATGGAAATACAGAAGAAGCTACTAAGAGTCATAAGCAATTTAAGAAGTACTTAGGCAAAGACCCATTAAACAAAATTCTACAATCTCAAATTAAAAAATCTAAAGAGTTAAAGATTGTTAATGTAGAAAAGGGCTCAGATTAACTAAGAAAAATTATAGCCGCACCAATGCATGTTATCAGAGCACCTAAAACAGATAAATGGCCTGAATAATTTTTAGTTGCAATCCATAAAAACGGAATAATCATTATGGGCATAGTACTAGAGAGTGCTGAAACAACACCGGGATTACCATTTTTTAAAGCTATTATAAAAAGAGTCATACCAACACCCATGCCCATTAACCCACATAAAATAGCTATAGACGTTTGCTTTAAATTTTTCATTTTTGTTAATAAATTCATTTTTGGTAAAAAGGCAAAACTCAATAACATTCCAATACCAGCAATTAATACTCGAAGATAAGAAATTGTAATAGGATCTGTATTAAGCAATATAGGTTTCATTATAATTATTCCTATTGCTTGACAAACGGCCAGTCCAATACCAGCATACAGACCAACAAGTTTGTTTCCTTGAATATTTTCTAAATCATCATTTTTAATTGTTTTATTAAATTGAATAGCAACAATGATACCAATAAATATTAAACCACATCCTAAAAGTTGATAAAAATTTGGAAGAGCGTTCAAAAAAATATCTGCCATTAATATAGTACAGGGGATTTGAATGGAAAATAACAAAGCCTCACGACGTGGACCTAGCCTTTTTAAACATATATAAAGAAAAGTGTCTCCTATCACTATCCCAATAATCGAAGAGAGTGCGATAGCAATTATTATAGAATTTTCAAAATAAATTGGACTCCAATGAATATATGCGTAAGGAGTAAATAAAACTATTATTCCAAGTAAACGTAAAAAATTAAAATTATAACTTCCAAAATATCGAACTGCCCTTGTGCTAATCAAGCCTGTTAACGACCAAATGGCAGCAGCACTAAGTGCAAAAATATAACTAATCACAAAAAGATATTAGAGAAGTATTTTTTTTTAAAAAGGAGTTTAAAATAAAAAAGGGAGAGCGCTTAATCTCTCCCTTTTTTTAAATTTAATATTAATTATCTTCTTTGGCCAAACAACCTTAGTAGCATTAAAAATAAATTGATAAAATCAAGATACAGAGTTAACGCTCCCATGATAGCAGTCTTTGTTGCCATTTCAGCACTTGTTGAGTAATACATAGATTTTATCTTTTGAGTGTCATATGCAGTTAAGCCCACAAATACAAGAACACCAATACATGAAATTACAAATTCCATCATTGTGCTTTTCATAAAGATGTTAACAACACTTGCAATAATGATGCCTATTAGTCCCATCATTAAAAAAGATCCAAATTTTGTTAAATCTCTTTTTGTTGTATATCCATAAATACTCATGGCGGCAAATACACTACAAGTAATAAAAAATACTCTTGTTATACTTGCGCCAGTATAAAGTATAAATATGTATGACATAGAAAGTCCCATGACAGCGGCAAAAGCCCAAAAGGTCATTTGTGCTGCGGAATTTGACATTTTTTGCATTCTAGCACCAAGAAAGAATATAAATCCTAAAGGGGCTAACATTACAACCCATTGAAGAGCTGAACCATAAATTGCATTCATAAGCGCAGGAGACTGAGAAGCAGTCCAAGCTACAAGTCCACTAATTGCCAAACCTGAAGTCATGTAATTATAAACTTTTAGCATGTACTCTCTCAAGCCTTGGTCAATTGTATTTGACTCTGCTTGTGAATAAGTATTTTGTCGAAGGTCTACCATTGTTTCTCCTTATATATAATACAAATATGGCTATTAACTTGATTCATTTCAAGTAAAACCGTATGAATATTTTATGAAATTTAAAAAACTCAGTAAAACAGACATCGATGTAAGTCTTATCTGTCTTGGAACTATGACTTGGGGAGAACAAAATTCTCAAGAAGAAGCTTTTTCACAAATGAATTACTCCGTTGATGCGGGAATTAATTTTTTTGATACTGCTGAGCTCTATGCCGTACCCCCTAAGGCAGACACTTATACAAAAACAGAAACTATGATTGGAAATTGGTTTCAAGAAAAAAAAAATAGAGATCAGATAATATTGGCCACAAAAATATCAGGACCTGGCCCCTCTTGGATTAGAGGTGGAGGCAAACAATATAATGAGCAAAGTATCTCTGAAGCAATTGAGGGAAGTTTAAAAAGATTACAAACAGACTATATAGATCTCTATCAACTACACTGGCCTGAGAGAACTACAAATTTTTTTAGTAAACTTGGTTATAAGCATGACAAAAAAGAGGAAGAATGGAATAGTTTTGAGTCTATCCTAACAGTCTTAAAAAAATTTGTAGAGCAAGGAAAGATAAGACATATAGGATTATCGAATGAAACACCATATGGTCTTTCTAAATATTTAAATCTTTCAGAGACATTGAATTTGCCAAGAGTTGTTTCTGTGCAGAACCCCTATAGTTTAGTTAATAGAACTTATGAAGTAGGAATGGCAGAAATTTCTATTCGTGATCAAGCTGGACTCTTAGCGTATTCGCCCTTAGGATTTGGTGTTCTCAGCGGAAAATATTTAAATAATCAGATGCCTGAAGGCTCACGATTGAAGTTATATGGAAGTAGTTTTCCCAGATACCAAGGCACTAGAACTTCTAGAGCAGTAGAAGAATATTTTCTTATCGCAAAAAAACACAATCTATCACTGACGCAAATGTCATTAGCTTTTGTTAATCAACAAGAATTTGTTACTTCAAATATTATAGGAGCTACGACGCTTGATCAGTTAAAAGAAAATATTGATTCTATTAATATTAATCTGAGTGCAGAAGTATTAGAAGAAATCAATATTATTCATAATGAAAATCCAAATCCAGCTCCTTAAATGAATATCTGGGAAAAGAACATTAATGGCGCTCTAAAGAAAGTTTTTTCTTTCAAGAATTATAGGCAAAGCTTCGCTTTTGTATCGCAAGTCGCATTACTAGCTGAGAAATATAACCATCATCCAAAAATTATATTAGAGTACAATAGAGTGGAAATTGAATTGATATCTCACGACAAAAATGTTGTTACACAAAGAGATATAGATTTAGCTGAACAAATAGATAAGATTTAGTTAATGATTTATTTCATTGGTATTCCAGGCTTAATTCCTTTTTACCTTTGCTTTTATAAT
>JAQWMI010000012.1 GCA_029246865.1 Alphaproteobacteria bacterium
TGTATTTAAATACTCCAGACTTGATTTGGGCGCAGAGTAATCAGCTGGTATTTTAGCCCAACTCAAACTAGGTAACAACAATAGAGCTAAGAGGGTTTTCACTTAAATTATTTTAATAAATTTTTGAGTGAGTATCTAGAATAAATACCCACTCATTTTATACCATTTTATACCAGTTGATTTTCCAACTTAGTCAAAAGAGTTCTTAGTTTTTCCTGATTTTTCTTGTTCCTTCCATGTTTTTCGACACTAGAACACAATTGGTAATGACGGGGTCGGAAGTTTGATTCTTCTCGGAGGCACCATATTTTAATGGTATGTTTATTCTTAATAAGGGCTATGTAGATTATGAAATCAAATAAAGTAATGCTTATAACTGGAGCAACCTCTGGTGTTGGAAAAGCCTTGGCTGAGCATTTTTATAAAAAAAATTATAAATTAATACTTGTAGGTGGATCTAAAGTAAAAGTAGATAATCAGTCAAAGAAATTTAAGAAAAATACATTATATCTCTGTGCCGACTTAACAAAATCAAAAGATATTAAAAGAATTGTTAGTGAGTCAATTACTAAGTTTAAAAGGATTGATATTTTAATCGCTAATGCTGGGCTGTATGAGCCAGATAAGATCATATCAGGTAATCCAGATAGATGGGATCGAGTTATTAGTGTAAACGTAACAAGTGTTTTTAGATTGGTTAATTTAGTATTACCTTATATGAAAAAAAATAAATTTGGAGATATTGCAATTACCAGTTCTATTTCAGGTCACCAAGCCATACATTGGGAACCAATTTATAGTGCCTCAAAACATGCTATTCAATCTTTTGCTCACGGACTAAGAACCCAAATTTCTAAAAATAATATTAGAGTGATCTCAATTGCACCAGGAATGATAATGACAGAATTATGGGACTTAGATCCAATCAAGAATAAAAAATATATTAAAGATATGATAAATAAAGGAAATGCCCTAGATGTAAAAGAAGTTGTTTCTTGTTTTGATTTTGCTTTATCTAGAGGTAGAGGTGCTAATATAAGAGACCTTGTAATCCTTCCAACTAATCAAAATTTGTAAAATTAATAAGAAATAAACTATGGTAATGAAGGGGTCAAAAGTTAGACTCTTCTTTGAGGCTCCATAAATTTAAAATTTTAATGTTTAAAAATAATCTATATATCAAAGCACTAGTCGCAAGTTTTGGAGCTTTTATTTGTATTTCATTATTAGCCTATTTAAATATTTCAGATACAACAAATTTATGGTTAATACCTCCCTTTGGAGCTTCGATGGTATTAGTTATGTCCGTTCATACTAGCCCACTCGCTCAGCCAAAAAATATTTTTTTTGGACATACGCTATCTGCTTTATCCGGAGTATTGGTTTACTTAATTTTAGACTCTAATCCATTTACTATCGGTCTTGCAGTAGGATTGGCTATATTTGTAATGATAACAACTAATACAATACATCCTCCTGCAGGTGGTAATCCAATTATTGCAGTTATGGGTGCAAAATCTTTTGATTTTATTTTATTTCCTGTAATTGCAGGTGCATTAATAATAATTGCTTTTTCATTATTATATAACAAAGCTTTAAAAAGAGAATATCCTAATAGATAAGTCTTGAATGAATTTTAAATAATAACTTGAAAGCCCTCAACTGTTATCTAGATGCGTTTCTCTATTTTTATAAATATTCTCAAAAGAGCTTTCACTTTCTAGCTTAATTTTAAATCTATTCATTGCTATATATATTTGAATTTAGTGCTTAAACTTTTTTAATAGTCGGATTTGTCAGAGGTTTCTCTCCATGTATTATAATATTCTCTATCACAAATGAACTCCATTATCTCATTGAGTTCTTGTTTATTAATTTTATATCGATTTTTTATTTGATCAAAAGTCACATTGTCATTCATAGCCATATCAGCTATTTGAACCATATCATCTTGAGTAAAGTAGTTAATTAGCCTATGAACGTCTGACACGAACGATAATATAATTAATGGAATATGAATTTGTCAATCAATATAATTTGAAAGTAATTTCAAAAAACTAATAAAAATATTAATTTTCCTCAGCTATAAAAATAAAAAAAATGATGATCTAAATTACTATTAGAGAGTAAAAAGGTTATCAAAAAAGGAGATAAAAATGACAAAAATTAGATTAAACACTATTCAAGAATCCAAATCACGAATTCAAAACTATAAGTATTCTCATTTTAATCCTTTGAGAATTATTTTTGCTGGAACTAATAAAGCAAAAAGCCAAAGCAAAAGAATAGTTTAACATTTAGATGTCTAAGGAGTGAGTATTTACTATAGTTTTCCCTTACCCAAGCGACTCTCTTCTTAGGCATTATAATCTTTATAAAAATTGTGTATAAAAATTTTTTGAAGTAACGTATTAAATTAATATTATGAATTTTCATCCTACAAAATCTCACTCTTCCGCTCATCTTCAAAACTTTATTGATAATCATTTAAAGAATTATGCTTATGAAAGAAATTATGATTATGGGGATAATAATAGAGAAAACATATCTTGCATGTCTCCTTATATAAGTCATGGAGTTATTCAAGAAAAAGAAATTTTTAAGCTAAGTTTAAAAAAATATTCTTTTGAAATTATTGAAAAATTTATTCAAGAGGTTTTATGGAGATCCTATTGGAAAGGCTGGTTAGAACTCAGACCTATTTTATGGAAAGACTATTTAAAAGATTTACAAGATCTTGAAAATCAAAAATTAAATAATAGTAATTATCTAAAAGCCATATCGGGTAATACAAGTATTGAATGTTTTAATGATTGGGTAATTGAATTAAAAAAAAATCATTATCTTCATAATCATACGAGAATGTGGTTTGCAAGTATTTGGATATTTACCCTTAAGTTACCATGGCAACTTGGAGCTGAATTGTTTATGAAGTATTTATTTGATGGTGATCCGGCATCCAACACACTTGGATGGAGATGGGTAGCGGGATTACAAACAATAGGTAAGCATTATTTAGCCAGTAGTTCTAATATCAATAAATATACAAATAATAAATATAGAGATATTCCATTAGAAAATCATTCTAGTGCAATAACTAGTGATAAGTCTTATAGTGCTGAGAAATTTAATGTTAAAAATACTCAATTAAACGATGTAAAAGAAATTATAGTATTTGATAACTATCTATCAGTTGAAGAAGATAAATTATGTGATTTAAATTTAAGAAAAGTATATTTAATCGAAAATGATAACACTCATAGAATGATTAAATTAGATGAAGATGTAGTTAAATTTAAGAAAGACCTCTTAATAGATCAGGCTAATAGACTAAAAGATAAAAATATTGATTATGAAATAATCCAAATTGATAAGTTAAAGCTATTAAATAATATTCAATACGCTTATTACCCTACTATTGGAGAAAACTTGGATTTTATTAGCAATAATAATATAGAGAATTTAAAATTTGTTTATAGAGACATGGATTTACTTGCTTGGCCTTATTGTGAAAAAGGATTTTTTAATTTTAAAAAAAATATTCCTACGGTTTTAAAAAGTATTTAATGGAAACATTAACACTAGAAATAGGTAATTCCTCATGGTGGAAAAATAAAAAATATAGAAAAGAAGCTGTGAAAAGATTAAGAGAACTTAGAAAAAATAACTTGTCTGTAAAATTGGTTAAAAAATACAAACTCAACGCTTCTAATACAATAGTTTATGGGGACTATTTGGTTACAAATGAGAATCTATAATTATTAAAGGGCGGAAGTAAACTAACCACCACCCTTATAAGATTTAAATATAGACTTTATCTGAAAGTCCGTAACACAAGATAGCCCATAAAATAGCGAGTATGCTGGTCGGTATCCAACTTTCTCTAGTTGATTGGGGTGTATTACCTAGTTTACTGATTTCAAAACTATAAAAATTCGCAGCTGAAATTAAAGTCATAGCCACAAACATAAAATTAAAAAATGCCCATGTGGCTACAGTTCCTCTAAATAAAATATAGAGCTGCATTAGAACTACTGCAGAAATAAAAGCACCAACAAATCTTGCAAAAAATGCGGCGGTCATATCAACACCGTACTTACTTATAAAATTTTTGGTATTAAACAAAGTATTGTAAGCATAGAAAGCATTAATAGACATAACCAATAAAAATACTACTAGATAAAATATTCCGTTGAAATTTGCGATCATAGAATCTCCTTATAATCAATATTATCTACATATATTAAAATTATTTCAATTTTTTAAAGATTAATTTCTATAATAGATTATAAATGTCGGAAATGATTAAACTTGATATATTTTCAGATACTATCTGTCCTTGGTGTTACATAGGAAAAAAAAGGTTAGATAGGGCTATAAAAAAATTTAATACAGAAGAATTTATGATTACATGGAGACCATTTCAGTTAAATCCAAATATGCAAGCAGATGGTATGGATCGAACTGAGTATTTAGTCTCAAAATTTGGCAGTGAAGATGCCGCAAAAACAATTTATGACAATATTTTTGAGGAAGGAGAAAAAGAGGAGATACATTTTCAATTTGATGATATTAAGATTACTCCTAATTCATTTAATTCCCATAGATTACTAGCACTAGCTTATCAAAAAAAAATTCAAGATAGGATGATTGAGGATATATTTCAGAGCTATTTTATTAGAGGAGAAGATATTGGGGATCCCACTGTTCTTCTAGATATTGCAATTAAACACAATATAGATGAAGATGAATTTAAAAATTACCTTATGAATAAAGAAAATATCGAACCTTTAGCTAATGAAGAAATACAGGCAAGGAAAATGGGAATAAATAGTGTTCCTACTTTTATTGTAAATCAACAAATAGTAATTAATGGAGCTCAGTCAGTAGATAATTTTGAATTGATTTTTACTAAGTTACTCTCCAAGGTACATTAAATGACACTCAGTCAAAATAACATAAAAAGTTTTGTAGGCTTTGCTGAAAAACTTATTAAAAAATCTGAAAAAATTATTTTAGAAAATCATAAAAAAACAATCACAATAAAATATAAAAAAGACAGCTCTCCTGTAACAAAAATTGATAAATTAATTGAAAAAACATTTAGAAATGAGATTAAAAAGAAATACCCAGGTCATGGTATTTATGGCGAAGAGTTTAAAAATTCAAAAATAAATAATGAATATATTTGGGTGATCGACCCTATTGATGGCACTAAAAATTTTATACATGGTCATCATTCCTTTGGTACACTTATTACACTTCTTCATCATGGCGCTCCTATCTTTGGTATTATTAATAGTCCTTTAATGAAAAAGACATGGAAAGGAGTTAAAGATAAAGGAGCATTTTTAAATAATAAAAAAATTAAAAAAAATAATTCGCAATTAGGCTTAAAAGATATGATTGTAAGTCACTCAGGAATGTCTGCTTTCAAAGACTTAAAAGAAAATAAAATTTATAATCAAATAGGAAAAATTATTCGTTACTACATATTTGGAGGTGATTGTGTTCAATATGGATTACTGGCTGAGGGTAAAATTCCAATGGTTGCTGAATGCGATTTGAAACCCTTCGACTTTCTTCCATTAGTTAACCTAATAGAAGAATCTGGTGGTTCCATTACTGATTGGCGTGGCAATCAATTAAGTCTTAAGTCTGGCGGTAATGTAGTAGCATCTCTTTCAAAGAAAGCACACAGTGAATTTATTAAAATTTCAAAAAGCCTTTAAGAATAAGTACCATTAATACAGTCTTTAATTAAAATCTTAAATTTATCCTCAGTCATTTCTTCTGGATTACCACCCGTACTTGGATCTTCTTGAGCCAGTGGGGCTAATTTAATTTCATCACCTTCATTAACTCCCATATCTTTTAAGGTAAGAGGGATTTGCATTTCTTTTTTTAAAGAAATAATCCAATTTAAAATTCCATCAAATCCACCAGGAATATCTAAAAACTTTGACAATCTGATTATTTTATCTTCAATTTTTGATTTATTGAAATGAAGAACAAAAGGCATCACAACACCATTTGTTGTTCCATGATGTGTGTGATAAATAGAATTTACTGGATGTGTGATTGAGTGTATTGCACCTAGTCCTTTTTGAAAAGCTGCAGCACCCATCATAGAAGCAACAAGCATATGAGATCTAGCTTCCACATTTGATCCATTATGAAATACCTCTAATAAATTTTCTTTTACTAATCTCAAACCTTCTAGAGCAGTTCCTTCTGCCATTGGATGATAAAAAGGAGAAGAATAAGCTTCTAAACAGTGTGCTAAAGCATCCATTCCTGTTCCTGCAGTTATAGACTGAGGTAAGTTTAAAGTTAGATTAGGATCTAATATAGATATTTGAGGTAACATTTTAGGATGAAAAATAATTTTTTTCTTCTGTGTTTCTTCATTTAAAAAAACAGATGCGCGCCCTACTTCGGAACCTGTTCCCGCAGTAGTGGGAATAGCTATGATGGGTTTAATTTTTGAACTATCAGCTCTTGTCCACCAATCACCAATGTCTTCAAAATCCCAAAGTGACCTTGTTTGCTCTGCTAAAAAGGCTATCCCCTTACCTACATCCATACCTGAACCACCACCAACTGCTATAACGCCGTCATGATTATTTTGATTAAAAATTTTTACGCCATCATCAACATTTTTACCTGTTGGATTACCCTGCACATCAGAAAAAATATTAGTTTTTGAGTGCAGTGAACTGTTAATAGTTTCTATTATATTAGTCTTCAATAGACCGGGGTCAGTGACGATTAATGGGTTTTTCATTCCCAAACTATCACAAGCTAGTTGAATTTCTTTTGATCTGTCTAATCCAAACCAAATTGTCGTCGGATAATTCCAATTCATATTTTGCATAATTTTCTCCTGTTTTTAAATAATTTTTTTAAGCTCTTTCGAAATATCTTTTATGTTCCCAATCGTTAACAGACTTATCATATTCAGATTGCTCCCACTCAGCAGCATGAATATAATGATCTAAAACCTCTTTTGAAAATATTTTAGGAAGAAGTTTAGATTTTTTTGCAAGATCAATACCTTCTCTTAAAGTTTTTGGAACTTCTTTTAATTTTTTATTTGAATAAAGATTTCCTGATACTGGCTCTTCAAGTGTTAATTTATTTTTAATACCATAGAGGCCTGCTTGAATTAATGCTGCAAAAGAAAGGTAAGGATTAACGTCAGCACCAGGTACTCTACATTCAATTCTTATTGAATTTCCATGACCTGCCAATCTAAAACCAGCCGTACGATTATCAATTCCCCAAGCCGCTTTGGTTGGGGCAAAAGATCCTTCTTGAAATCTTTTATAAGAATTAACATTAGGTGCAAGAAATATTGAAATATCACTTAAAAATTCGATTTGTCCTGCTATATAACTTTTAAAAACTTTAGACATTCCTCTCTTATCTTTAGGATCTGCAAAAATATTTTTTTTTGTTTTCATGTCCATAAGAGAATTGTGAATATGAGAAGAACATCCACAAGCACTATTACTATACTGAGCCATAAAACTTACAGCTTTGTTGTGCTTATAGGCGATCTCTTTTGCTGCATTTTTAATTAAAATATGATTGTCAGCCATACTAAGAGCATCTGTGTAGACTACATTAATTTCTTGCTGTCCAGGAGATGCTTCACCTTTGGAACATTCGACATAAACTCCTGCATCCAGTAATCCATTTCTTAAGTCTCTCATGTAAGGTTCATCTTTTGTAGTTTGAAAAATCATGTAATCTTCAATATACCAAGATGACTCTTTCAAATTTTTATAATGTCCTTGGTGAATATCATCATAAGTTTGATTAAATAAGTAGAACTCTAATTCAGAGCCAATCATAGGTTGATACCCCATTACATTCGCACTCTTAATAGCTTCTTTTAAAATATGTCTTGTTGAGTGATAAACAGGAGTTTTTCCATCATCTTCAAAACAATCACTTAAAATAAGAGCTGTCTTTTCCAGCCATGGCAACACTTTAATGGTATTGGAGTCAGTTTTAACAGTCATGTCACCATAACCAGTATCCCATGAAGAAGATTTAAAACCAGGCACTGTATACATTTCCATATCTACGGCATAAAGATAATTGCAGAAATGAGTTTCTTTATGGACGTAATCTAGAAATGCTTTTCCCGTGACTCTCTTACCAGTTAATCTACCCTGCATATCAGATAGAGCAACAAGAACAGTATCAATTTCTTTTTTTTGAATTCTTTTTTTTAATTCTTTAAATGTGATCGTCATATGAACCTTATCTTAGAAAAATATCACTCCAGCAAAATATGCTGGAGTGATGAGATTATTGTTTTATCTATATGGATAACCTGCTTTGTCCATAACTGCTGAGTATTTTTTAAATGCATCAACAACTTTAGCGGAGCGAGGACTAACGGCAGCTCTTTCGTCCCAGAAGCCTTTAGCGTCTTCCACAACTTGAGCCCATTCATTAGCTGGTAAGCTAGTTAATTCCATCTTCTTACCTTCTACGCGAAGTTTTGCTTCACCGCCCCAATACCATACTTGTCTATAGTAATGAGATTGATCAATTGACATTTTAAATAACTCTTGAAGTTTTGGAGATAACTTATTCCAACTATTTGAATTAGCAAAATACGATCCAAACCAAGATCCTGTAACAGCATTAGTTAATGCATAATTACAAATATCCGCCCAGCCCACTTCGTATGCCTCCGTGAAACCACACCAAGCTACTCCGTCTAATTCACCCGTCTGCATTGCTACTTCAACATCATCCCAAGGAACCGTAACTGGGATTAATCCATATCTTTGCATAAAAGCACCTGCAGTTGGAACACCAAATACACGTAAACCTTTTAAATCAGCAAGAGATGTAACTTTTTTCTTAACTGTAAAAATATGACAAGGATCCCAAGCACTAGTACTTAACCAGGTAACATTGTCGACCTCACCATAAGCTTCAGCCCAAACCTCATCTAATCCATAGTATTTAAACATTGCCGGAACATCTAAGCTATATCGTGTAGCAAATGGGAAATAACCACCAAACTGACTTATATCTACAGGTGATCCCATAGTGGCATCATCACTTTGAACAGCGTCAATAGTTCCTGCTTGCATAGCTCTAAAGAGTTCATCAGTGGGTACTAACTGATCAGCGTAATAAAGTTCGATTTCCATCTCACCATGTGCGGCTTTATTAAAAGCTTCGATTTGTGGAAGTATTACGTGTGCTCCTAAAGGGGCTCCTGAGTATGTCTGCAATCTCCATTTAATTGGATTAGAAGCCGCATAAACGTATGGAGCTTTTACTGCAGAGGCTCCAATAGTAGCAGCAGTCACTAAACCTGCTTTCTTTAAAAAACCTCTTCTATTAGATTTTTTTATTTTCTTTTCCTCAACCATATTTATTCCTCCTAGGATTTATTCAATTGTATCAGTTTATGGTTACTTTTTAATTACTAATAATATTTAAATGTTAGTAATTTTTTTTAAAAAAGATTAATAACCAAGGACTTTTTCTGGCAACCAAAGAGCTAATTGCGGAAAAATCATTAAAAGCACTAGACCAAAAAGCATCACAAATACAAAAGGGATAATTGACTTATATATATCTATTAAAGTTATTTCTTTTGGAGCCATAGCTCTCATTAAAAATAAATTATACCCAAAAGGAGGTGTCATGTAAGCTATTTGACAAGTAATTGTATATAAAACCCCATACCAAATAGGATTAAAGCCAAGAGATATAATTAATGGGACATATAGGGGAGCTACGATAACTAGCATAGCAGTATCATCTAAAAACATTCCCATTAAAATATAAGATAATTGCATCATGATTAAAACACCCCAAGGACTCAAATTCCACCTTTCAATAAATAAATTCTCAATAGCTTTTACAGCTCCAATGCCATCAAAGACCGCTCCAAAACAAAGAGCCGCAAGTATGATCCACATAAACATACAAGATACTCCTAAGGTTTTTTTTAAAACTCCATCAATCATTTTTCTATTCAGTCTTCCTTTAAAGAAGGCAGCAATAGTTGCAGCTAAAGCGCCAACAGCAGAACATTCGACTAGGCTTGCTATTCCCATTACAAAGAGACCTGTCATTACAAAAAAAATAGCAAAAGGAATAATGCCCGCTCTGAGTAATTTTAGTTTTTCAATAAAAGAAATTTCTCTTTCTTTTTTTGAAAGTGCGGGACCTAATTCTGGCTGAAGCTTACATCTAATATAGATATAAAGAATAAAAAGAGATGCCATCATTAAGCCAGGCACAACCCCAGCTAACCAAAGTTTACTGACAGGTTGTCTTGCTATCATTCCATATTAAACTACCACTACACTTGGTGGAATTAAAATACCCAAAGAGCTTCCAGCCTGAACAACACCCGTAATCATTCTTTTATCATAATTTCTTTTTAACATTTCGGGGATAGCTATAGTAGCTCCTACTGCCATTCCAGCAACACTCAAACCG
>JAQWMI010000013.1 GCA_029246865.1 Alphaproteobacteria bacterium
AAGATGATCGATTAAAAATAATGCAAACCACTCTTGATCAACAGCAAATTGATTTTAACAAGAAATTTCTATCAAAAAGGTTAGATGTTCTTATAAGTAGTTCTGGAAAATATAAAGGACAAGTAAAAGGAAAGTCTGAATTTAATCAAAGTGTTGCAATACCTGGAAATCCTAATATTATTGGCGATATTGTACCCGTACAGATTACTGACATATCAGTTCATTCCCTTATTGGAAAAGCAGAAGTTTGAGTACAGTTACACCTAGCACTCATCAAAAACAGTTAGAATTTGATGATAATCAATTCTTAGTCTCTCTTTTTGGTTCACATGATAAAAATTTAAAGGCGCTTGAAGGTAAATTTCAAGTTAAACTTTATAATCGGGGTAATTTCTTATCTATTAAAGGTAAAAGAGACCCGGTTGAAAAAGCATACTTTATAATAGAAGGACTCTATAAACGTCTCAAAAATAAAGATATCTCTCAAGAAGATCTGGAACTAAATATTGATTTAGCTAAACCTGATTATGTAAAAGAACAAATTGAACAGGATAATAAATATATGATAGCTACAAAATCAAAAGCTATTTACCCTAAAACAAAAAATCAAGAAAAACTGGTACGTGAACTTCAGACGAAAGATATTGTTTTCGCGATAGGTCCTGCTGGAACTGGTAAAACTTACTTGGCAGTTGCTTATGGTGTGAGTCTGTTTGTTCAGGGTAAAATTAATCGATTAATTTTATCAAGGCCAGCTGTTGAAGCTGGTGAGCGATTGGGTTTTTTACCAGGAGATATGAAAGAAAAAATTGACCCATACCTTAGACCTTTGTATGACGCTTTATATGAAATGATGCCAGGAGAAGAAGTGGACCGTCGAGTATTAAACAATGCCATTGAGATAGCACCTTTAGCTTTCATGCGAGGAAGAACCTTAAATAAATCTTTTATCATTTTAGATGAGGCACAGAATACATTACCGACCCAAATGAAAATGTTTTTAACAAGATTAGGTCAAGACAGCAAAATGGTTATTACAGGGGACTTGAGTCAAAAAGATCTTCCAGATAATGCTAAAAGTGGAATGATGGATGCAATGGAAAAATTAGAAAAAGTCAAAGACATAGGTTTTGTTCATTTAAATAGTAGTGATGTTTGTCGTCACGGATTAGTCGAAAAAATTATTAATGCTTACGATAAATAAATTTTAATTTTGATTATTAAAAATAAAAAACTAAAGATTTCTTTCATGGGTGATAAAAAATTTAATGAATTTATTAAAAATTCTAAAAAACAACTTTCTATACTTTCAACATATTTTCAGTCCCTTCACTACATTGAGGGTTCATCAGAAATCTGTATTAAGATCGTTGATGATGAAGAAATTCGATCACTAAATAAAAATTTTAGAGGGAAAAATAAAATTACAGATGTAATTTCTTTTGGTGATATTAATTTCTCTGGAGATATAGCAATTACAGAAAGTTACGTTGTCAAAAATGGAAAATATTCATCACAAAGTTTTTTTATGTTAATGGTTCACGGTATGCTTCATTTATTTAAATTCAGCCATTATGATAAAAATAATAGAGAGACTATGAGGATGTTAGAAAACATTTGTATGATTAACTTAGGATTAAAGGCAACTCATGAAACTTAAAAAAAACTTAACTCTTAAATTACTAAAAGATCTAATTAAAGATGATACTTTTAAATCTGAGCTTATTAATCTTATATCAGCCACATCTGACACTTCAGGAATAGCAAAAATAGAAGAAAAAAAAATCTTTAATAATTTACTCAATGTTCATAAAAAAGTTGCTGATGACGTCATGGTCCCACGAGGTGAAATTGTTTTCATTGATGAAAATATAAAAAAAGAAAAACTTATTAAAATCATCAACAAAGAGGCTCATTCTAGAATGCCTGTAGTAAGAGGTGATTTAGATAACTGCCTTGGAATGGTGCATATCAAAGATCTTTTCAAGAAAATCAATTTAAAATCATTTAAAATACAATCTTTAATGCGGGAGGTACTTTTTGTACCATCTACAACTCCTGTCTTTAATTTATTGCAAAAAATGAAAAAGAAAAACACGCATTTGGCTATGGTGATTGACGAATATAGCTCTATTGCTGGATTAGTTACAATTGAAGATTTAGTTGAAGAGATTGTTGGAGAAATTGAAGACGAGCACGATAGTGAAGAAGATCCTCTATACCATGTGAAAAATAAAAAACTTATTATGGATGCTGCCATGCTTGTTGATGATTTTGAAAGAGAATTTGGTATGCAAATTCCAGATAATTTAAAAGAAGATGTTGGAACAATTGGTGGCATTATTTTCAATATCGCAGGAAGAATACCGAAAAAAAATGAGAAGTTTAAAATTAATAAAAGACTTTCATTTACTATCTTCAAAGCTTCCACAAGAAAAGTTTTAGAAGTAATCGTGCATGGTGTGAAAGCCAAATAGTGTGTTATCGAAAAAAAATTATTTCTATATCTTAATACCTTTAGCTTCTTTTTTTTATTTCTTATCAACTCCTCCTTTATCTATCACACCTTTTTATTTTCTTTCTTTTACAATAATTTTCTACTTATACCTTGGTGAAAAAAGTTTTAATTTAAAATTACTTTTTCTATTCTTTTTTCTTAATTATTTTTTTTCACTTTCGTGGATATCGCAGTCTTTTCAAACAGGAGGGGCATTATATATTGTGCTAGGAATTTTGATGATTTTTTTACTATCAATTTTTTTAGCTTTGTTAAATATCTTTTTTATTGGATTGCTTAATAAGATTGTTAATCAAAGAAATATTAGAATAATACTCTTACCTCTTTCCTTAACTTTAGTTTCAATAATTAAAGAATTTTTGTTAGGTGGTTTTCCTTGGAATCCATCATCAATTATTTGGGTGAATAATTTATATATTTTGAAAATTATACAGTTTATTGGAATTTATGGATTTGGTATTATCAATCATTTATTAATAGCTCTTTTTCTTTATGGTCTTTTTAATAAGCAAAAAATTATTCTTTTGTTGTGCTCCTTACTCATACTTGTTGTGTATAGCCTACAGCTCATATCATTTAGTAAAGATAAATTTTATGATATAGATGGCGATTCAATTTCCATACTCATCGTTCAACCTAATATTAAAGAGTCATTAGTCAATTTTTCAATAATAAAAAAGATAGAAATTTACGAAAAACATACAAAAGAAGCACTTCGAGAGCATCCAAATACTGATCTAATTATTTGGCCAGAAGGCGCATTAAACCTTGATCTTAATAACAAAAAAGTTCTTTTAAAAAGAATTGGAAATTTATTATCAAATAATCAAAATCTTATCCTAGGAGCTAATGCCCTTACAAATGACAAGCTGTATAACCGAATGTATTACATTAATAACAAGGGAGATGTTGAGCAGTCGTATGATAAGCAAAAATTAGTTCTCTTTGGTGAATATATACCTTTTGATGGTTACAAAATTAGTAAATTTTTAGATATGGGTCTTAGCTTTTCTAAGGGAGAAGAAAATAATCATATAAACTTAAATAAAAATTTTATTGTTAGTCCAATGATTTGTTTTGAGTCAATTTTTGACTATTCACGTATTAATAATAATATTTGTAAAACAGATTTCATATTACAAATATCTAATGACTCTTGGTTTGGTAATTATATTGGGCCAAGCCAGCATTTTAAAAATTCCCTATTAAGAAGTGTTGAGCAAAATATGATTTTAGTAAGATCTACACCATCTGGTATCTCTGCAGTCGTAAATGCTAATGGCCAAATTCTAGATAAAATTAATAATAACGAAAAAGGTTATATCAACTTTAATATTTTCAAATCTTCTAATAAGCAAGAATGTAAACCTTTTCTAAATATCGCAATTATATTAATCTTATTAATGTATATGTTAGGAATTCTTTATGACCGTATCAGAAGGTAAATATTTTGGCAGAAAACAAGGCAAGTCTTTTCAAAGACTATCTCGATTTCAAAATTTATTATTTGATCCTACAAATGCTTTTTTTCAATCAATCATAGATAAAACTTTAGTTCTTGAGATAGGAATAGGTGATGGGATAAAAATATCTAAAGATGCATCGGAAGATTTAGATAAAACTTTTATAGGTTGTGATATTTTTATAGACGGCGTCCTTCGTGCTGCTCGCTATCAGTCAGAACATAAACTAAAAAATTTATTTGTCTTTCATAATGATATTCAAAGTCTAGTTACTCATCTTCCAATTAATTCTCTAGATACTGTAAGAGTTTTTTTCCCAGACCCTTGGCCTAAAACGAGACAAAAAAAAAGAAGAACATTTAGTGCTAGTCTTTTGGAACAAATTCTACCAGCAATGAAACCTGAATCGACATTGGAATTTGCTACCGATCATGGCGATTATTTTCTTGATGCTCTCATTTTAGTTTCTAAATATGGCTTCAAAACTAATATAAAGACCCCAGATATGTGGCAATATAGCGTTTTCAATGCAATTGGTACTAAATATGAGAAAAAAGCCTTAGACAAAAATAGTAAATTATTCTATTTTAGCGTTCGTAAAAGTAATTAACCATAAGGTGGGTTAGCCCGCCTTTTTTTTTAACCAGAATTTAAAACATGTTAAACCAAAATGAAATATTAAAAGTTGCAGACATTGTCTCGCAAGAAAAAGGAATTGAATTAGATATAGTTATGCAAGCTATGGAAGAGTCATTTGAAATAATTGCAAAATCTAAGTACGGATTAGAAAATAATATTAAAGCTGTGATTGATAGATTCACAGGTAATTTTAAATTAACACACATCAAAGATGTTGTAGAAACAATTGATCCAGTTCTGCAATCAAATCAAATTTTATTAGAACAAGCCAAAAAACATGATGCTGAAGCTTCAATAGGAAGCCAAATTCATATAGAACTTCCAGCTGTAAGTTTTGGAAGAGTGACTGCTAATATGGCTAGACAAGTTATTTACACTAGAGTCCGTGAAGCTGAAAAGAAAAGACAATTCAATGATTATAAAGATAAGGTTGGAGAAGTATTATCTGGAATTGTAAAAAGAATTGAATTTGGAAACATTATTGTAGATTTAGGAAAAGCCGAGGGATTTCTTAGAAAAGATGAACTTATTCCTAGAGAAAATTTTAAAAATGGAGATCGTATCAGAGCATATTTTTTTGACATCAAAGAAGAAGTCAAGGGTCATCAAATTTCTTTATCAAGAACTCATCCTCAATTTATGGCAAAACTTTTTGTTCAAGAAGTTCCTGAAATATATGAAGGACAAATTGAAATCATGTCAGTTGCAAGAGATCCTGGTAGTAGAGGAAAAATTACTGTTCGTGCTAATGATAAATCCATAGATCCTGTCGGAGCATGTGTTGGTATGAGAGGCTCTAGAGTGCAGGCAATTGTTAATGAACTGCAAGGTGAAAAAATTGATATTGTGAATTGGTCAGAAGTCCAATCAAGATATGTTATGAACGCTCTTGCTCCAGCAGAAGTTGCAAAAGTTAATGAGTTTCCTGGTTCCAACAAAGTTGAGGTAGTTCTTCCAGAAGATCAGTTGAGCATTGCAATAGGACGAAGAGGTCAAAACGTAAAGCTTGCTTCAATCTTAACAGGTCTAGAAATTGATATTCTTACCGAAAAAGAAGATACCGAACGTCGTCAAGCAGAATTTAAAACTGTAACTGAACTTTTTGCTGAAAAATTGGACTTAGAGGATATGATAGCCCAACTTTTAGTTGTTGAAGGTTATAATAGTGTTGAAAAAATCAATAATGCTAACGTAGCAGATATTCAAAAAATTGAAGGATTTGATGAAGAATTGGCTATCGAAATACACTCTAGAGCATCTCAATACGTTGAAAATGAAAAATTAAATTTACAAAAATTAATAGATGAGTCAGCTGTTGAGGAATATTTAAAAACAATTGATGAGTTTGATAATAAAATTCTAAAAATCCTTATTGATGAGAAAATTATGACAAGACAAGATCTTGCAGACCTTTCTACCGATGAACTTATTGGCAAGGATGGAATTCTGTACAGACAAATAGATAAGGCTGTTGCTGAGAAGATTATTATGGATGCAAGAGAAATTTATTTAGACTAGTATAGAATTTATATGAATAAAGATAACAAACCATCCACTACAACAAAGGTCTCTAAACCCGCACCTAAGTCTAATAATCCAACATCTAAATCTCCTGCAGCACCTATTAGAAAAAAGTTGACCATTAATGCTTCAGGTTTTCAAAAAAAATTATCGTCTTTAGCTGTTAATAATCTACTAGAGGGAGAGCCTGATTACGAGAAACTTCCAAGTTTATCAAAAGTAAAAAGAGCAAGAGAAAAACAAAAAACCAAATATAAACCTAGTCTTACAAGTAGCTCAAAAATAATAAGGGATGTCGATATCCCTATTAAAATTACAGTTCAAGAGTTAGCTAGCAGAATGTCAGAGAAAACAGGTGATGTTATAAAATCATTAATGAAAAGTGGAATAATGGCAACAGCAAATCAATATATCGATGGGGATACAGCAGAATTAATAGTTGCAGACTTTGGGCATACTCCTAATCGAAAAGCCTCTATTAGTCTAAATGAAATTATTGCCGGATATCAAAAAACTGATAAATCAAGTATTAAACCTAGACCACCAATCGTTACGGTTATGGGCCATGTTGATCATGGTAAAACTTCTTTACTAGATGCATTAAGAAATACAAATGTAACAGCAAAAGAATCAGGTGGAATAACTCAACATATTGGCGCTTACCAAGTTAAGCATAAAGACAGCACGATAACATTCTTAGATACGCCTGGCCATGCAGCATTTACAAATATTCGTTCAAGAGGAGCTAACTTAACAGATGTAGTTGTCCTAGTGGTAGCCGCAAACGATAGTGTGAAACCTCAGACTATTGAAGCTATTTCACATGCAAAAACTGCTAAAGTTCCCATAGTATTAGCAATCAATAAAACAGACTTACCCGATGTAGACGCAGATAAAGTTCGTAACGATCTTTTAACGCATGAAATTGTTGTGGAAAGTTATCAGGGCGATGTTTTAGAAACAGAGATATCTGCTTTAAAAAAAATTAACCTTGATAAACTACTCGATAACATTTTATTGCAAGTGGATATTTTAAATTTAAATGTCGAACATGATAAATTAGCTGAGGCCATTGTCGTTGAATCGAAAATAGAAACTGGTAAAGGCCCTGTGGCAACGATTATTATAAATAATGGAACACTAACTGAAGGAAACCATTTTACCTGTGGACCTGCTTTTGGAAAGGTAAGGGCCTTACTAAATGAAAGAGGAGAAAAAGTAAAACAAGCAACTCCAGGTATGCCTATTGAGGTTCTAGGCTTTGACTCAATACCATCTGCTGGTGATACTTTATATGCAATGCCTAATGAAGAGGCTGCAAAAGAAATTACAGAAAAAGTTAAAGAACAAAAATTACTTGAAAGTAAAGAATCTGTTAAGAAATCATCTCTAGAAGAAATGATGTCTAATATCTCTAAGGGTGATATTAAAAAATTGCCAATTATTGTTAAGGCTGATGTTCAAGGTTCTTTAGAGGCGATAGTCTCATCATTAGAAAAAATAGGAAATGACGAAGTTACAATCAATGTAGTTCATAGTGCAATTGGAGCAATTAATGAAAGTGATGTAAGTCTAGCGGGTTCCGCTGAAGGTTTGGTCATAGGATTTAATATCCGTGCTATTCCTCAAGCAAGAGCAATTGCAAAAAGAGATAAAGTGGATATTAGATATTATTCAATCATATATGAACTAGTCGATGACATGACTAAGTTGCTCTCTGGATTACTCAGTCCTGATACGAAAGAAGAAATAATAGGTCACGCTGAAGTGAGAGACACATTTAATTCATCAAAACTTGGAACAATTGCAGGCTGTTATGTTACTAATGGATATGTTGCGAATGCTGCTAAAATTCGATTAGTGCGTGATGGTAAAATTATTCATGAAGGCGAAGTAGGATCATTAAAAAGATTTAAAGATGACGTGAAAGAAGTGAAAGAAAATTATGAGTGTGGTATATCTTTTAAAGACTATTCCGATATAATTGTAAAAGATGAAATAGAGTTTTATATTACAAAACAAATTCAAAAAGAATTATAATTTGCACAATAAACCTAGTTTTAGAACACAAAAAATTGAACTCACTATCAAAAGATTAATAGCAGAGTACATAGTCACCCATAAAGAATTTCTTATTGAATTCCCTACCTTAAGAATGGAAATCACAGACGTGAAAGTGAGCAAAGATCTAAGATTTGCAAAAATTTTACTTGTTCATAATATTAAAGACATAGAATTTGAGAAATTTAAAAAAAAATATACCAGAAAAATGCAAGAAATAATTGCTAAAACCATGACCTCAAAATATATTCCTAAAATTTCACTCTATGTTGATGAGCCATATAAAGAATCAATAAAAGTTCAACAGCTAATTGATCAACTGTAATAGAAAATATTGAAACATATTTTTACTCCAAGTGGATGGTTGCTTATTAATAAGCCAGAAGGAATCGAGTCTTTTGGTGTGATAAGAGAGTTAAAATTTCGATATAAATTTAGTAAAATTGGTTTTGCTGGCACTCTTGATCCACTCGCATCTGGGCTTTTATTAATTGCCATTAATAAAGCAACTAAACTTATTTCTGAAATGCATTTAAAAAATAAAACTTATCAAGTAAGAATTTTTTTTGGTGCTGAGACTAAAACCCAAGACATAGAAGGGCGTTATATTAAATATCAAAATCCTAGTCATTCCAAAGACAAGCGATTAGAAATACTTAAAAAATTTATAGGAACATATCAACAAAAAATTCCTATATTCTCAGCTCATAAAATAAAAGGAAAAAATTTTTACGAATTAGCTAGAAAAGAAGAGGTTCAAGAAGATAAATATAAACAAGTCAATATTGACTCTTTAAAAATTCTTAAACAGAGTAACAATTATTTAGACGTCAATATTGAATGTGAAACAGGCTTTTATGTTCGTTCTTTTGCAGAAGAATTTTCTAAATCTCTAGGTGATATGGGAATGGCAATGAATATAATAAGGACCAAAATAGGGGGCTTTAACCTGTCTGACAGTTTGGATTTTGAGAATATCCTTGATTTTTCTCATATAAATGATTTAGATAGCCGAATTATAACCATTTATTCTGGACGACATCCTGGATAGATGTGAACTAACTTTTTGAAAGGAGTTACGATGTCGAATTTAGAAGCATTAGAACTAAAAGATATAGCAAGAACAGATAAAGATACTGGCTCAGCTGAAGCTCAAATTTATTTTTTTACAAAAAAAATAAATCTTTTAACTGAACATATCAAAATTCATAAAAAAGATTTTCATTCAAGAAGAGGACTTTTAATGATGGTTGGTAAAAGAAATAGACTAATGACTTATCTAAAAAATAAAGATGTTACAAAATATAATGAAGTAGCAGATAAACTAAAATTAAGAAAAAAGTAAGTCCTTAGAAGAAGGCAGAAAGAGTATTATGACCAAAATTGAACATAAATTTAAACACGGCGAAAACGACATCACACTTGAAACAAATAGGGTAGCTAAACAGGCAGACGCTTCTGTTTTAGTATACTGTGGTGATACGGTAGTAATGGCAAATATTTGTGCAGCAAAAACACAAAAGCCAGACATTGATTTTTTTCCTTTAACTGTAAATTATCAAGAAAAATATTATGCATCAGGTAAAATTCCTGGTGGATTTTTTAAAAGAGAAGCAAGACCAACTGAAAGAGAAACATTAATTTGTCGTTTGGTTGACCGTCCTGTTAGACCTCTATTCCATAAAAATTTTAAAAATGAGACGCAGATTCAGTTAACTGTTCTATCTTATGATGGAGTTGTGGATCCCGACATCATTGCAATGTATGCAACTAGTGCTGCATTGGCAATCTCAGGTCTTCCAGTTCAGGGAGTTTTGGGTGCTGCAAGGGTAGGTTATATCGATGATAAACTTGTCATCAATCCGACTATTCAAGATTTAGCAAACTCAAGTCTTGATCTTGTAGTAGCGGGAACTGATGAAGGTGTGCTTATGGTTGAGTCTGAAGCTAAAGAGTTGCCTGAATCAACTATGCTAGACGCTGTTAATACAGGCCATGCCTTTTATCAAGAATTCATTTCCAATGTTAAAGATTTTGCATCTAAAGTTGATGTTAAAAAATTTGATGTACCTGAACTTCCAGAATTTTATGAAACTCTAAAAAACGATATTTCATCAAAAATTTCTGAAGATATTAGAGGTGCATATGGATTAACTGATAAGCAGGAAAGAAGTCAAAAGCTAGATTCTATCAGATCTTCTGTTTTAGAGGGTATTGAAGATGAACAAAAACTTGCTGCTATCACTATTGTTAAAAATATTGAAAAAGATGTAGTTCGTGGTGATATTATCAAAAGTAAAAAAAGAATTGATGGTCGTAAGCTTGATGAAGTAAGAAATATAACTTGTGAGTTAGATATTCTTCCAAGAGCGCACGGTTCTAGCTTATTTACAAGAGGTGAAACGCAGGCTTTAGTTGTTGCAACTCTTGGTACGGGCGATGATGAGCAAATGATTGATTCCTTAGATCCTATGAGCAAACAGCATTTTATGCTTCACTATAATTTTCCTCCATACTCTGTCGGAGAAGTAGGAAGATCTGGCTTTACAAGTAGAAGAGAAGTGGGTCATGGTAAATTAGCATGGAGAGCAATTAATCCAATGTTACCATCTAAAACAGATTTTCCTTATACTCTAAGAATCGTATCTGAAATAACAGAATCAAATGGATCAAGTTCTATGGCATCTGTATGTGGAACTTCTCTTTCATTAATGGCTGCAGGAGTCCCTATTAAAAAACACATTGGTGGAATTGCTATGGGTTTGATTAAAGAGGGTGAAGATTTTGTAGTTCTTAGTGACATACTTGGAGATGAAGATCATCTTGGCGATATGGACTTTAAAGTTGCAGGAACTGTTGATGGAATTACATCTCTGCAAATGGATATTAAGATAACAAGTATCACAAAAGAGATTATGGAGATTGCTCTCAACCAGGCAGCTGGTGGAAGAAAACATATCTTAGCTGTGATGAATGAAACTATCTCTGAAAAGAGAAGTAAGTTTTCAGAACATGCACCTCAAATTGAAACGGTAATTGTACCAAAAGATAAGATCAGAGAAGTTATCGGTTCAGGCGGTAAAGTTATCAGAAATATGGTAGAGGTATCAGGGGCTAAAATTGAAGTAAGCGATGAAGGCGAAGTAAAAATTGCCTCAAACAATGCTGAGTCACTTAATATGGCTAAGCAGATGGTTATGGATATTATAGCGGAACCAGAAATTGGCAAAATTTATAACGGTAAAGTTGTAAAAATTGTTGAATTTGGAGCCTTTGTAAATTTCTTAGGAGCTAAAGACGGACTACTACATGTTAGCCAAATCTCTCAAGAAAGAGTCGCTAATGTTGCTGATGTTCTATCTGAGGGCCAAGAAGTTCAAGTTAAGGTACTTGATGTTGACAGATCTGGTAAAGTAAAACTTAGTATGAAAGAAGTCTAATTAGGCGTCTTCTAAACTCATACCTATTTTATTATATCCATTATCTACATATAAGATTTCACCAGTGACCCCTTTAGAGAGGTCACTGACTAAATAAACAGCTGACTTTCCTACATCATCTAATGTTAAAGCTTTCTTTATAGGAGAGTTCTTAATTGTATAACTATAAATTTGTCTGGATTTTTTTATTACTGCACCAGCTAAGGTTCTCATTGGACCTGCAGAAATTGCATTAACTCTAATACCTCGATCTCCCATATCAACAGCAAGATATTTTATTGAAGTCTCAAGAGCAGCTTTTGCAACACCCATTACATTATAGCTTTGCATATATTTTTTTGCCCCGTAATAACTAAGCGCCATAATAGAAGCATTATCATTTAATAAAGGCATAAAAATTTTAGTAATTTCTGTCAAAGAAAAAGCAGAAATATGTAAAGTTTGTAGAAAATTATCTTTTGAAGTGTCTAAATATTTTCCACCCAGTTCAGTTTTATCTGAGTATGCCACAGCATGAACAATAAAATCAATTTTAGTGTCAATTGAATCTTTTAATTTTTCAATTGATTCCGTTGAAGAGACATCACAAGGAAAGATACCTAAACAATCAATATTTTGAGAAAGTTGGTCAACCCTTTTTTTAATTGCATCATTTTGATAGGTGAGAAAAACTTGAGCACCTTCTTTGCAAAGATTATCTGTTATACCCCAGGCGATTGAATGATCATTTGCAATTCCAATTACAAGACCTTTTTTACCTTCTAAAAGTTTACTCATTAAATTTTGTCAAATAGATAGAAGCGTTAGTTCCACCAAAACCAAAACTATTCGATAAGATTGAGTTAATTTCAATATCATTTTTTGATTCTAGAATAATGTTCATATCTTTGGCATTTGCATCTAATTCTGAAATATTAGCTGACTCAACTAAAAAGTTATTTTCCATCATTAATAGAGAGTAAATTGCTTCCTGAGCCCCAGTAGCGCCTAAAGAATGACCAGTTAAAGATTTAGTAGAACTTATGGGTGGAATATTATCACCGTAAACTTCTTTGATTGATTGTAGTTCAATCATATCTCCAACCGGAGTTGATGTGCCATGAGAGTTTATGTAGTCTACATCTCCGCCCTGAGTTGCCATTTGCATACATCTTACAGCTCCTTCCCCTGAAGGTTGAACCATATCATGTCCATCAGAAGTCATTCCAAAACCTTTAATTTCAGCATAAATAGTAGCTCCTCTTTTTTGAGCGCTTTCAAGACTTTCGACAACTACTACGCCGGCACCGCCAGCGATAACAAAACCATCACGCTCTGAGTCATAAGCACGAGAGGCAATTGATGGATTGTCATTATATTTGCTAGATAACGCTCCCATGGCATCAAACAAAATTGACATAGTCCAGTGAGTTTCTTCTCCACCACCAGCAAATACAATTTCTTGTTGACCATGTCTAATAAGGTCATAAGCATTACCGATACAATGTAGGCTTGTGGAGCAAGCAGAGCTGATAGAGTAATTAACTCCTTTAATTCCAAATGGTGTAGCTAGAGTTGCTGAGTTCGTGCTAGACATTGCTCTTGTGACCATATACGGACCAATTTTTTTTGGAGCTTTTTCTCTAGCTATATCAAACGCTTGTTGAAGTTGATAAGTTGAAGGTCCGCCAGACCCCATCACCAATCCTGTATTAATATTAGAAACTAAACTCTTATCTAGTCCTGAATGTTCTATTGCTTCTTGCATTGCAACATAATTATAAGCAGCTCCAGTTCCCATGAATCTTAAAATTTTTCTATCTACAGCTTCATCAAGATCAATAGTTGGTTTTCCGTGAACATAACTTCTCATACCAAGCTCTTCATATTCTTTTTCAAAAGTTATGCCTGACTTAACTTCCTTTAAGCTTTTTAATACTTCAGATTTATTATTACCAATACATGAAACAATCCCGTATCCAGAAATAACAACTCTTTTACTATTCATTAAAAAGTCCTACTTTTAAATCATTTGCATGATAGATAATTTTATTTTCATGAAGTATTTGTCCATCTCCATAACCAATAGATAAACCTTTTTTATTCATTGCTCTTTTAATGTTAACTTTGTATGTAATTAATTTTTTATCTGGTTTCACTTCTTCAACAAATTTAATTTCTCCAACACCAAGTGCTCTCCCTTTACCTGGGTAGCCGAGCCATCCTAAATAAAAACCTAACATCTGCCATAATGCATCTAAACCCAAGCAACCAGGCATAATGGGATCTCCTAAGAAATGGCATTTAAAAAACCATAAATCAGGATTAACATCCATTTCTGCAACTATTTCACCTTTTTCAAATGTGCCACCCGTGGTATTTACTTCTGTGATTCTATCAAACATAAGCATTGGTGGAGCTGGTAATTGAGCATTGCCAGGTCCAAAAATATTACTTTTACCGCACTCAATAAGCTCTTCATAAGAAAAATTTGATTTATGGGTAAAATTATTCATCAGTGTGATTGCAATTAGATTTGTTCAATTGTAATTTGTTTATATCTGAAGTCAAAAGATCAATTAATAAAATTTCATTCTTCATTTCAGGATTTGTCTTAGCTAGTTCAAGTATTATTTTACTACAAGCAAGACTAGCGACAAACCCCGCTACAGGACCTATCATTGCACTATTTAAGCATCTATGGTTTGTTTCATCAATATTTGGAAATAAACATTTAAAACAATAAGAATTGTTTTCTTTTAAATAACTTTGAGAAAAAAAAATACCTTCACTTGAGTTAATAGAAATAGAGCTATAAGCAATTGATTTAGATTTAGCAAATAATGAACTATTAGTTTTTGTTACATAATTATCAGAACAATCAAAAATATAATCTATATTATCAAAGTCATTCATTTCTAAAAAAGATTCAAATGAAATTGGATACTGATCAATTTTTGTCACACTATTGATATTTGATAATATTGTTTTTGATATTTCTGATTTATATTGGTCAATATCATTCTTATTATAATTAATTTGCCGGTGAAGATTAGAAAGTGAAACTCTATCAAAATCTAAAAGAGTAATTGAGCCAATCCCGGCTCTTACAAGATATTGAGATGCGATAGTTCCTAAAGCTCCAAGTCCAATTAATAAAATATTTTTTTTTAAGAGATTATTTTGTCCCGCTTCCGAAATGCCTGGAACTAATAATTGTCTGCCAAATTCCTCTATGACTTGATTTTCATTTAGTTCCTGTTGATCCAAATCCACCTTCCCCTCTATCTGTCTCAGAGAGATTTTCTACTTCCAATAAATCTACCCTTGAAAATTGAGCTACCACTATTTGTGCAATACGCATTTCATTTGTGATTAAAAATCTATCAGCGCTATGATTAATCAAAATTACTCTAAGTTCACCTCTATAGTCAGCATCAATTGTTCCTGGTGAATTTAAGACAGTAATACCATTCTTTAGCGCAAGACCACTTCTAGGACGTATTTGAACTTCATATCCTTTTGGTATTTCTAAACAAAGACCAGTTCGAATTAGCTTGCTTTCTTGCGATTCAATTTCGATTTTCCCTTCAGGTATGAATGCTCTAATGTCCATTCCTGCGCTGCTGACAGTCTCGTATTTAGGAAGAGTTATAGAATTATCTAAAACTTTTACTTTAATTGTAGTATTTGTAATATCAGTCATTTGAATTAGAAATTATATGTTGAATGATTTTTTTTGCAAAACTCTTCTTTGTTACATTGCCAATATTAGTCCATTTTAAATTTCGATCTAATATAAGACCATTATTTTTCTTATTTGAAAAAATTTTATTATCTTCATATGGATAATTTAAAACGAGATAATCACAATTTTTATCAGTTAGTTTTTTTTTGGCATAAGTTTTATAATTATTTGTCTCATAAGCAAATCCAACAACTATTTTTGGTCTTTTTTTCATTGAGGAAATTGATAATAAAATATCAGGATTTTTAATTAGACTTAAAACTAAATTTTCTTGTTTTTTAATTTTTGTAAGACTAATTTTTTTTACTCTATAATCAGAAACTGCAGCATTAAATATTGCTATATCTACACTAGAATATTTTTTTGCTGCTTTAAGCATATCTTTGGCATTGGTGACGTTGATATATTTTATATATGGAGAAACAATCTTTTCAGCTGATATGTGTCCGCATAAACAAACAGTTTTAATTTTATTTTTAATAAGATGTTCAATAATGGCCATACCCTGTAAGCCTGATGATTCATTTGAGATATAACGAACCGGATCTATATATTCTCTAGTTGCGCCAATAGTAATGAGTGCAGATTTCAATTATTTAAGTTGATCTAATATCTCTGTTGGTTCGACTAACCTGCCACTCCCATATTCTCCACAGGCAAGTACCCCCGTATCAGGACCGATAAAAATATGACCATTTTCTGAGCAATGATTTACATTTTTTTGAATAACGGGGTTTGCCCACATTTCTTTATTCATCGCAGGTGCAAAATAAATGGTTTTATTAGCTGCGATCATACAGGTAGATGCCAAGTCATCACAAATTCCTTGAGAAAATTTAGAAACAATGTTTGCAGTTGCTGGGTAAACTACAATATGAGTATTATTTCTTGCTAATTCTATGTGACCTATGTTTTGCTCCATATCTAAATCAAATAATTCTGAATAGATTTTTTTTTTACTGATACCTTCAATTAATAGTTTTGAAATAAATTGGAATGTATTTTTAGTAGCAATAATTTCAAAGTCGATATTTTTTTTCTGCATAATCCTAATTAGATCAAGAGCTTTATAGCACCCGACACTACTTGATATAATTAATAAAATTTTCATTACTTTTTAAATATATATATGCTGTTAGAGCCTGAAAGAAAATCAATAGTTTTTTGATGAGTTAATCCCGCTGATTCTACTTGCTTTATAATGTCTTGTTGACTAGGAAACTTTTGTATACTTTCAGCTAAATATTTGTAGCTATGTCTATCTTTAGCAACAATACTTCCAATGAATGGAAGCCAATCATTTAAATACAATTTATAAGGTTTTAAAAGTAGTTCTCTTTTTGGAGTACCAAATTCCATAAATAAAAAATATCCATTTTTTTTTAAACATCTCTCAATTTCACTAAAGGCTTTCTTTCTATCTTCAAAATTTCTTACACCATATGTACAGGAAATCATCTGAAAATAATTGTTTTGGTAAGACATTTTTTCTACAATACCAGTCTCATAATCTATTATTTTTTTTGAGTTTTTTTTTCTTGATACAGAATGCATCTCACTTATTGGATCAATTGCATACAAATTCTTTGAACGATTGAGCAAATGAAATATATCTCCCGTGCCACTAGCTATGTCTAGAATTTTTTCATTAGGTTTATGAAGTTCTTCAAGCAATTTGACATAATATTTCTTCCAAAGTCTATGAACTCCAAAGCTCATAATATCATTCATTAAGTCATATTTTTGAGATGCAACTTTTTCAAATATATCTTTTACATTATATTCGATTAATTTATTGTCTTTATACATGCCTGAGCTCCCTGAAGTTGAAACCACAATAAGATATTTATCATCAAAAGTTAAAGGAAAAAAAATTCTTCAGATAAAAAAATCAGATAAAAAGTTAAGGAAAAATTTAACTCTTAAAGACTTATCAAGTATCCTTAATTGCAAAATTATAAATATCAAAAGAATTGCAAAATATATTGTAATTGAACTATCCGGACAAATGTATTTGATTATTCATTTAGGAATGAGTGGCAGATTAAAATTTCTGCCCAAATCATATAGTGGTGAAAAGCATGATCACTTAAGATTAACTTTTAGTAATTTTTTAGTTGTATTCAACGATCCTAGAAGATTTGGTATGATGTTTTTATTGACAAATTTAGAAATGGTAGACCAATTCTTTAATCATTATGGGTATGACCCCCTCCAAGATAACTTTAAGATAAAACAAATTTATACCAATATCTCAAATAAGAATATCTCTGTGAAGCAATTTCTCCTCGATCAGAAATACTTTGTTGGTATTGGCAATATCTACGCAAATGAAATACTTTTTCTTTCTCTAATCTTACCGACAAGACCAGTTCGCTCGCTCAATTATGAAGAATTTATGAAACTT